>NZ_CALMYY010000021.1 GCF_937873725.1 uncultured Dietzia sp.
CCCGAACTCGGGTTAACACGGATTATGCCGAGGTATTGGTTAAGCCGAGGAATATGGCTCTTCACGGATGAGCGTGGGTGAGGCTTGGTAGGCCGCCGCCGATGAGGAGCATTCGGAGGCGGTAGTTGTCTCGGTTGCGGAAGCCGCGGGCGATGCGGCGGTGGAGCTCGATGAGGCCGTTCACGGCTTCGGTGCCGCCGTTGGAGGCGCCCGCGGTGTCGAAGTAGCCGAGGAACTCGGCCCTCCAAGTGGTCAGGGTCTTGCCCAGGCGCTTGACCTCGGGGATCGGGCACGTGATGAACGAGGCAAGCACCTTCTCGGCGATCGCACGGCCGTCGGCGTGACTGGCTTGGTGGTAGCAGTCGCGGACCTGTTGGGCACACATCCAGGCGACTTCGACCTCGAGATGGCGTTCGTCGGCAGCCCACGCCTGGGCAAGCCGCTGGCGTTGACGGTCGGTGAGCCGTTCTTGGCCGGCGCGAAGGATGTTCCGGATCCGGTAGAGCGGGTCATTCTTGCGGCCGCGGTGGCCGTGGATGTCCTGTTGCACGCGGCGTCGGACGTCGTCGACGACGGCGGTGGCGAGGTGAGGTCGGCCCGGGGCGCGGTGACAGTGTTGCCGTCTGTTCCGTTTCCCCGGGCCGCCTCCCGAACCGGGCGTGCGGCTTGCACCGCACCCGGCTCTCCACGAGCCCGTGCCGAGGTCGAACCGTTAGGCGATGTGGGCGAGGGCGGCCCAGCGGGAGGGGATGACGCCGCGGTATCGGTAGCGGGTGACCGTCACCGATGCCGGGTCAAACAATGCCGTCTCCCCGTCGCGGGGCCACCAGCCGGTGGGCCCGTATCGTCGCCGGAGGGCCTTCCACCCCGTCTTGCGATGTTTGTTCCGCAGCCATCGGATGACCCGGTTCCACGTGTAGTGGCGCAGGTGTCCGAAAGTGGCCTTGGCCACCGCGTGACGGAAGTAGGCCGTCCAGCCCCGCAGCACCGGATTGAGCTGGCGCAGCAGGTCGCCTAATGCGTGGTTCGTGCCTTGTTTCGTGATCGCCTTGACCTTGCGGCGGATCGAGGCCACCGACTTCTTGGCCGCGAAGGTGTAGACGTATCGCTTTCCGGTGCCCGGCTTCCGGTGCCGCTGGATGCGGAACCCGAGGAAGTCGAACCCGTCGTCGATGTGGACCACGGTGGTTTTCTCCGGCGACAGCCGCAGCCCCATCGGGGCCAGGACGTCGCCGACCTGATCGCGTAACGCCTCGGCGTGCTCCCGTGTGCCCGACACCAGGACCACGAAGTCGTCGGCGTAACGCACCAGGCGGTACACCGGCAGGCCGTGGCGGCGCCGGCGGGAGCGGTCGACCCGGGTCGGGCTGATGGCAGCCCAGACCTGAGCGAAGTGCTCGTCGAGCACTTCCAGGGCGATGTTGGCCAGCAGTGGGGAGAGGATCCCGCCCTGCGGGGTGCCGGTGTTCGACTCGCGGTGGACCTGGTCCTCGCTGAGGATCCCAGCCTTGAGGAACGCTTTGATCAAGGCCAGGACTCGCTTGTCCCCGATCCGTCGACGCACCCGGCCCATCAGGGCCGTGTGGTCAATCTCGTCGAAACATGCCGTGATGTCGCCTTCGAAGACCCACTCGTAGGAGCGGGACGCGAACATCTGCACCTCGGCGACCGCATCCCACGCCCGCCGCCGGGGCCGAAACCCGTAGGAGGAGGGGTGGAAGTCGGCCTCGAAGATGGGCTCCAGCACCAGCATGAGACACGCTTGGACCACCCGGTCGGTCACGGTCGGGATCCCCAGCCGCCGGTACTTGCCCGGAGACTTGGGGATCAACCGCTGCCGAACCGGCGCCGGGGCGAATGTACCCGACTTGACCTGCTCACGCAGGTCGGTCAGGAACGCCGTCACCGCTGCTGGCCCCTCGGCCGTGATCGCTCGGGCGGTGACCCGATCAACCCCGGCTGTGCGTGCCCCACGATTACCCGCAACCCGCTCCCAGGCCATCACCAGGAAAGCGGGGTCCACCACGAGATTGAACAAGTCGTCGAACCGGGCCGTGGTGTCCCCGGTCGACCATCGGTGCAACTTGGCCTGTATCCCCAGTACCCGGGCTCGCGCCTGTGACAGGCTCGGCCACGGCGCGTCGGTATTCACCGGCGACCTCCTGGCATTGCAGCACCCTCGTTGCGGACTCGCTGCCGCCCTTTGCCATGTGGACGGCTTTCCCATCCTCGGACTACTACGGCGGCTCCGCCCCCTACCGCGCCCGTCAGGCGACGGTGGCCCTGCCCGCCGGGCTGCTGGATGCAGCCCGGGTAGGGCGGGCACGGCAGGGTTCCCATGTTCACTGTGTCGCGGTCGGCGGGGGCGGTGCCCAGCTCTGCTCCGGCAGCATCGCCGCGAGTACGCCGCAGGCTTTCCTCGCGGCCTCCCGGACCGGCATCAATGACCGTCCCGGAAGTCGCCTCCCCGTTCGTCCGTTCGGCGCGCACTGCAGCCCGGCCCACATCCGCCAGGTTGGAGCCGGATCCACGATTACGGAGGTTCAACCACTGGTTCACTCTCGTTACACCTTCCCGCCTCGTTCGCCGGGCCCAGACCATCTGGCAGTACTGGCCCGCCCCGGCTTTGTCAGGGCTGCTTCCCACCCTCACCAGCACCTCCTGGCTCAGGCTGCCCTCAACTTCAACCCGGCCGCTGCGACGACCAGGCGATGGAGGTCTCTCACCTCCATCCGCACACACAGCGCCTCATGGCGCACTTTGACGACGTGGAAAGCGTCGAGGACCGAGCGAGCATCTTCGAGCTGGTCATCGATGGCGTTCTTGTACCCGTGGAACGGATCCAAGGTGGCGATCTCGACTCCGGCGCGGAAGGCCTCGCCCCGCTCGGTGAGCCACGCCCGGTAGGTCTCGCCGGAACGGCCCGGGACCAGGTCCAACAGTCGCGCATGCACCTTCCCGTGCTCGTCGCGGGTCAGGTCCACCATCCCGGTGAGTTCCTTCGGGCCCCGCCCGCCGTCCTGCACCGGCTTGGTGGACACGTGATGCCACACGTGCTCGTCCACGCCCAGGATGCTCACGCCCTCAAAGCGGGACTCGTCATCGGCGGCCGCGGCCAGGATCGGCTTGATGGAACTCCACACCGTGGACCATGACGTGCCGAGCTGGCGGCGGACCCCGTTGACGCTGGCGTGCTCGCGGCGGATCTGCTCGATCGCCCACCGACACGCCCGCGTGGTCAGCTTCGCCCGCGGCGCCGCGACCGACTCGTCCTGCTCGGTGAACGACCCGACCGGGCACCCGAGGTCGGGGCACACCCAGCGTCGCTTGCGCCAACGGATCCGCACCGGGGCACCGAACACGGGCGCGTCGACCAGCTCGACCTCGTCCCGGCCATGACCACGCGCCAGCACCCCGCAGGACGGGCACCCCATCACGGCCGGCTCGGACTCCACCGTCACCACCAGCCGCCCGCGAGCGTCTCGCTCGGCCGCGGTCACATGCAGCCCGTCCACGCCGATGATCAAGTCGCATCGGTTGCAGTAGCCGCCGCGCGCAAGGCAGCACAACGTAGGGTCATCCATGTCGAGGTCCTTGAGATCAGAAGAGGTAGAAGTCCTCTGATCCTCGGGGGCCTCGACCCCTTCCCTCGACAACCACTCAGATCAGCGCGTCGCGCCCCCAACCACGCTCATCCGTGAAGAGCCGCATTATCGCGGGCTGGGTGGCCATTCAGACCGAACACTTCCGCAACCTGTTCCT
>NZ_CALMYY010000022.1 GCF_937873725.1 uncultured Dietzia sp.
GTAGGGGATGGCGGCGTGGCGGGCGTCGATGCGGGCCTGGGCTTCGGCGAGGCGGGCGGGGAAGAGGGGGACGCGGGCGGGGGGGGTGTTGGCGCTCCGGCGCCCCCCATTGTTGCGGCCGGCGGGGGGGAGGGGGGTCGGGGCAGCATCGTCGGGGGCGGGGAGGCCCGTGATTCGGGGGCCTCGTCGGGGGGGCGCAGTTCGAGCCAGTAGAAGCCATACCCGGGCAGGGTCAGCTGGTAGGGGTCCGCGTCGATGTCGGGGAAGGGCACCCCGCCGGTGAGCTCGACGGGCCGACGGCCGGCGTGCTCCGCCAGGTCCAGGCGCACGGCCTGCGGGAACCGGGAGAGGTTGTTGACGCAGAGGATCACGTCGCCGCCGCGCGTGCGGAGGAAGGCCAGGATCGACGGGTTGGACCCGCCGAGGTCGGTGAACTCGCCCCGGCCGAACGCGGGATGGTCCTTGCGGACGTGGATCATCCGCCGGGTCCAGTGGAGCAGGCTCGCGGTGGAGTTGAGCTGCGCCTCCACGTTGACGGCCTGGTAGCCGTACTGCGGGTCCATGATCACCGGGAGGTAGAGGCGGCCCGGGTCGGCGCGGGAGAAGCCGGCGTTGCGGTCGGGGCTCCACTGCATGGGGGTCCGGACGCCGTCGCGGTCGCCCAGCCAGATGTTGTCGCCCATGCCGATCTCGTCGCCGTAGTACAGCATCGGCGAGCCCGGCAGGCTCAGCAGCAGCGCGGTGAACAGCTCCAACTGGTTGGTGTCGCCGTCGAGCAGGGGGGCCAGGCGGCGGCGGATGCCGATGTTGGCCTTCATCCGCGGATCCTTGGCGTACTCCGCGTACATGTAGTCGCGTTCCTCGTCGGTCACCATCTCGAGCGTCAGCTCGTCGTGGTTGCGCAGGAAGATCGCCCACTGCGCCGAGGACGGGATGGCGGGGGTGTGGGCCAGGATCTCGGTGACGGGGAAGCGGGACTGCCGTCGCACGGCCATGAAGATCCGCGGCATCAGCGGGAAGTGGAACGCCATGTGGCACTCGTCGCCCACTTCGGGCTCGCCGTAGTAGTCCACCACGTCCTCGGGCCACTGGTTGGCCTCGGCCAGCAGCACGCGCCCGGGGTACTCCTGCTCGACCACCGCGCGGCACCTGCGCAGGAACTCGTGCGTCTCGGGCAGGTTCTCGCAGTTGGTGCCGTCGCGTTCGAACAGATACGGCACGGCGTCCAGGCGGAAGCCGTCGATCCCCAGGTCCAGCCAGAACCGGAGGACGTCGATCATCGCCTCCTGGACCTCGGGGTTGTCGTAGTTGAGGTCGGGCTGGTGGGAGAAGAAGCGGTGCCAGTAGAACTGGCCGCGCCCCGGGTCGTAGGTCCAGTTGGAGGACTCGGTGTCCACAAAGATGATGCGGGCCCCGGGGTAGCGGGTGTCGTCGTCGGACCACACGTAGAAGTCGCCGTACGGGCCGTCCGGGTCGGAGCGGGACTCGGTGAACCACGCGTGGGTGTCCGAGGTGTGGTTCATGACCAGGTCGGTGATGACGCGGATCCCGCGCCGGTGGGCCTGGTCGAGGAACTCCACGAAGTCCTCGACGGTGCCGAACTCCGGCAGCACCGCCCGGAAGTCGCGGATGTCGTAGCCGCCGTCGCGCAGCGGCGAATCGTAGAACGGGGGCAGCCACAGGCAGTCGACGCCCAGCCACTGGAGGTAGTCGAGCTTCTCGGTGAGTCCCCGCAGGTCGCCGGTCCCGTTGCCGTCGGAATCGTTGAACGCCCGGACCAGGACCTCGTAGAAGACGGCCGATTTGTACCACTCGCGGTCCACCTCGAGCTCGGCCGCGTGACGGTAGCTGTCGGCGCTGGGTTCCACCACGTGGCCGTCGTCGGTCAGCTCGGGTTCGGCCGGCCGGGGGCCGGGGGGATGCGGTTCGGACTTCTGGCGCGACGTCGGGGCCATGGCCGCGAGCCTACGGCCCCGTACCATCCGGTGCATGGGGAAATTCGACCCGGCCGCGCGGGTGCGCGGCCTCGCCCTCGCGTTCCAGGACCGGCACGGCCGCCGCGCCCGGGCGCTGGCGGCGCGGTTGGAGGAATACGACGACGACGAGCTGGTCATCCGCCCGTGGGAGTTCCGGCTTCCCCGGGTGGTGATCCTGGCCGCGGCCCGGGCCAGGGGCCTCGAGCCCGTCGGGGGCGTGGAGGCGCTGGTCGGGGTCGGGCCGTGGACGGAGCCGATGCGGTTCACCCGGGCGGCGGACCGGTGAGCCCCGGCTGGGTGCTGCTGCTGGTGGCGCTGCTGCCCGCGGCCCTGTGGCCGGTGGCGCTCGCGGCGGTGGCGGCGCGTCGGGCGCTGCGCCGCCGGGGTGACGTCCGGGTGCGCCGCCTGCGGCTGGCCCGGATGCTGGGGACCGCCGACCTCGTCGCTGTCCCCACCTCGGACGTCGACCTGCCCGAGCCCACGGTCCTGGCCGTGGCCGCGGACGCCGGGTTCCGATTCCTGGGGTACGAGCGGGGCGACACCCTGCTGCGGCGGCGGGTCGGCGTGTTTGTCCGCGTGGGGGGAGAGGTCGACGCGGTGACCCGCGGAATCCGGGTGCCGGCCCCCCGGTAGTGTCGCGCACATGCGCATCGGAATGGCTCTGAACTACAGCGGCGGGTTCGCCGAGACGGCGGCGGAGGCCGCGGACCTCGAGCGGGCGGGGCTGGACATCGCCTTTGTCCCCGAGGCCTACTCCTTCGACGCCGTGAGCCAGCTCGGGTTCCTCGCGGCCAAGACCACGCGCATGGAGCTGGCCTCCGGCATCCTGCAGATCTACACGCGCACGCCCACGCTCACCGCCATGACGGCGGCGGGCCTGGACTACGTGTCCGACGGGCGCTTCACCCTGGGCCTCGGGGCCTCCGGGCCGCAGGTGGTCGAGGGCTTCCACGGCGTGAAGTACGACGCGCCGCTGGCCCGGACCCGCGAGATCATCGAGATCTGCCGTCAGGTGTGGCGCCGCGAGAAGGTCGTGCACAACGGTGCCAAGTACCAGATCCCGCTGCCCGCGGACCAGGGCACGGGCCTGGGCAAGCCGCTCAAGCTCATCAACCAGCCGGTGCGGGAGAACATCCCGATCGTGCTGGCCGCGCTGGGGCCCAAGAACGTGGAGCTGGCGGCCGAGGTCGCCGACGGCTGGCAGCCGATCTTCTTCCACCCGGAGAAGGCCGGCCTCGCCTGGGGCGACGCGCTGGCCAAGGGCCGCGCCAAGCGGGACCCGTCGCTCGGGGAGCTCGAGGTGTACGCGGGCCCGCCGCTGGCCATCTGCGAGGAGCACGAGGTCCCCGGCTACCTGGACTTCGTCCGCCCGCACCTGGCCCTCTACATCGGTGGCATGGGCGCGCGCGGCAAGAACTTCTACAACGAGCTCGCCTGCCGGTACGGCTACGAGGCCGAGGCCGCGCGCATCCAGGACCTGTACCTGGACGGGAAGAAGGACGAGGCCGCCGCGGCCGTACCCGACGAGCTGGTCCGCTCGGTCTCGCTCATCGGGCCCGCGTCCTACGTGGCCGAGCGGGTCGAGGCGTTCCGCGAGGCCGGGGCCACCACGCTCACCGTGACGCCGATGGCCCTCGACGCCGACGGCCGCATCCGGCTGGTGGAGCAGTTCCGCGACCTCTGCTGACCCGGGCGGCGGATCAGCTGTCGTCGCCGCCCTCGTCGCCCTCATCGCCGCCGTCGTCGCCCTGGTCCCCGGACCCCTCGTCCCCGGACCCCTCGTCCTGCTGGAGCGACGTGCCCGGCGAGTCGGTGGACGGGTCGCCCTCCTCCTCCGAACCGCCGCCGACGAGGTTGCAGCCGGTCAATGCGAGTGCGGCGGAGGCGGCCAGGGCGAGGAGGGTCAGACGCGGACGCGTGGGGGTGGTCATTCCTCCATGGTGCGGCGCGGGGCGCGCCGGGGGGGCGGGAATCGCCGACTTCCCGCTCACCGGGCGTGCCCGTCAGGCGAGCGAGACCACCACGTTCTTGAGCACGGGCGCGTCGTCGCGCTCGGCGACCGTGGCCGCCACGAGCAGCCGGGAGTCGTCCTCCCACACGCGGATCCGCATGGTCTCGCCCGGGAAGAAGATCCCGCCGAAGGTCACGCCGTAGCCGTGGACGCGGGTGACGTCGCCGCCCAGCACCGTGTCGACCACCGCACGCAGCACCAGCCCGTACGAGCACAGCCCGTGGAGGATCGGACGCGGGAAGCCCGCGGCCTCGGCGAACGCGGGATCGGAGTGCAGCGGGTTGCGGTCACCGCACAGGCGGTAGAGCAGTGCCTGCTGCGGCAAGGACGCGACCTCGATGGTGTGGTCGGGCTCCCGCTCGGGGTACTCGACCTTCTCGGAGGTGCCGCGTTCGCCGCCGAAGCCGCCCTCGTCGCGGGCGAAGATGCCGGACCGGGAGGTCCACAGCTTCTCGCCGTCGGCGGACACGGTCTCGGACTCCTGGATGATCACCGCGGCGGAGCCCTTGTCCTGGATCTCGGCGATCGTCGTCGTCGTCGTCGCGGTTCCGTCGGCCGGGATCGGCCGGTGCAGGCGCACGGACTGGCTGCCGTGCACCACCTTGGCCAGGTCGATCTCCACGCCGGGGAAGGACACCCGCGGCGCCTCGGTGACGTTCATCGTGGCCGCGACGGTCGCGAACGACGGCAGCACCTTGGGCGCGGCGTCGTGGACGTACTCGAGACCCTTCGTGTCCATCGGGTCGCCCGCGGCACCCACGGCGAGCGCGTACAGCGCCACGTCGGAGGCGGACCAGGAGAACTCCTGCGGGGGCAGCTGCGCGCCGAGGGCCTTGCTCAGATCGATGGGCACGTCAGACTCCTGACTTCGGGGTGGTCGCGTCGTTGGCCAGCATGTTCTCCACGGCGAGGTAGCCGAAGACCAGGGCCGGGCCGATGGTGGCGCCGGGCCCGGCGTAGGTGTGACCCATGACCGGGGAGGAGGCGTTGCCGGCGGCGTAGAGGCCGTCGATGACGGAGCCGTCCTCGCGGAGGACGCGGCCGTGGACGTCGGTGTTCGCGCCGCCCTTGGTGCCGAGGTCGCCCGGGACCATCTTGACTGCGTAGAACGGCGCCTTGGCGACCGGGCCGAGGCTCGGGTTGGGCTTGTTGGTGGGGTCGCCGTAGTAGTGGTCGTAGCCGGAGACGCCGCGGTTGAAATCCTCGTCGCGGCCCGTGGCGGCGAAGCCGTTGAAGCGGGCGGCGGTCTTCTCGAGCGCCTCGGCCGGCACGTCGATCAGCGCGGCGAGCTCGGCGAGGGTGTCCGCCTTGTGGAAGTTCTCGGTCTCGAGCCACTTGCGCGGCAGCGGCTGCTTGGCCTGCAGGCCTGCGAAGAGGTACCGGTTCTTGTACTCCTGGTCGAACACGATCCAGGCCGGCACGTTCTCGCCCTCGCCCTCGCCCTGCCCGAACTCGCCGCCGTACATCCTGTGGCCGGCCTCGACGTAGGGCAGCGACTCGTTCATGAACCGCTCGCCCTTCTGGTTGACCATGAAGGAGCAGGGGAGCGACCGCTCGGCCAGCGCGAACCAGGGGCCGCGCGGCATGAGGATCGTCGGACCCCACCAGGCGTCCTCCATGAAGGACAGGGCGGCCCCGGCCTTCTCCATGTACTCGATGCCCTCGCCGGTGTTGCCCTTGGCGCCCACGGTCCACGAGGTGGGGATGGGCTGACGCTGGTACTTGTCGCGCATCTCCTGGTTGTGCTCGAACCCGCCGGATCCCATGACCACGCCGCGCCGGGCACGGAGGGTCATCTCCTCGCCGTTCCGGGTGACGGTGATGCCCACCACCCGCTCGTCCCGGCCGGAGCCCTCCGTGACCAGTCCGGTCATGGGGGTCTCGAGCCAGACCGGCACGCCGGCGTCGAGCAGTCCCTTGCGCATGGCGGCGATGAGCGCCCGGCCCATGCCCACCGAGTTCTGCTTGCGGGCCTTGGCGAGGAACATGCGGGCGGCGACCCGGATCGACCTGCGGACGCCCTTGGTGTGCGGACGCTGGAGGAGGTTGAGCCAGCGGTAGTCGGACTGCATGACCACCATGTTCACCGGCGCCTTGGCGTACGGCGGCTCGAGCTTCTCGGCCTCGGACCCGAGCTGGCGCAGGTCGAACGGCTTGGGTTCGACGGAGCGTCCCCCGAGGCGGCCGCCGGGGGCCTCCGGGTAGTAGTCGGAGTAGTCCACGACCCACTCCAGCCTGAGGGGCGTGTTGGCCAGGATGAAGTCGAGGACCTCGGGCCCGCGGTCGATATAGGTGTCGATCCGCTCGGGCGCGACCACGTCCCCGATGATCGACATGAGGTAGGTGCGGGCCGCCTCGGGGGTGTCGAGCACCCCGTCCCTCTGGAGCACCGAGTTGCCCGGGATCCACACGCCTCCGCCGGACCGGGCGGTGGAGCCGCCGTAGTGCGGGGCCTTCTCCACGAGGACCACGCTGAGGCCCTTCTTCGCTGCTGCGAGGGCGGCCGTCATGCCTGCTCCACCGCTACCGACGACGACGACGTCGAATTCCTGGTCTGCCATGTAGAACACGTTATAGAACCGAGGGTCGTCACGCCAGACGGCCCAGGTAGCATCCTCGTCATGCTCAACGATGAGACCCGCGCCACGCTCGCCCGGCGGCTCTGGGATGCCGAGGCGGACGTCGCGCCCATCGCGCCGCTGACCGCCGACCACCCCGAGATGACCCCGGACGACGCCTTTGAGATCCAGCTCGTCAACATCCGGCGCAAGCTCGACGCCGGGGCCGTGGTGACCGGCCACAAGGTGGGGCTGGCCTCCAAGGCGATGCAGGAGATGATGGGCGTCGACGAGCCCGACTACGGGCACCTCCTCGACACCATGGAGTACCCGGAGGGCTCGCCGGTCGAGGCCGCGCGCTTCTGCTTCCCGCGGGTCGAGGTGGAGGTGGGCTTCATCCTGGGCGCCGACATCCCGCCTGAGGGCTGCTCGCAGGAGGAGGCGGCCGCCGCGATCGAGTGGGTGGTGCCGTCGATCGAGCTCATCGATTCGCGGATCAGGGACTGGAAGATCACGCTCCCCGACACAATCGCCGACAACGCGTCGTCGTGCGGCTACGTCGTGGGTCGCAACCGCGTGCGGCTGGCGGACATCGACGTCGCCGCGATCGACGCGACCCTTTACAAGAACGACGAGTTCCTGGCCTCGGGCCGCTCCGACGCCGTGTTGGGTAACCCGCTCAACTCCGTCGGCTGGCTCGCGGCGACGGTCGCCAAGTTCGGCGTCCGGCTCCGGAAGGGCGACGTGATCCTGCCCGGCACCGCGATCCGCGCCATGGATGCCGCGCCCGGGGACACCTTCCGGGCCGAGTTCGCGGGTCTGGGCGACGTGACGATGGAGTTCTCCTAGCGGTCACCGCCCAGCGCGCGTCCGGCGGCCGCCGCGATCCGGGTGACCAGCGGTTCCAGGCGGGCGAGCGCGCCCTCCTCCGCCGCGCTCGCGGACAGCGCGGCGACCGCCCGCGTGCCGCCCGCGCCCTGCTCGTCGTCGTCGAACACCGGCGCCGCCACGCAGAACAGCCCCGGCGTGAGCTCGGCCCGGTCCAGGGCGCGCCGCCGCCGCCGGATCTCGGCGAGCTCCACGGCCAGTGCGTCGGCCGAGGTGAGCGTGGTGTCCGTCCACGCCACCAGGGGGCCCCGCGCGACGCGGTCGGCGGCCTGGTCGTCAAAGGCGAGCATCGCCTTGCCCACCCCCGTGCAGTAGGCCGGCAGTCCGCCGCCGATCCGCGACGGTGACGGTATCGGGCGCGGCCCGTGCAGCTTGTTGAGGTACACCACCTCGTCGCCGTGCAGCGTGGCCAGGTGCACCGTCGCGCGCGTGGCCTCGAAGAGGTGCGCGAGGAACGGCGTGAGCACTCTCCGGATCCGCTCGTACTCCGGAGAGGTCGGGATCGGGTCGAGTTCGTGGACGAGCGGACCGAGCCTGTAGCGCTGGCCGATCCGCGTGACGGCGTCGTTGCGTTCCAGCGCGCCGAGCAGGCGCAGCGTCGTGGACTTGGCCAGGCCGGTCTCGCGCGCGATCTCGCTCAGCGTGAGCCCCGTGCCGGCCGCGGTCGCACGAAGGACGTCGAAGGCTCGGTCGACGGGGGACGCGGGGGGCTCTGCCATGCCGGGAGTCTAGCGGGGAGGGCGGCGGAAGCGGGGGCGCTATTCGAACTCTTGCGCTACCGTCGGGGTGGCGGTAGACTCGTACACACATTCGAGACAGGTGACGCGCGGGAGGGGG
>NZ_CALMYY010000023.1 GCF_937873725.1 uncultured Dietzia sp.
AGATCCCCGAACGCCTCGAGCGATCGGCGGGCGAACTCGGCCACCCCCGCGGCGTCGACCCCGAGCCCCCACGCCTCGAGCAACGCCGGGTGGGGATCGATCCCCACACAGAGGTTGCCGCGGTCGGCCACGGCCGACCGCAGACGGGCCCCGAAGTGGGCCCGGGGTGCGATCGGGGTCATCGGACGGAGAAGCCCTTGTGCAGCTCCTGCAGGGGGCTGACCGTGACGTCCCCGCGCTGCATCGCCTCGATGCCGTGGACCGCGGCCGTCGCGCCCTGCACGGTGGTCACGCACGGGACCCGCCGGGTGATCGCGGCCGACCGGATCTCGTGTCCGTCGGCCCGGGTGCCGCCGGTGGACGAGGCGATGTTGAGGATGAGGTCGACCTCGTCCGCGTTGATCCGGTCGACGATCGTCCGGACCGGGTTCCCCTGATCGTCCACCGGGCCGGTTCCGGACTCGGTGAGTTTGGCGACCGTCTCACACGCGATCCCGTGGCGGCGGAGCATGAGCGCCGTGCCCTCGGTGGCCAGCACCGTGAACCCCAGCGCGGCCAGTCGCTGCGCCGGGAACACCATCGAACGCTTGTCGCGGTTGGCCACCGAGACGAACACGGTCCCGGATGTCGGCAGGACCCCCTCGGCGGCGAGCTGGCCCTTGGCAAAGGCGACCGCGAAGTCCGGGCCGATCCCCATGACCTCGCCGGTCGACTTCATCTCCGGGCTGAGCAGCGAGTCGACGGGGTGGCCCTCCGGGGTACGGAAGCGGTTGAACGGCAGGACCGCCTCCTTGACCGCGACGGGCGCGTCCGCCGGGAGCGACCCGCCGTCGCGGTCGGTCGGGAGCATCCCCTCGGCCTTGAGCTCGGCGATGGTCTCCCCCAGCATGATGCGCGCGCAGGCCTTGGCCAGGTGGACGCCGGTGGCCTTGGAGACGAACGGGACCGTGCGGCTGGCGCGCGGGTTCGCCTCGAGCACGTACAGCACGTCGTCCTTGATCGCGTACTGGACGTTCATCAGGCCCTTGACGCCGATGCCGAACGCGAGGGCCTCGCTGGAGCGCCGGACGCGGTCGATGTCGTCCCGGCCCAGGGTGATGGGAGGGAGCGCGCACGCGGAGTCGCCCGAGTGGATCCCGGCCTCCTCGATGTGCTCCATGACCCCGCCCAGGTACACCTCGGTGCCGTCGCACAGGACGTCGACGTCGATCTCCACGGCGTCGTCGAGGAAGCGGTCCACCAGGACCGGTCGGTCCGGGCTGATCTCCGTGGCGCGCTCGATGTAGGACCGCAGGGAGGACTCGTCGTAGACGATCTCCATCCCGCGGCCGCCGAGGACGTAGGACGGGCGGACCAGCACGGGGTAACCGATCCGCGCGGCGATCTCGGTGGCCTCCTCGGCGTTGATCGCCGTGCCGAACGCGGGCGCGGGCAGTCCGGCCTTCACCAGGACCTCGCCGAACTCGCGACGGTCCTCGGCGAGGTGGATGGCCGACGGGCTGGTGCCGACGATGGGCACGCCGGCGTCCTCGAGCTGCGCGGCCAGGCCCAGCGGGGTCTGGCCCCCGAGCTGGACCAGCACCCCGGCCACGGTCCCCGACTCGGACTCCGCGTGGAAGACCTCCATGACGTCCTCGAACGTCAGCGGCTCGAAGTACAGGCGGTCGGCGGTGTCGTAGTCCGTGGAGACCGTCTCCGGGTTGCAGTTGACCATCACGGTCTCGTACCCGGCCTCGGACAGGGTGAGCGCGGCGTGGACGCACGAGTAGTCGAACTCGATGCCCTGGCCGATCCGGTTGGGTCCCGAACCCAGGATGATGACCTTGTCGCGCTCGGTCTGCGGCGCCACCTCGGACTCGGCCGCCGGATCCAGCTCGTAGGTCGAGTAGTGGTAGGGCGTCTTGGCCTCGAACTCCGCGGCGCAGGTGTCGACCGTCTTGTAGACGGGCCGCACGCCGAGGCGGTGGCGCAGGCGCTGGACGCCCTCGGCGCCCGCGAACTCCGGCCGCAGGGCCGCGATCTGCGCGTCGGACAGGCCGTTGTGCTTGGCGCGGCGCAGCAGGGCCTCGTCGACCACCGGCGCGTCGACGATCTCCTGCCGGAGCTCGACGAGCGCGGCGACCTCGTCGACGAACCACGGGTCGATGCCCGAGGCCTCGTGGACCTGGTCGACGGTCGCACCGAGGCGCAGGGCCAGCTCGACGTCGTACATCCGCCCCTCGGTCGGCCGCACGAGGTCCGCGAGCACGGCGTCGACGTCGGTCGACCGGCCGGGCGCGATCGTCTCGTCCGGGAGGGTCCAGAAGCCCGCGGCCTTGGTCTCCAGCGAGCGCATGACCTTGCCCAGCGCCTCGCGGTAGTTGCGGCCCAGGCTCATGGCCTCGCCGACGGACTTCATGGTGGTGGTGAGGGTGTCGTCGGCGCCCGGGAACTTCTCGAACGCGAACCGCGGCGCCTTGACCACGACGTAGTCCAGGGTCGGCTCGAAGCACGCCGGGGTCTCGCCGGTGATGTCGTTGGTGATCTCGTCGAGCGAGTACCCGATCGCGAGCCGGGCGGCGATCTTGGCGATCGGGAATCCCGTCGCCTTGGACGCCAGGGCCGACGACCTCGAGACGCGGGGGTTCATCTCGATCACCACGAGGCGGCCGTCCGCGGGGTTGATCGCGAACTGGATGTTGCAGCCGCCGGTGTCCACGCCGACGGCCCGGAGGATGTCGATCCCGACGTCGCGCATGTTCTGGAACTCGCGGTCGGTGAGGGTCATCGACGGGGCGACCGTGACCGAGTCACCGGTGTGGACGCCCAGGGCGTCGACGTTCTCGATCGAACACACCACCACGACGTTGTCCTTGTTGTCGCGCATGAGCTCGAGCTCGAACTCCTTCCACCCGAGGATCGACTCCTCGATCAGGACGTTCGCGGTGGGCGAGGCCGACAGGCCCCCGCCGGCGATCCGCTCGAGGTCCTCGGTGGTGTACGCGAGGCCGGACCCGAGCCCGCCCATGGTGAACGACGGGCGCACCACCACCGGCAGGCCGAGTTCGGCGACGGTCGCGTGGACCTCCTCCATCGTGTGGCACACGGCGCTGCGGGCGGACTCCCCGCCGACGCTCGCGACGATGTCCTTGAAGGTCTGACGGTCCTCACCGCGGTTGATCGCGGGGATGTCGGCGCCGATGAGCTCGACCCCGTGCTTGGTGAGGATGCCCTGCGCGTCGAGCTGCATAGCTGCGTTGAGCGCGGTCTGCCCGCCGAGGGTGGCGAGCACGGCGTCGATCGGGTGCCCGTCCGCCGCCTCCTTGATGAAGATCTTGTCGATGAACTCGGGCGTGATCGGCTCCACGTAGGTGGCGTCGGCGAACTCCGGGTCGGTCATGATCGTGGCCGGGTTGGAGTTGATCAGCGTCACCCGCAGCCCCTCGGCCCGCAGGACGCGGCACGCCTGGGTGCCGGAGTAGTCGAACTCGCAGGCCTGGCCGATGACGATCGGACCGGAGCCGATCACGAGGACGTGGTTGATGTCTGTGCGGCGGGGCATCAGTTCGAGCCCTTTCTGGAGTCGGCGGAACCCTCGGCGGAGGAGCCGAGCAGGCTGACGAATCGATCGAAGAGGTCGGCGGCGTCGCGCGGACCCGCGGCGGCCTCGGGGTGGTACTGGACGGAGAAGGCGGAGCCGTCGGTGAGGGCGACCCCCTCGACGGTGCCGTCGTTGGCGCACACGTGGGTGACCGTGGCGGTACCCCACGGCGTCTCCCAGGTGTCGGTCTCCGGTGCGCGGAGCGCGAACCCGTGGTTCTGCGACGTGATGGCCACGGCCCCGGTGGACTTCTCGATCACCGGGATGTTGGTCCCCCGGTGCCCGAACCGCATCTTGTAGGTCTCCAGCCCCAGCGCGCGGCCCAGGATCTGGTTGCCGAAGCAGATCCCGAAGAACGGGATCCCCTGGCTCAGCACCTCCTTGGTGAGGTGCACGGCCGCGTCCGCGGTGGCCGGGTCGCCGGGCCCGTTGGAGAGGAACACCCCGTCCACGTCCAGGTCGAGGACGTCCTGCAGGGTCGAGCCCGCGGGGATCACGTGGACCCGGACCCCGCGGGCGGCGAGCATGCGGGGGGTGTTGGTCTTGATGCCCAGGTCCAGGGCGGCCACCGTGAACCGCGCCCGGCCCTCGGGCTCGACGACGTAGGCGGCGTCCGTCGAGACGACGCCGGACAGCGAGGCCCCCGCCATGGACTCCTGCGCGCGCACGGTGGCGAGCATCGACTCGTCGCTGACCAGGTCCGCCCCGGAGAAGATGCCGGCCTTCATCGCGCCGAGGTCGCGGATGTGCCTGACCACCGCCCGGGTGTCGACGTCGGCGATGCCGACCGTCCCCTGCGCGATCAGCTCGTCCTCGAGGGTGCGCCGGGACCGGTAGTTGGACGCGCGGCGCGAGAGGTCCCGGATGACCAGTCCGGAGACCCAGATCCGGCCGCCGCCGTCCTCGCCGTCGAGAAGCGACTCGCCGTCCTCGTCGTTCCACCCGGTGTTGCCGATCTGGGGTGCGGTGGTGACGACGATCTGCCGGCAGTAGGACGGGTCGGTGAGGGTCTCCTGGTACCCGGACATGGCGGTCGTGAACACCGCCTCGCCGAGGGTGGTGCCGGTCGCCCCGAAGGCGGTGCCGCGGTGGATCCGGCCGTCCTCCAGGACGAGCGCGGCGGGCTGACGGGCCCCCGGTGCGGCTGTGGTGCTGTTGTGCGATGTCACTGCTTCTCCTCGGTGGTGGAGCTGGGCGTCTCGGGGGTGTCGGGCAGGTCGGCGGGCGTGGCGTCGCCGCGCAGTGCCTCCCAGCGGGGGTACGAGTCCTTGTCGTCGGCCCGGAAGCCGGTGTCGATCAGGGAGCGGCCGTCGCTGCCGTCGACGTGCCACCGGGCGACCAGGATGCCGCCGCCGGGCACGGTCTTGTTGGCCAGGGCGGACGCGCGGCGCACGTCGACGAGGTCCGCCCTGGGGATCCACACGGTGGCGTCGACCAGGTCGAGCGCGAGGCCGCCGGTGTACGCGGTGAGGGTGCCGGCGGAGCGGTGCCCCAGCGGTGCCCTGGCGATCCTCGCCTGCCAGTCCCCCGCGATCGTGCTGCCGATGTACACGCCGGTCAGCGGGCCGAGGACCACCGCACCGGGATCGGCGGGGGCCGGCGGCAGCCGGTCGAACAGGCCTGCCTGGGACCGGCTGCGGTTGCGCCACCCCAGCGCCATCAACCCGAGCAGCCCGAGGAACACCGCGAGCACGACGAGTACGGTCCACGCGTCCTGGCTCATGCGAGCACCGTCCCGTCGAGGCTCGTCATCCGGCCCCGGTAGACGGTGCCCACGACCCGGGCGGCGAACGTCATGCCCTCGTAGGGGGTGTTCGCGGACAGGCTCGCGAGTTCCTCGCCGACGACGGTCCACGGGGAATCGGGGTCGACGACGGCGAGGTTGGCGGGCTCGCCCACCTGGATCGGTCGCCCCTGATCCGGCAGGCCGGCGATCTCGGCGGGCCGGGTGCTCATGACGCGGGCGAGATCGCGCCAGGTCATCTCCCCCGACTCGACCAGGAGCGCCGCCACGATGGGCAGGGCGGTCTCCAGCCCGAGCATGCCGGGACGGGCGGCGGCGAACTCGCAGCACTTCTCCTGCGCGGCGTGGGGTGCGTGGTCGGTGGCCACGCAGTCGATCACGCCCGCGACGAGGGCCTCGCGCAGCGCGCGGGCATCGTGGGCCTCGCGCAGCGGCGGGTTGACCCGGTAGACGCCGTCGTAGGACTCGAGCCGCGAGTCGTCGAGCAGGAGGTGGTGGGGCGTGACCTCGGCGGTGATGGAGATCCCCTGCGCCTTGGCCCACTTCAGCAACTCGACGGTGCCGGTCGTGGACGCGTGGCAGATGTGGACCCGGGCGCCCGCGTCCCGGGCGAGGATGGCGTCGCGGGCGACGATGGACTCCTCGGCCGATCGCGGCCACCCGGTGAGCCCCAGCCGCGCGGCCGTCGGCCCCTCGTGCGCGACCGCACCCCGGGTGAGCCGGGGCTCCTCGGCGTGTTGGGCCACCAGGACGCCGAGGCCGGCGGAGTACTCCAGCGCCCGACGCATCACCAGCGGGTCGTCCACGCACATGCCGTCGTCGGAGAAGATCCTGACCTTCGCCTCACCGGAGGCCATCTGCCCCATCTCGGTGAGCTGCTCGCCCTTCAGCCCGACGGTGACCGCGCCCACCGGGTGGACGTCGCACAGCCCGAGCGACCGCCCGATCCGCCACACCGAATCGGTGACGGTCTGGTTGTCCTGCGGCGGTTGGGTGTTGGCCATGGCGAACACCGCCGTGTAGCCGCCGCGGGCGGCGGCCGCCGAGCCGGTGGCGATCGTCTCGGTGTCCTCCCGGCCGGGCTCGCGGAGGTGGGTGTGGAGGTCGACGAACCCGGGCAGCAGCACCGCGCCGTCCAGGTCGTGGACCTCGACGGTGCCGGGGTCCCCGTCGGGGGTGGCACCGCCCGCGTCGGGCCCGATCGCGGCGATGAGACCGTCGCGGACGAGCACGTCGACGGGGTCTCCCTCCCCGTACGGCCGCACCCGGCGCAGTAGCAGGGCCGGGGGTTCGAGGACGCTCACTCGGGGGTTCCTTCCGTTCCGACGAGAGTGTGGAGCAGGACCGACATCCGCACGTGGACGCCGTTGGTGACCTGCTGGAGGATCGCGGACGACGGGGCGTCCGCCGTGTCGAACCCGATCTCCATGCCGCGGACCATCGGGCCCGGGTGGAGCACGACGGCGTGCCCGGGGAGTCGCGCCGCGCGGGCGGGACCCAGCCCGTAGCGGATCGCGTACTCGCGGGCGGACGGGAAGAATCCCCCGTTCATCCGTTCGGCCTGGACCCGCAGCATCATCACGGCGTCCGCCCCGGGCAGTTCGGCGTCGAGGTCGGTCGAGGCGCGCACCGGCCACGTCCCGACGCCCACGGGCAGCAGCGTGGGCGGCGCCACCAGGACCACCTCCGCCCCGAGCGTGGACAGGAGCAGGGCGTTGGACCGGGCGACGCGCGAGTGGAGGATGTCGCCGACGATCACCACCCGTCGTCCCTCGATCCCGCCGAGGCGCTCCCGGATGGTCATGGCGTCGAGCAGCGCCTGCGTGGGGTGCTCGTGCATCCCGTCCCCGGCGTTGATCACCGACGGACCGACACCGCCCGGCGCGACCCACCGCGCGATCTGCTGGGCGGACCCGGAGGCGGGGTGCCGCACGATCAGGGCGTCCGCACCGATGGCCGTCAGCGTCATCGCGGTATCCCGGAGGGACTCGCCCTTCTGGACCGACGAGGCGCTGGCCGAGACGTTGATGACGTCCGCGCTCAGCCATTTGCCGGCGGTCTCGAAGGACACCCGCGTGCGGGTGGAGTTCTCGTAGAACACGGTGAGGACGGTCCTGCCCCGCAGGGTGGGGAGCTTGCGCACCTCGCGGCCGAGGAGGGCGTCCTTGAGCCGACCCGCCTCGTCGAGGATGGACAGCGCCGCGTCGCGGTCGAGATCGGCTGCAGACAGCAGGTGCTTCATCGCGTGCCCTCCGGGTCGGGCCGCACGAGGACCACCGCGTCGCGGCCGTCGATCTCCGTCAACCGGACCGAGACGTCCTCGTCGCGGGCTGTCGGCACGTTCTTGCCCACGTAGTCCGCGCGGATGGGGAGCTCCCGGTGCCCCCGGTCCACCAGGACGGCGAGCTGGACGCGGGCGGGACGGCCGAGGTCGCGGAGGGCGTCGAACGCCGCCCGGATCGTCCGGCCGGAGAAGAGGACGTCGTCGACGAGGATGACCGTGGCGGCGTCGATCCCGGCCGCCGGGACCGAGGTCGGGCCCATCGGGCGGTGCGGGCCGCCGGCCAGGTCGTCGCGGTACAGGGTGACGTCCAGCGACCCGGCGTGGACGTCCGCTCCGCTGAACTCGCGGATTCGCTCGGCCAGGCGGTGCGCCAGGGGCACCCCTCGGGTCGGGATGCCGAGAAGGACCACGGGGCCCGAGTCGGGCGCGTCCGCCGCCGTGCGTTCGATGATCTGATGTGCCAGGCGGGAGACCGTCCTGGCGACGTCGTCGGACGTGAAGAGTGAGACCGAGGTCGTATCCGGACCATCAGCGTTCACCGATCACCACCTCCTTGTCCGCCTCGCTGGACGGCTCGTTAAAGGGATAGCTTTCGGGACCGAACTCTATCAGTCCCCGGGGCCCGCCTCCGGCGTGTCGGGGGTGGGCTCGGACACGTCCGAGGCCTCCGCCGATCCCAGGGCCGACACCGCTCGCTCGGCGGCCCGGATGTGCTCGGCCAGCCCCGCGACCCGGTCGAGGACGGCGTTGACGTAGGCCACCGACTTCTCGGCGGACAGCTCGGTGATCAGCAGCACCGACTGGTCTATGACGACGGCCGAATCCACCTGCTCGGTGCCGAAGAGCAGCTCCCACGCGCCGGCGCGGAGCACCGCCCTGTCGACGGCCGGGAGGCGCTCGAGGGTCCATTCGCGCAGGTGCTCGGAGATCATCGCGTCGAGGCGGTCGAGCCGCTCCGCCACGCCGGTGACGATCTCCATGGTGTACGGCGCCACGTCGTGGAACTCCTGGGAGTCGGCACCCATCCTGCGGCGCTCCTCGGCGAGTTCCACCACGTCCGCATCCCGCAGTTCCGCCTCGAACAGCAGTGCCACGGCGCGCTTCCGCGCCCGGAACCGGGAGCCCCGGCGCCGGTAGTCGACGTCGTCCGTCATGGTCAGTCGTTCACCCGGCTGAGGTAGCGCCCGTCGCGGGTGTCGATCTTCAGCTTGTCGCCGGTGTTGATGAACAGCGGAACCTGGACCTCCGCGCCGGTCTCGAGCGTGGCCGGCTTGGTCCCACCGGTCGAGCGGTCGCCCTGCAGGCCCGGGTCCGTGTGCTGGACCAGCAGGTCCACGGAGACGGGCATCTCGGCGAACAGCGGGACGCCCTCGTGCACGGACACCTGCACGCTGGTGTTCTCCAGCAGGAAGCGCGCGCTGTCGCCCATGACGCTCGGCGGCACGTTGATCTGCTCGAAGTCCTTCTCGTCCATGAGGACGTAGTCCTCGCCGTCGCGGTAGAGGAACGTCATGTCCCGGCGGTCCACCGTCGCGGTCTCCACCTTGACGCCGGCGCTGAAGGTCTTGTCGATGGTCTTGCCCGAGACGACGTTCTTCATCTTGGTGCGGACGAACGCCGGACCCTTACCGGGCTTGACGTGCTGGAACTCCTGGATCTGCCAGAGGTTCCCCTCCTCCTTGATGACGAGGCCGTTCTTGAAGTCGGCGGTGGACGCCATGGTCGGTTCTCCTTCGCGGGTCGGCCGCGGGCGGCCGGGGACCGGCGCCGCGCGCATCTTCGTGGGACGGCTGCTCAGAGCACCCTGAGCGCCGTCGACGTGGTGGTCAGGGACCTGCCGCCGCCGCCGGTGACGGCCACGGTGTCCTCGATTCGGATCCCCCCGAGGCCCGGGAGGTAGATCCCCGGCTCGATGGTGATCACATCGCCGTCGGACAGTGTACTCGTGGATCTCTGCGACACCGCGGGCGCTTCATGGACGTCCAACCCCACCCCGTGTCCCAGGGAGTGGCCGAAGTGGTCGCCGAATCCGGCGCCGGCGATGATCCCGCGACTGACCCCGTCCAGCTCGGCGCAGGAGAGCCCCGCGCGGACCGCGTCGACACCGGCGATCTGCGCGCGCCGGACGACCTCGTAGGCGTCGAGCAACCGGTCCGCCGCGCCGCCCAGCGCCACCGTCCGGGTGCAGTCGGAGGCGTAACCGGCGACCGTCGCGCCGAAGTCCACCACGACCAGGTCCCCGTCGGCCAGCACGCGGTCCGCGGGCACGTGATGCGGGTGGGCGCCGTTGGGGCCCGAGGCGATGATCGTCTCGAAGGCCACGCCGTCGGACCCGGCCCTGCGCATCGCGTGCTCGAGATCCGCGGCGACCTCCCGCTCGGAGCGGCCCACGGCGAGCAGCCCCCTCGCCAGCAGATCGGTCCACGCGCGGTCCACGATCCGGCACGCCCGACCGATCGTGTCGAGCTCGGTCGGGTCCTTGGTGCGACGGACCTGCTCGACCAACCCGCTGGTCTCCACGATCGGGGTGCCCGACGCCCCGGCCTCCCGGAGGGACCGGCGCAGGGCGGCCGCGGCCGACAGGGTGAGGACGTCCGCCTCCACCGCGAGCGGGGCGTCCGCGGGTCCACGGCGGCGCCCCAGGACTCCCGGGACGTACTCCCGGGAGATCACGTGCCCCACGCCCGGCGCCTGCTCGACCACCTGGAGTTCGTAACGCGAATCCGTGCAGAGCACCGCCTCGCCGTCGTCCTCCACCAGGGCGGCGCCGCCGGAGCCGCGGAAGCCGGTGAGGTAGGCGATGTTGCGGGGATCGGTGACGAGGAGCGCGGTCGCCCCCGCGTCGACGACGGCGGCGGCCACGTCGCGACGCCGCGCGGCCAACCGGTCGGTCACAGCAGGATCCCGCCACCGCTGGGTCGGCGGCCCTCGGAGATCGCCGCGTAGGCCGCCACCATGAGCGACGGGTCCGGGGCCTCCATGCGAGCGGGGCGGCCGAGGCCGTCGAGCACCACCAGGCGCAGGAACCCGGAGTGGTTCTTCTTGTCCCCGGCCATGAGTTCGTGCAGCCGGGGGAACGCGTCCTCGTCGTACCCGGTGGGGAGCCCCAGCGAGGACAGGATCGAGGCGTGACGGTCGGCCGTGGCGTCGTCGAGGCGGCCGGCCAGCCGCGCCAGTTCGGCCACGAAGCACATGCCCACGCTCACGGCCGCGCCGTGCCGCCAGCGGTACTGTTCGCGCCGCTCGACCGCGTGGCCGAGGGTGTGTCCGTAGTTGAGGTTCTCGCGCAGGCCCGATTCCCTGAGGTCCTGGCCCACGACGTCGGCCTTGACCTGCACGCTGCGGCGGATGAGCTCGACGATCGTGTCGCCGGTCGGGTCGAGGGCCGCCTCGGGATCGGCCTCGATGAGGTCGAGGATCACGGGGTCCGCGATGAAGCCGCACTTGACCACCTCGGCCATGCCGGAGACAAGCTCGTTGCGCGGCACCGACTCGAGGGTGGCGGTGTCGATGAAGACGGCCGCCGGCTCGTGGAAGCAGCCGACGAGGTTCTTCCCCGCGTCGGTGTTGATCCCGGTCTTGCCGCCCACGGCCGCGTCGACCATGGCCAGGAGGGTGGTGGGGATGTGCACCACGCGGACCCCCCGCATCCAGGTGGCGGCCACGAAGCCCGCCAGGTCCGTGGCGGCCCCGCCGCCCAGGCTCACCACGGTGTCCTTGCGGCCGAGCCCGATCTTGCCGAGCACGTCCCAGCAGTACCCCGCGACCTGGAGGTCCTTCCCGGCCTCGGCGTCGGGGATCTCCACGCGGTGGGCGTTGACGCCGGCCTCGGCGAGCTTCTCCCGCAGCGCCTCGGCGGTCTGGGTCAGCGGGGGCTGGTGGAAGATCGCGAGGTTGCGCGCGGAGGAGCACGCCTCGAGGATCTCGGGCAGCAGACCGCGACCGATCACCACCGGATACGGGTCGGCGGACCGCACCTCGACCACCACGGGTCCGGCCTTCTCGTGGTCCTGGTTCATCTGCAGCTCCCGCTCCTCGGTCGTATCGCCATCGGGTCCAGCGTCGTTCACGGTCGGACACCCGCGTCCCGGACGTGCGGGTCACCGGAGGTGAGCCTGTCGACGATCTCAGACACCACCTTGCCCGAACTCCGGCGTTCGGTGCTCACCGTGGACCACGCCACCTCGCGGTACAGCGGCGAGCGTTCGGTCAGCAGCGCCTGGTAGCGCGCGGTCACGTCGCCACCGGCGAGCAGCGGTCGGCCCGGCCCCTGGGATCGGCGCACCCCCTCGGCCACGCCGATCGTCAGGTGGATCACGCGCTGTCCGCGCAGTCGCCGCCGGGTCTCCGCCGAGAGCACCGCCCCGCCGCCGAGGGAGAGCACACCGTCGAACGACTCGAGGGCCTGCCCCACGATCCGCTCCTCGATCGCGCGGAAGCCGGGTTCGCCGTCCGTGGCGAAGATCTCCGGGATCGTCCGGCCCTCGGACTCCTCGATCATCTGGTCGGCGTCGAGGAACGGTACGTCCAGCCGCCGGGCCACCTTGCGTCCGATGGTGGTTTTGCCGGCACCCGGCGGACCCACCAGGACGGCGACCGGTCGGGCCGGGTCGCTCATGCCGGGTCCGTGTCCCAGTCCAGTCGCTCGGCCACCGCGTCGAGGTAACCCCGGACGTTGCGGCGCGTCTCGGACAGCGAGTCCCCGCCGAACTTCTGCAGGACCGATCGGGCCAGGACGAGGGCCACCATCGCCTCGGCGACCACCCCGGCGGCCGGCACCGCGCACACGTCCGAGCGCTGGTGGATGGCGGTGGCGGTGGACCCGTCCGCCATGTCGACGGTGCCCAGTGCCCGCGGCACCGTGGAGATCGGCTTCATCGCGGCGCGAACCCGCAGGGCCTGGCCGTTGGTCATCCCGCCCTCGAGTCCCCCGGCGCGGTTGGTCCTCCGCTCGACGCCGTCGGCCCCGCGGAGCATCTCGTCGTGCGCGACGCTGCCGCGCCGCCGTGCGGTCTCGAACCCGTCGCCCACCTCGACGCCCTTGATGGCCTGGATGCCCATGAGGGCACCCGCCAGCTGGGCGTCGAGACGTTCCTCGCCCGAGACGTGGGATCCGAGCCCGATGGGCAGCCCGTGGACCACGACCTCGACCACCCCGCCGAGGGTGTCCCCGGCCTTCTTGGCGGCCTCGATCTCGGCGATCATCGACTCGCCGGTGGCGGTGTCGAAGGCGCGGACGGGGTTGGCGTCGATGTCCGCCAGGTCGGAGAAGGCCGGTTCGGGTCCGACGTACGGCTCCGAGCCGCCGATGGAGACGACGTGCGACAGCACCTCCACTCCCAGCACGTCCCTCAGGACGGCGCGGGCCACCGTCCCGGCGGCGACCCGGGCCGCGGTCTCGCGGGCGCTGGCCCGCTCCAGGACCATGCGGGCGTCGTCGAAGTCGTACTTGAGCATCCCCGCGAAGTCCGCGTGACCGGGCCGGGGTCGCGTGAGGAGCGCCGCGCGGGCCTTGTCCTCGATGGAGTCGGGGTCCACCGGGTCGGCGGACATGATCTGCTCCCACTTGGGCCACTCGGTGTTGCCGACCTCGATCGCGATGGGAGAGCCCATCGTGCGACCGTGGCGGACCCCCCCGAGCACCCGCACCGCGTCGGCCTCGAACTTCATCCGGGCCCCGCGACCGTAGCCCAGGCGGCGACGGGCGAGCTGCGAGGCGATGTCCTCGCTCGTCACCTCTACACCCGCTATGACGCCCTCGAGGATCGTCACGAGGGCCTGGCCATGCGATTCTCCGGCGGTGGTCCACTTCAGCACGCCGCCGATCATCCCACGACCGCCGCCGGACCGGCACATCAGGGCCGCGCTAGCGACCGAGCGCCTCCGTCAGGGCGGCGGCCATCTCCGCGCGCGGCGCCGGGCGGCCCGTGAACAACTCGACCTGACCGAAGGCCTGGTTGAGCAACATCACGTCGCCCCCGACCACCGGGATCCCGTAGTCGCGCGCGACCGCACCCGCCGCGGTGGGCCAGGGTTGGTAGAGGACGTCGAACAGACGACGGGCGTGGGACACCAGCTGCAGGTGATCCCGGACCCCCGGTTCGGGAACGGTGTTGATCAGCACGTCCGCCCCCGCGACCTCGGCCGGGAGGGCGTGATCGGTGAGCAACATCGTGTGGATCTCCAGCCCCAGCACCCGACCGCAGGCCGCCGCCGGTCCCGCGTTGTGGCGACGCGACGCCAGGACGACCCGGGTGGCGCCGGCCTCGGCGAGTCCCGCCAGGACCGGCCGGGCGGTCCCGCCGACCCCCAGCACGACGGCGGTCGGCTCCGCCGGGAGGTCCCCGAAGGCCGCCAGCGCGCCGGTCACGCCGTCGACGTCCGTGCAGTCCGCCCACCACCCGTCGCCGCGACGCACCAGGGTGTTGGCGCTCCCGACGATCCGGGCCCGGGCGCTCACCTCGGTGGCGTGGTCGAGCGCGGCGAACTTCCCGGGCATGGTGACGGAGTAACCCACCCGGTCCGCCGGCGATGCGTCGACGACCGCCGGCAACTGCTCGGCGTCGCAGTCGATCCGCTCGTAGGTCCAGCCGTCCAGCCCCAGCGCGCGGTACGCGGCGCCGTGGAGGACCGGGGAGAGCGAGTGATCCACCGGGTGCCCGAGCACCGCGGCGGACCGGGGGCCGTCGGCCGGCGGGATGACGGGGTCAGCGCCCACTGGACAGGACCCCGTTGGCGATCGCCTCACTCTGGTAGCGCTCGTGCTCCGGGTACTCGTCGGCGAACCTGGTGGTGCCCTGCATGTCGACCGTGACGAAGTACTTCCACTGCCCGTCGGCCGGGTTCTCCATGGCGCGCAACGCGTCGAGTCCGGGAGAGCCGATCGGGCCGTACGGCAGACCGTCGATCGCGTAGGTGTTCCACGGCGTCACCGCCGCGCGGTCGGCGTCGGTGGTGGCGATCTCCTGGTCGGCGAGCGCGTAGTTGACCGTGGAGTCGAACTGGAGCCGCATCGGCTCGTCGAGACGGTTGAGGATCACCCGGGCGATCTTGTCGAAGTCCTCGAGGGTGCCCTCCTTCTCCACCAGGGAGGCGGCGGTGACGACCTGGTACGGGGTAAGGCCGATCCGCTCGGCGGAGGCCACGAGCCCGGTCTGGTCGTAGGACTGGGTGGAGGAGGCGATGAGCTGGCGGAGGATCTCGACGGGGTCGGACTGGGGGTTGACGGTATGGACCCCCGGTGCGATCAGGCCCTCGAGGCGCCGCACGGGGTCGGGCGCGGCCTGCACCTCGTTGATGGCCCACCCGGGAACCCCCAGGGCCACGGGATCCACCCGGACCGCGGCGTCGACGATCTCGAGCGGGGACCGGCACGTCGGCGGGGCGTCGGGCACGTCCAGGTCCCGCAGGCAGGTGGCCTCGGCGATCTGGGTGAAGATGCCCTTCTCCGTGCCGCCGCCCACCACCACGGTGTCCAGCAGGCGCCCCCCGGGCTTGATGTCGATGAAGCCGACGCGGTTCCGCGGATCCGCCAGGGCCGCCACGACCGATGCGGCGCTCATCTCCTCGCGCACCTGGTAGTAGCCCGGCTGGATGCCCTCGACCGGGGTCCCGGACGCGGCGCCGGTGAACGCGCGCGTGCTGGCGACCGTCCCCAGGTCGTACAGCCGGTCACCGACCATCCCCAGGGTGTCCCCCGGCTCGACGTGCAGCAGGGCGTTGCCGGTGCCCTCGCCGCTGAAGTCCGGCGCGGCGGAGACCTCGGCGTTGAGATTGCGGAAGACCATCACCGCGAAGGCCAGGACGACCCCGACCACGGCCGCGAGGAGGATGAATCTGGTGGTGCCACTCGTGCGCGATCGTCCTCGTGCCGCAGACATGGTGCTCCTTAGCCAGGGGTTCGGTGGAGCTGCCCGACGGACAGCGTGGTGCTCGCGGTGAGTTTATCCAGCCGACGCGCCGCGCACACCGTTCATCGACGGGCGTGCCGTGAGTCGAGCCACGCCTGCAGGAGCACCACGGCCGCGGCCTGGTCGATGATCCCGCGCTGCTGGCGGGTCGTCCCGCCCCCCCCCTGGAGCCCGGGCCCCCCCGACACGGCGGGGAGCCGCTCCTCCTGGAACTCCACGGCCAGGTCCGGCGAGGCGGCCTCGAGCGCGGCGACGAACGACCGGGCCATCGCCGTGGACGCGGTGTCCCTGCCCTTGAGGGAGGTGGGCAGCCCCACGATCACCCCGACGGCGTCGTACTCCTCGACGAGGGCGGACAGACGCGCGACCTCCGCCGCCCACCCGGGGTCGCCACTGGAGACGCGGATCGTCTCTACAGGTGTCGCGAGGATCCCGTCCGGGTCGCACGAGGCCACACCGATGCGTGCGGTGCCCACGTCGAGCCCGAGGCGTCGGCCGCGGGTCCACCCGGCCCCGACGCCGGCCGCGCCGGGGGCGTCGGTCACCCGACCTCCCGGACCGCGGCGCGCAGCGCGGCCACGGCGGCGTCGAGTCCGGACGGGTCGGTTCCCGCGCCCTGCGCCATGTCCGGCTTCCCGCCGCCCCGCGCCCCCAGTGCGGGGGCGATTGCCTTGACCAGGTCGCCGGCCCTGAGCCCGCGGTCCTGGGCGGCGGGGCTGACGGCGATCACGAACGGAACCTTGTCCGCGCCGGGAGCGGCGAGGAACACGACCCCGGCGTCCCCGCCGAGCCGGCCCTTGAGGTCGGAGGCGAGGGTGCGGAGGTCAGCCGCCGCTCCCCCCGGGGTCGAGTGCGCGAGGAAGCGGATCCCGCCGAGGTCCTCGGCCGCCGACAGCAGGTCCCCGGCCTGGGAGGCCAGTGACGCCGCGCGCAGCGCCTCGAGGGCCTTCTCCGCGTCCCGGAGCTTGGCCGCCAGCGCGGCCACGCGGTCGGGCAGCTCGTCGGTGGGCGCCTTGAGCGAGGTGGCCAGGCCCGAGACCAGCGCGCGTTCGCGGGCCTGGTGCCGGTAGGCGTCCATGCCGACGTAGGCCTCCACGCGGCGGATACCCGATCCCACCGACGCCTCGCCCAGCAGGGTGACGGGGCCGATCTGGGCGGAGCTCGACACGTGGGTGCCGCCGCACAGCTCCATGGAGAACGGGCCGCCGATCTCCACCACCCGGACGCGGGACCCGTAGTTCTCCCCGAACAGGGCCATCGCGCCCATCCGCCTGGCCTCGTCGAGGGAGGTCTCGACCGTGTTCACGCCGTAGTCGGCGTCCACGGCCGCGTTGGTGATCTCCTCGACCTGCGCCAGGACGTCGGCCGGGATGGAGCCCGACCAGTTGAAGTCGAACCGCATGTAGCCCGGCTTGTTGAGAGAGCCCGCCTGGACCGCCTCCGGCCCGAGGATCTGCCGGAGCGCGGCGTGCACGAGGTGGGTGGCCGAGTGACCCTGCGTGGCGCCCTTGCGCCACTCGGGGTCGACCGCCGCGGTGACGAGCTGGCCGGCCTCGACCTCCCCCCCGGTGAGCACGCCCTTGTGTACCCAGAGCTTCTTGCCGATCTTCTGCACGTCGTCCACCCGCATCTGGAAGCCGGCGGTGGAGATCATGCCGCGGTCGCCCAGCTGCCCGCCGGATTCGGCGTAGAACGGCGTCCGGTCGAGCACGAACTCGACCTGGTCACCCTCCCTGGCCACCCGCACGGAATCGCCGCCGGAGACGATCCCCACCAGGGTCGACTCGTCGGTCAGCTCGGAGAAGCCGGTGAAGACGGTCTCCCCCGCGTCGAGGAAGTCGCGGTACACCGAGAGGTCGGCGTGGGCGTGCTTCTTGGACTGCGAGTCCGCCTTGGCCCGGGCCCGCTGCTCGGACATGAGGGAGCGGAAGCCCTCCTCGTCCACCGTCAGTCCGGCCTCGGCCGCCATCTCGAGGGTGAGGTCGATCGGGAAGCCGTGGGTGTCGTGCAGGGCGAAGGCCTGGCGGCCCGACAGGGTGGCGGCGCCCGACTCCCTGGCGGCCTCGGCGGCGCGTTCGAACAGCTGCGTCCCGGACTCGAGGGTCTTGAGGAAGGCCACCTCCTCCGCCACCGCGATGCGCTCGATCCGGTCGTACCCGGCGACCGTCTCCGGGAACGACGGGCCGATCGCCTCCCTGACGGTGGCCATGAACGCCGCCATCGCGTCCCCGGTCGCGCCCAGCAGCCGCACGGACCGCACGATGCGGCGCAGCAGGCGCCGCAGGATGTACCCGCGGCCCTCGTTGCCCGGGGTCACCCCGTCGGAGATGAGCATGTACGCCGTCCGCGCGTGGTCGGCGATCACCCGGAAGCGCACGTCGGAGGCGTGGTCCGCACCGTACTGGGCGCCGGACAGCCGCTCCGCGGTGTCGATCACCGGGCGGAGCAGGTCGGTCTCGTAGACGTTCTCCACCCCCTGCAGCAGGAACGCGACGCGCTCCACGCCCATGCCCGTGTCGATGTTCTGCTTGGGCAGCGGTCCGAGGATCTCGAACGCGTCCTTGCCGGTGCCCTCGCCGCGCTCGTTCTGCATGAAGACGAGGTTCCAGATCTCGATGTAGCGGTCCTCGTCCGCCTCCGGCCCGCCCTCGAGCCCGTACGCCGGCCCGCGGTCGTAGAAGATCTCCGAGCAGGGACCGCACGGCCCCGGCACGCCCATGGACCAGTAGTTGTCCGCCATGCCCCGGCGCTGGATGCGCTCGACGGGGATGCCGACCACGTCCCGCCAGATGCCAAAGGCCTCGTCGTCGTCGAGATAGACGGTGACCCACAGCAGCTCCGGATCGATCCCGAACCCCCCGTCCTCCACGGATGTGGTGAGCAGCGCCCACGCGTGGCGGATCGCCCCCTCCTTGAAGTAGTCGCCGAAGGAGAAGTTCCCGGCCATCTGGAAGAAGGTGTTGTGGCGGGTGGTGATGCCCACCTCCTCGATGTCGAGGGTGCGCACGCACTTCTGGATGGAGGTCGCGGTGGCGTGCTCGGGGGTCTCCTGGCCCAGGAAGTAAGGCTTGAACGGGACCATGCCGGCGTTGACGAACAGCAGGTTGGGGTCGTCCAGGACCAGTGACGCGCTGGGGACCTCGGCGTGCCCGGCCCGCACGAAGTGGTCGAGGAAACGACGCCGGATCTCATGGGTCTGCACAGGGGGCCTCACTGGTGGTCGTGACGAGGTGGTGGGACGACTGCTCAGCCTACCGTCGGCTCCGGAGCGGTCGGAGGAAGGCCGGACGGGGGGACGCCCGCGGCGACCGCGACGGAGACGACGACAGAGACGACGACGAGGTGGGCGCCCCGGGACCGGATCGCCGCCCGGGTGCCGCGACCACCGGTGACGAGGGTTCCCGGACCCGGGCTACGTCGTCCCCCGGATGATGCCGCGCAGCCTGGTGAGGCGTGTCGAGAGTTCCCGCTCGTTCCCGTGACCGGAGGGTGAGTAGTAGTCGCGTCCGACGAGCTCGTCCGGCGGGTACTGCTGCTCCACCACCCCCGCCCGGGCCTGGTGGGCGTACGTGTAGCCGACCCCGTTGCCCAGCCCCCTGGCCCCGGCGTAGTGGCCGTCGCGCAGGTGCCGCGGCACCTCCCCCACGCCCCCGGCCCGGACGTCGGCCATCGCGGCGTCGATCGCGGAGATGACCGCGTTGGACTTGGGGGCCGTGGCGAGGTGGATGGTGGCCTGGGCCAGGGCGAGACGGCACTCCGGTAGCCCCACCTTCTGCACGATCTCGGCCGCGGCCGACGCCGAGAGCAGCGCGGTGGGGTCCGCCATCCCGATGTCCTCGCTCGCGTGGATCATGAGCCGGCGCGCGATGAAGCGCGGATCCTCCCCCGCCACCAGCATCCGTGCGAGGTAGTGCAGGGCCGCGTCCACGTCCGAGCCGCGGATCGACTTGATGAAGGCGCTCGTGACGTCGTAGTGCTGGTCGCCGTCCCGGTCGTAGCGCACCGGGGCCGCGTCCAGGCTCTGCTCGACGATCTCGGGCGTCACCACCCCGTCCTCGGCCGCCTCCGCGGCGGCCTCCAGGACGGTCAGGCTGCGGCGGGCGTCACCGCCCGCGAGTCGGACGATGTCCTCCACCGCCTCGTCGGTGACCTCGACCGTCCCGGCGAGCCCCCGCTCGTCGGCGACCGCACGTCGGATGACGGTGGCCACGCCCTGCTCGTCGAGCCCGTGGAGTTCGGCGATGAGCGACCGGCTGAGCAGCGGGGCGATCACGGAAAAATGCGGGTTCTCCGTGGTCGCCGCCACCAGCAGCACGATGCCGTTCTCCACCGCGGCGAGCAGCGCGTCCTGCTGGCTCTTGGAGAAGCGGTGGACCTCGTCGATGAACAGCACCGTGCGTCGGCCGTGGATCTGCCTGGTTCGGGCGTCGTCGATCACCGCCCGGACGTCCTTGACGCCCGCGCTCAACGCCGACAGGGCCACGAAGTGCCGACCGGACGAGCTCGCCACCAGGTTGGCCAACGTGGTCTTGCCCGTGCCCGGCGGCCCGTAGAGGATCACCGAGGAGCCGCCCCGTCCCTCGACCAGGCGCCGCAGCGGCGAGTTGGGGCGCAGGAGGTGGTCCTGTCCGATCACCTGCTCCAGCGACCGCGGCCGCATCCGCACCGCCAGCGGGGCCGACGGGTCGATCGGCGGGGGCGCGGAGGCGGCCGACCCCGCCGGCCCTCCGGCTCCGGCGTCCCCGGCCGCGAACAGCCCTGCGTCATCGCTCACCCCGTCAGGTTACCGACGGGCCCGGGACCGCCCGCGGGTGAACATCCGGCGACGCACCGCGCGGCGCGCCGGCCTCACTCCACCCGGTGCGGTTCCCTGGATCCCAGGTGCGCCCCGCCCGCGCGGGGTAGAACTCTCAGCAGTCCATCCTGACCGGAGGAGCCCCACACGATGAGCCGCCACGCCGCCCCCTGCCACGGCCCCACCATGACCCGCCGGGAGGCGCTGGCCGGCGCCGGGATGGTCGCCGCGGCCGGGGCGGTGGGCATCACCCTGCTCGCCGAGCCCGCCCCGGTGTGGGCGAACCCGACCCGGCCCGTCGCCGACGACCTCGATGTCTACGTCCTGGTCACCGACGGGATGCGGCCCGACGAACTCAACCCCGTCCAGGCCCCGACGCTGCACCGCTGGGCGTCCGAGGGCACCCGGTTCTCCGACGCCTCCTCGGTGATGATCGCCGAGACGCTGCCCAACCACGCCGCGATGGTCACCGGGGTCCTACCCGAACGCAACGGGGTCCCCGCGAACGCCGTCTGGGACCACGCGGCCGGAACCGACAGGACCCTCGACCGGCCCGACGACCTGCGCGCCCCCACCGTGCTCGACCGCATCCGCACCGAGGCGGGGCTGACCACCGCGAGCGTGCTGAGCAAGGACTACCTCCACGGGCTGTTCGGCGGGCGTGCGAGCGTGCAGTGGGCGCCCTTCCCGCTGGTGCCGATCACCGACCACTCCCTGGACTGGTTCACCGTCGAGGCCCTCAAGCGGACCGTCACCGACCACGCCCCGCGCATGACCTTCGTCAACCTCGGCGACATGGACCGATTCGGGCACATGGACCTGTCGGGTACGTCGCTGCGGCTGGCGCGCAACCAGGCGGTCGCGAACTCCGACAACAAACTCTGGGACTTCGAGCAGTTCCTGCGCTCGACCGGTCGGTGGGAGCGCTCGGTGCTCATCGTGCTGGCCGACCACGGCATGGACTGGTCGGAGCCGCTCCGGCTCATCAGCGCGGCCGGCGCGATCGACGCCGACCCCGCCCTGCGGGGCCGGTTCGGGATCGCCCAGAACGGCGGGGCGGACACCCTCGCCCACCCCCGGCCCGCGCGCGAGCAGGGCGGCTCGCCCGCGCGCCTGCGGGGGGGCCGCGGCGGACGCCCCGGGGGCAACCCGCTCCCCGAACCCGCCGGGCCCGGACTCCGCCGCGAGGAACGCGTCAACCTGCGCCGCCGCCTGGCGCTCGGCTCGGGCGATGGGGTTCAGGGCTCCCTCCATGGCCGACACCATTCTCGCGCTTTCCAGAAGCGGTCGCGAACCCGGCCCGCCGGCTGTCGGATAATCGGCAGCGAGATGGGTCTCGGATACTTCGGGAAGGCCATCGACACCTGCGAGCGGGAGTTCACCCCGCCCGCCCT
>NZ_CALMYY010000024.1 GCF_937873725.1 uncultured Dietzia sp.
GGTAGTGCTGGCGGTCGTGGACCTCCTGCGGGGAGCCCCCGTCCGTGCCTGGGGCGAGGGGGAACCGGTGGTCGTGGAAGCCCAGTTCGGGGTGGCCCGAGTCGGTGGCCGAGGGGGGGACGACGACGAGGTCGGCCACGTCCTCCGGCGCGCCCAGGACGGGAAGCGCGATCCGACCGTCCGCCCCGTTGGCGGGATCGGTGTCGAAGTCGAAGAACGAGAAGTGCGGCGAGTCGGGGCCCCGCCTCAGCGCGTCCCACCACCACGGGTTGGCCGACGGGTCCTCGACGCCCAGGTGATTGGGGACGATGTCCACCACGATGCCCAGCCCGTGGACCCGGCACGCCGCCCGCAGCGAGCGCAGCGCCGCGATCCCGCCGAGGTCGGGCGAGATGCTGGTGGGGTCCACCACGTCGTAGCCGTGGGTCGAGCCGGGCGTGGCCGTGAGGATGGGGGACAGGTACACCGAGCCCACGCCGAGGTCGGCGAGGTAGGGCACGAGCTCCTCGACGTGGGCCAGGGTGAATCCCCGGCCGTCGGGGTCGGAGGCGGGGGTCCGCAGCTGCACCCGGTACGTGCTGGACAGGGCCTCGGCCCGCCGGAGCGGCCGGGTCACGGCGGAGGGGTCCACGGGGGCCATCCGCTAGCGGAGCTTCCGCAGGACCACGGTACTGCGGTCGGCGACGGTGATCGTGCCGTCCGACCCCAGCTCGTCACCGCTCTGGCCGACGTGGCTGGCGGTGTCCAGGACCACCTGCCAGGCTTCCGCGAACCCGGTGCCGAGGAGCGAGAACTCGATGGGCTCGTGGTGGGCGTTGAACAGCATGAGGAACGAGTCGTCCACGATCCGCTGGCCACGCTCGTCCGGCTCGTGGATGCCCTCGCCGTTGAGGTAGACGGCCAGGGACTTGCCGAACCCGGAGTCCCAGTCCTTGTGGGTCATCTCCGAGCCGTCGGGGCTGAACCACGCGATGTCCTGCGGGTCCTTCTCGTCGCGGAGCACCGTCCCGAAGAACCTGCGCCGGCGGAACACCGGGTGGTCCCGGCGCAGGTGGACGAGGCTGCGGGTGAACTCGAGGAGGTCCTGCTTCTCCTCGTCGAGGTCCCAGTCCATCCAGGCCAGCTCGTTGTCCTGGCAGTAGACGTTGTTGTTGCCGTCCTGGGTGCGGGCCATCTCGTCGCCGTGGGCGATCATCGGCGTGCCCTGCGACAGGATCAGGGTGGTGAGCATGTTGCGGCGCTGGCGGTGACGCAGGTCCTGCACGTCGGGATCGTCGGTGGGCCCCTCGATTCCGCAGTTCCAGGAGCGGTTGTGGCTCTCGCCGTCGTTTCCGTCCTCGCCGTTGGCCTCGTTGTGCTTGGAGTTGTAGCTCACGAGGTCGTTGAGCGTGAAGCCGTCGTGCGCGGTGACGAAGTTGATCGACGCCGTGGGACGGCGGCCGGTGTTCTCGTACAGGTCGGAGGACCCGGTCAGCCGCGACGCGAACTCGCCCAGGGTGGCGGGCTCGCCACGCCAGAAGTCGCGGACGGTGTCGCGGAACTGCCCGTTCCACTCGGTCCACAGGGGCGGGAAGTTCCCCACCTGGTAGCCGCCCTCGCCCACGTCCCACGGCTCGGCGATGAGCTTGACCTGGCTGACCACCGGGTCCTGCTGGACCAGGTCGAAGAACGAGGAGAGCCGGTCCACGTCGTGCAGGCCGCGCGCGAGGGTCGAGGCGAGGTCGAAGCGGAAGCCGTCGACGTGCATCTCGAGGATCCAGTAGCGCAGCGAATCCATGATGAGCTGCAGCGAGTGCGGGTGCCGGACGTTGAGCGTGTTCCCGGTGCCCGTGTAGTCCATGTAGTGCTGTTCGTCGCCCTCGACCAGCCGGTAGTAGGCCTGGTTGTCGATGCCACGGAAGCCGATCGTGGGGCCGAGGTGGTTGCCCTCCGCGGTGTGGTTGTAGACCACGTCGAGGATCACCTCGATGTTGGCGTCGTGGAACGCCTTGACCATGGCCTTGAACTCGGTCACCGCGTCGCCGGGCTTGTCGGCGAACGCGTACTCGTGGTGCGGGGCCAGGAAGCCGAAGCTGTTGTACCCCCAGTAGTTCTTCAGCCCCAGGTCGAGCAGGCGCTGGTCCTGCATGAACTGGTGGACCGGCATGAGTTCGATCGCGGTCACGCCGAGGTCGGTCAGGTGCTCGATGATCGCCGGATGGCACAGGCCGGCGTAGGTCCCGCGCATCTCGGCCGGCACCTCGGGGTGCTGCGCGGTCATGCCCTTGACGTGGGCCTCGTAGATCACCGTGTTGTGGTACTCGTGCCGCGGCGCGCGGTCGTTGCCCCAGTCGAAGAACGGGTTGATCACCACGGTCGTCATGGTGTGGCCGAGCGAGTCCTCGGTGTTGCGCTGGTCCGGGTCGTCGAGGTCGTAGCTGTGCAGGCTCGGGTCCCCGTCGTAGGCTCCGTCGAACGCCTTGCCGTACGGGTCCACCAGGAGCTTGGACGGGTCGCACCGCAGGCCCCTCTCGGGCTCGTACGGGCCGTGGACGCGGTAGCCGTAGCGCTGCCCCGGGGACACCCCGAGCAGGTAGCAGTGCCAGATGTTGCCGTCGACCTCGGTGAGCTCGATGCGCTGCTCGCGACCCTTCTTGCTGATCAGGCAGAGTTCGACCCGCTCCGCGACCTCGGAGAACAACGCGAAGTTGGTCCCTGTCCCGTCGTAGGTGGCGCCGAGGGGGTAGGCCGAACCGGGCCAGGCGCGGATGAGCTCTGGGGCGGACGGCTGCGCGTCATGGGGGGTCACGTTGTCCAAGAGTAGTGCCTTGCCACGACAGCGCGTGACGGGCGCCGTGGGGCGGTCACCACCAGCCGGTCGCGGGCCCCATCTGGCGGGCGAGTTCGCCGGACGCGGACCGCACCCAGGACCCCGAGAGGTGGTGGGAGTCGTGGTAGACGATCACGTTGCCCACCACGACCGGGCAGTCCCGGGCGTCGCACAGGCCGTCGGTGAGGTCGAGCAGCCGGACCGAGTCGATGCCGGCACCGGCGAGCGAGGCCGGGTTGATCGCCGAGATGGACCGCTCCCGGGGCATCCCGCACTCCTCGGGGGTGCCGCCGTCGCCCAGGCAGTCCCCGGCGCGGATCGGGCCCCTCCCGCGGTTCAGCCAGGGGGTGTCGCGGACGGCGAGGACGCCGATCCCCTGCTCGCCGAGCGCGCGCCACAGCTCGACGTATTGGCGCGGCGTCACGTCCGGCCCCACCACCCCGACCGGCCGGGTGGCGGTGGTGAACACGAACTCGGGGGCCAGGCCCACCAGCGCGGCGAGGGCGGCGGGGGTCCACTCCTCGCAGCTCTCGTACAGGCGGTCGTCGCCGTCGGAGACGGAGGCGTCGAGCGTGAGCGGGCACCCCATCTTGAGCAGCGTCACCACCCGGAAGCCGTAGTGCCGTCCGACCTCGTCGAGGCCGCTGATCCAGTGCTCGGCGTGGGACCCGCCGACCAAGGCGACGGTGCGGGGGGCGGTGACGTCGCCGTACACGCACATCTGCACCTCGGCGGAGGTGAAGTCGGAGATGCACTGGTCGATCGTGCTCACCGGGAGGTCGTTGGAGACCTGGAGGAGGGAGGGGAGGTATCCCACGTCGTCGGGGGCCCGGACCCCCTCGAGGAAGGCGCGCGCGCCGGGGTGGTCGGGGTCGGTGAGGGAGTCGACGTAGGGCACGGCCGAGCGGGAGGCGGACGTGGCGGTCCACCATCCCACGGTGCCGAGACCGGCCACGGCGGCGACGACGACGAGGGCGGTCGCCCGGACGAAGAGCCGCCGCTCGCGGGCCGAGCGGGACGGCCTCCCGCGGAGCGCGTCACGCTTCTGGGCCGCGGGCGTGGTGCGGCCGCGCGCGCGGCTGGCCATCCGCAGCGGTCGTTCGACGTACTTCTCCGTGAGGAGCGCCAGCACGACCGAGACCGCGACGATGCTCAGCCCCGAGACCAGGGTCACCTCGGCCCCCCGGTCGTAGGAGAGCCAGAGGATGAGCAGCGGCCAGTGCCACAGGTACAGGGAGTACGAGATGTCGCCCAGCCGACGGAACACCCGGGCCGACAGCAGCCATGTGACCGGGTCCCTGGACGGCGTGGCCCGCTCGCCCTGCGGGAGGTTCCCCCCGAGGATGATGAGCAGCGCCCCGCCGATCGGGTACCAGGCCAGGGGGCCGGGGAAGTAGGCCGCACCGTCGATCACGAAGCCGCAGCTGACGATCAGCGCCAGTCCCGCCACGGTGGTGAGCATGCGCAGCGGCCAGGGCAGGACGAGCACGACCAGCAGGACGGCCACGAGTCCGCCGACGAGCAGTTCCCACAGGCGGGCGACCGTGTCGTAGTAGTTCCACGGCTGGTTGACGGCCTGACCCCGGATCGACCACCACACGGAGGCGGCGGTGCCGGCGACCACCACCGCCACGAGCAGCCCCTTGGGGGAGCCGCGTCGCACCACGACCCGCCACAGCGCGGCCACCCCGAGGACCACGGTGAGAGCGATCACGTAGAACTGCCCCTGCACCGACATGGACCACAGGTGTTGCAGTGGGGAGATGGTGGCGTCGGCGGCGGCGTAGTCCGAGGCGGTGAGCGCCAGCGTCCAGTTCTGGAAGTAGAACAGCGATGCCACGGTCTGGTCGAAGATCGCCGTCCACTGGGTGGGGGGTTTGATCAGGACGGTCCCCACCACGGTCGCGGCCACCGTCACCACCAGGGCCGGGTAGAGCCGTCGGATCAGGCGCGTGAGGTGCGGGAGCGGGTTGAGGGGGGTGCGCCGGTCCGCCGCCCCGCGCAGGAGGGATCCCAGGAAGAAGAACCCGGACAGGGTGAGGAAGACGTCGACGCCGCCGGACACCCGGCCCATCCAGATGTGGAACACCACGACCAGCGCGATCGCCAGGCCGCGGAGCCCGTCGATGTCGTGCCGGTAGGCCATCTTCCCGGGGCGCCGGCGAACGGGCGCTGTCGGGGTGTCGGTGGCCACTGGCGGGTACGTCCTGACGGGTCGTCTGGTGTGCGGAGACGGCCCGATACTGCATACGGGCACACCCGGAGGACAGTGGAGCCGGGTCCGATTGAACCACAAACGGCCGGCATCCCCGGCGTTGGTACAGTCCGGCTCATGCTCCGCTCGTCGTCGTCACGCGTCGCCGGCACCGCGGTGGGGGTGCTCTCCCCGGCCCTCGCCGCGCTGCTGGTGTGGATCGCCGCCGCGCCCCGCTCGGAGGTGCTCTCGGTGGGTGACGGCAGGGGCCTGCGGCTGCCGGAGGCCGGAGCGGACGGCGGGACCCAGCTCCTGGTGTTGATCGTCCTGCTCGGCTTAGCCTCGGTGTGCGTGACACTGGTGCTGTGGAGTCGACATCCGGGTCTGCGCCGTCCGGGTGGGGTCCCCGCGTTGATGCTGCTGCCGGGGCTGACGTGCGCGGTCGCCGCCGCGGCGGCCTCGCCGCTGGCGGACCTGCTGGCGGCACCGCCGCGGGGCGCGGCCTACGGCGAGGTGGTGAGGCAGGCGCCCAAGGCGGGTGCGCTGTTCTTCGACCGGATGCTCTACGGCACCTCGGGGCCGTCGTGGGACTGGTTCCCGCCCGGTGCCGGGTGGCTGGTGTTCAACGCCATGATCGCCGGCTTCACGGTGGCGGCGCTCGCGCATTTCAGCCTGTCGCGGGACCTGCGGGACTTGCGGGACCTGCGGGACCGGCCGGTGGACGCAGGGTCGCGAACTGATCCGTGATCCGGAGCCGACGTTCGGCGAACCGGTACAGCGCGGCGGGGCGGCCCCCGGTCGGCCCGGGCGGGGCGCTGCGTCCGCAGCGGACGAGCTCACCGCGCCGGGTGAGGATCCGCTGCAGGTTGGTCGGGTCCACAGGGTGGCCGAGCGCGGCCTCGTAGTGCTGGGCGAGCGCGGACAGCGTGAACTCCCGGGGCGCCAGCGCGAACCCGAGCGTGGAATAGGAGAGCTTGGCGGCGAGCCGGGCGCGGGCGCGGGCCACGATCTCGGCGTGGTCGAAGACCGTGTCGGGCAGCGCGTCCACCCGGAACCACGAGGTGTCGGCGGGGATGTCCGGGTCGGCGTCGGAGGGCAGGACCCCGAGGAACCCGGACGCGAACACGCGCCGGCCGGGCACGCGCGCCGGATCGGAGAACTCGGCCACGGATTCCAGGTGGCTCAGCGATCGCACGTCCACCTTCTCCGCGAGTTGCCGGGTGGCGGAGGTGGCCAGGTCCTCGTCGTGGCGGACCTCGCCACCGGGGAGGGCCCACCGTCCCGCCGCGGGGCCCAGAGCGTGTTGCCACAGCAGCACGTGGAGCGCCGGGGAGGCTGCGGGCGGGACGGTGCGAACCTGGCCCACCACTGCGAGAACCTCGTGCCCGGTGTTAGACTCCGACATGTTTTCGATTGTAAGTCGAAAACGCGGCCGGTGCGGTATCGGCCCGCAGAATCAACCCGGGGAGGGGCAGCGATGAGTACTGCCACTGGACTCAAGACCACGACCGTGCCGCGTCCGGGCACCACCGTCGGACGGCTGGACTCGCCGCTGGCCGATCGCATCCGCCGCACCGAGCGCGGGTACACGGGCGTCGAGGCCGACGCCGAGTGGGCGGCCGAGATCCGTCGTCTCGCCGAGGCGCGGGACGCCGTGATCCTGGCGCACAACTACCAGCTCCCCGAGATCCAGGACATCGCCCACCACGTGGGGGACTCGTTGGCCCTGTCGCGGATCGCGGCGGCCGCCGAACAGTCCACCATCGTGTTCTGCGGCGTGCACTTCATGGCGGAGACCGCCAAGATCCTCGCACCGGACAAGACCGTCCTCATCCCCGACGAGGCCGCCGGGTGCTCGTTGGCCGACTCGATCACCGCCGAGCAGCTGGCCGAGTGGAAGTCCGAGCACCCCGACGCCGTCGTGGTCTCGTACGTCAACACCACCGCCGCGGTGAAGGAGCTCACCGACATCTGCTGCACCAGTTCCAACGCAGTCGACGTGGTGGAGTCGATCGACCCCGGCCGCGAGGTGCTGTTCCTGCCGGACCAGTTCCTCGGCGCGCACGTCCGCCGCAAGACGGGTCGCGAGAACGTCCTGGTGTGGGCCGGCGAGTGCCACGTGCACGCCGCGATCAACGGCGACCAGCTCACCGCCAAGTCCGCCGAGCACCCCGGCGCCGAGCTGTTCGTCCACCCCGAGTGCGGCTGCGCCACCAGCGCGCTTCACCTGGCGGACGAGGGTGCCGTGCCGGCGGACATGGTCAAGATCCTGTCCACCGGCGGCATGGTCGAGGCGGCCCGCGCCTCGGGCGCCCGCGAGGTCCTGGTGGCCACGGAGGTCGGCATGATCCACCAGCTGCGCAAGGCGGCGCCGGAGATCGACTTCCTGCCCGTCAACGCCGACGCCAGCTGCCCGTACATGAAGATGATCACCCCGGCCGCCCTGCTGCGCGCCCTGGTCGAGGGTGCCGACGAGGTTCACGTGGATCCCGCGACCGCCGCGGCGGCGCGCGGGTCGGTGGAGCGGATGATCGCCATCGGCAACCCGGGGTCGGGGGAGTGAGCGACGAGGCGTTCGACCCCGACACCCGCGCCGACGCCGTGATCGCGATCCGGCGCGCCCTCGACGAGGACCTGCGGTACGGCCCGGACGCCACCTCGCTGGCCACCGTCCCGGCCGACGCCAGGGCCACCGCCCGCCTGGCGACGCGCGCCGACGGCGTGATCGCGGGCCTGCCGCTGATCCCGTTGGTGCTGGCCGAGGTGCTCGGGGCGGACTTCTCGGTGACCCTGCTCGCCGCCGACGGTGACCGGGTGGCCGCCGGCGACGTGGTGGCCGAGATCTCCGCGCCGACCCGCGGGCTGCTGACCGCGGAGCGCACGCTGCTCAACCTGGTGTGTCACCTGTCCGGCGTGGCCACCGCCACCCGCGCCTGGGCCGACGAGCTCGCCGGCACCGCCTGCGCCGTCCGGGACACCCGCAAGACCATGCCGGGCATGAGGCTGCTGCAGAAGTACGCCGTCCGCTGCGGGGGTGGGGTCAACCACCGGCTGGGGCTCGGTGACGCGGTCCTGGTCAAGGACAACCACGTGGTGGCCGCAGGCGGGGTGGTGCCCGCCCTGGCCGCCGTCCGCGAGAGGTTCCCGGACCTGCCCTGCGAGGTCGAGGTGGACTCGCTCGGGCAGCTCGACCAGATGCTCGACGCGGGCGTGGACCTGGTGCTGCTCGACAATTTCCCCGTCTGGCAGACCCAGATCGCCGCGCAGCGGGGGGACAAGGTCTCCCCCGGCCCCCGCCTGGAGTCCAGCGGTGGCCTGACCCTGGACGCGGCGGCCGACTACGCCCGGTGCGGCGTCGACTTCCTCGCCGTGGGCGGCCTTACCCACTCGGTGGGCGTCCTCGACCTAGGTCTGGACATGTGACTCCCGGCCGCGATATGTGAGGTCCGCCGCACAGCGGCGTTCGGGTGGGGTGGACAGGGGTTGGAGCGGCGTAAAGTCGGGACCCATGACGGGCTTCTGGGACTCGGGTGTGACCAAGACAGCGGCGGAACGTCGCCAGCAGAGGATGGCGGAGGCGCGCCGCCGCGTGGAGTCCGGGGAGAACACCTCGCCACCACCTCCGCCGCCCGCCCCCGCGGCCCCCGCCCGCACCCGCGCGTCCCGCACCCCCAAGGCCGCCACCGTCGATCCCACGTCGTTCGCGGGCGCGCAGTTCGCGGTGTGGCGCAGCGTCCAGCACTTCTGCACCACCGACTCGGTGCCCGACGCCCGCGGCACCGACTTCGACCTGCTTCTGGCCTGGTCCGATTCCATCCAGCCGTTCCGTCTCCGCCAGCGGATCGTCGCGCGGCTGGACCCCCAGGGGGCGTGGCTTCCGGTCTGCTACGCCAAGGACGGTGCCCGCGAGCCCATCACGCAGGCCCAGGCCGATCGCTACCGCGAGGTCCGGCTCGGGGAATCGACGCTCTCCGGCGGCGCGCAGAAGCCGCTCAAGGAGTCCGACCACCCGGACGCCACCACCTCTCTCTGACCCCGCGATCCCGGGGGGCCAGTCGAGCTCACGGCGTCAGGATCATCTTGACGGCGCCGTCCTGCTTCTTCTGGAACATCTCGTAGGCCCTGGGCGCGTCCGCGAGGGGGAGGCGGTGGGTGGCGAAGTCGTCGACGCCGAGCGGGTCGTCGTCGGTGAGCAGCGGCATGATGTCGTCGACCCAGCGCTTGACGTTGGCCTGGCCCATCTTCAGGGTGATCTGCTTGTCGAACATCGTCAGCATGGGCAGCGGATCAGCGCTACCGCCGTAGACGCCGGAGAGCGAGATGGTCCCGCCACGGCGCACGATGTCGATGGCGGAGTAGAACGCGGCCAGCTTGTCGACTCCCGCGGTCTCCATCATCTTCCTGCCGAGGAACTTCGGCAGCATCCCCACCGCGGCGTGGGCGGCACCGGCGGCGGGCGAGCCGTGGGCCTCCATGCCCACCGCGTCGATCACCGAGTCGGGGCCGCGGCCGTCGGTCATCTCGCGGATCGCCTCTCCCACCTCCCCGGACACCCCGGCGGGATCGAGAACCTCGACGCCGCGGTGGGTCTGCCGGGCCCGCCGCTCGGCGACCGGGTCGACCCCGATGACGCGGTGTCCACGATGGGCCGCGATCCGAGCGGCCATGTCACCGATGGGTCCGAGTCCCAGCACGACGACCGTGCCGCCGTCGGGGATCTGCGCGTACTCCACCCCCTGCCATGCGGTGGGCAGCACGTCGGACAGGTAGAGGTAGCGGTCGTCCGCGTGCTCGTGCGGGACCTTGATGTGGGTGTTCTGCGCGTGGGGGACCCGCAGGTACTCCGCCTGGCCGCCCGCGACGCTGCCGTAGAGCTCGGAGTAGCCGAAGAGGGCCGCGCCCATGCCCTGCTCGCGGACCTGGGTGGTCTCGCACTGGGTGTTGAGACCCTTGCCGCACATGTAGCAGTGGCCGCACGAGATCTGGAACGGCATCACCACCCGGTCGCCTGGTCTGAGGTCGGTGACCCCGGCGCCCACCTCCTCGACGATGCCCATGGGCTCGTGACCGAGGATGTCTCCCTCGTTCATGAAGGGTCCCAGCACCTCATACAGGTGTAGATCCGAGCCGCAGATGTTTGTGCTGGTGATCTTGACGATCGCGTCGGTGGGCTCCTCGATCCTGGGGTCCGGGACCTCATCGACCCGGACGTCGCGCTTTCCGTGCCAGGTGACCGCCTTCATGCGGGGCTCCTCTCTGGTCGCGTGCGTGCGTGGTCACGCACGCAGGTGACGGTAACGACGAGATGGCCTGCCCGCATCCGCTGGCCCGGGGGCATAGGGTGACCGTCATCAAGATCTGGCAGGTCGGCCCGCCGACCCCGTGGAGGGCTGGAAGATGACCGATTCACTGAGCGGCAACGGTTGGGACGACGCCAGCCGGGGGCAGGACGGGCACCGCAACCACGCGAACTCCTGGGGTGATCCGGGTCAGGGTTATACCGGTCAGGGCTATACCGGTCAGGGCGGTGCGGGATGGGGCGGCCCCGGCTACCCGGCGCCACCGCCGACCTCCCCGCCCCGTAGCGGGCTCGTGTGGGCGCTGGGCGCGCTGGTGGTCGTCCTCCTCGTGGCGCTCGCCGGAGTCGTGGGGTACTTGCTGGCATCCAGCGGCGACGACGAGATCGCGGCCGTGCCGGTCCCGCAGGAGCCCGCACCTGCACCCGCGCCCGCACCCGCACCCGCACCCGCCCCGGCCGGGCCCGCCGGAGCGGCGACGGGTTCCAGCGGTGACCTGGGCCTGTCGATCCCCATGACCCGCCCGGCCTGCGACGGTCGCGGGATCGTGGTCCTGTACTCCGCCGTCACCCCGGGTGCGTACGCGCAGGAGATCTCCTCGGCGCTGGCCCAGTACCCGGGCGCGTCCTATCTCCGTACTGACATGGCGTGTCCGTCGCTGCGTCAGAGGGACGAGAACGGGAACGTCATCTACGCGGTCTACCTGCCGTCCGGATACACGCGTGGGGACCTGTGCGCGGATGTGCGCGCGGTGGGCCCGCCCGCGTACGGCCGGTGGCTCGACACGACGAGCGACCCGTCGGTGCTGGTCACCTGCTGAGCGGCGGAGGGATCAGCGCACGATCAGGGGGATGTGCTGCTCGGCAGGGGTGTTCGCGCCGTGGTGGCCGAGCAGCGAGGATTCGAGCTGCTCGTTCCGGGTCCGTGCCAGCACGACGCCGCCGGTCGCGACGGCGATGACGTCACCGAGCCTGGCCGCATGGTCCCGACCCCGACCGAAGAGGAGCTCGTCGAGCGCCTGTTCTCGGCTGATGACCAGTGCGTGGCCGCGGAGCTCCGAGGTCCACGCGGCCAGCACGTCGTTCGCAGACCCGTCTCGGGCGTAGACGTGGCGGACGCGGGCCTCACCGGCGACGGTGTCGACGTCGGCCAGGAGGGCGGGGGAGAAGTCGATGTCGACGACGGTCTCGGCGGTGACCATCCCGTGGTCGGCGGTGAGGAGGAGAGTGCAGCCGTGGGGCAGGTCGGCGGCGAGGTCGGCGACAAAGGCATCGACCTCCCGCAGCGACCGCACCCATTCCGGGGAGCCCGGTCCGTGGATGTGGCCCACGAGGTCGAGATCGCCGAAGTAGGCGTAGACGAAGCGTCGCGTGCGGGACGGACCGCCGACGCTGTCCAGGACGCCCCGGCGGACCTCGTCGAGGGAGCTCGCCGGCAGGTAGGCGCCGTCGGCGCGGAACGCCGCGCGCGTGAGGCCGGAATCGCGGAAATCCTCACGCATGACATAGGTGACCTCGACGCCCTGCGCCGCGAGGAGTTCGAGCAGGCTCGGGTGCTGCTGCACCTCGCGGGGAGGGAAGCGGTCCAGGGCCGAGGGGCCGCCCGCCGACCCGAGGGTCCACCGCAGCGGGTTGAACGAGGTGGCCGGTCCCTCGGCGTCCGAGATGCGGAAGCTGTACCCGACGATCCCGTGTCGCGAACACGGTGCGCCGACCGCCAGGCTCGTCAGGCTGGTGGCGGTGGTGGCGGGGAACCCGGCCGAGATCATCCTCGTGGACAGTGCGGCGAGGGTCGGAGCGTCGTCGGCGTGCTCGCGGATGAGCTCCGCGCCGAGGCCGTCGACCAGCACGAGGACCGCGTCCCGGCACGGCTCCAGAGCGAGGGGATTGCGCGTGCCCGCCCCCAGCGCTGCGGCGACGGAGGGCATGACATCGGCCAGTGCGTGGTCGGACGGACTGCTCGGGATCCCGGTCATGTCTCCACCATCCCCCATTCCGCCCCGCCACGGACGCCGGCCTCGGAAGACGGGGGCCTCAGAACGGTGGTGGGTCGAGGAGCTCGTCGAGGAGTGCCCGGACGTCCTGTTCGACCTTGCTCGCGACGGGTGCGTTCCGGCGCCACCATCGGCCGTGCTCGGACGGTCGGGGACTGCCCGGGCCGGTGCCGGCGGGGTGCGCGGTGCGGTCGCGTTCGGCGGCCAGGCGGGCGGCGCGCCGGGACCAGTAGGTCGGCTCGGAGTGCGAGCGGCTGCCGGCGGTGGACGGGTCGGGGCTTCGCCGCTGCTGCGCGTCCCAGGCCGCGGTCTCGGCATGAGCCTGCTCGCGCCTGTAGGCGCCGAGCGGTCCGGACGGTCGCGTCATCGTGGTGGTCCCCTCGGGACTCGTGACGATCAGCGTCCCGTCCGGTTGCAGGTCGTAGACCCAGTCCGAGAAGGTCTTGAACCGATGGTGGCGCCTGCAGAGGCACATGAGGTTGCACTCCTCGGTGTGCCCGCCGCGCGCCGGGTCCGCGTGATCGAACGGCCGGACGTGGTCCACGTCGCAGTCGTCGGCCGGGACCGCGCACCCGGGGTGACGGCAGGTGCCATCCCGAAGCCGGATGCGTCTTGCCAGTTCGGCGCTGGGCTTGTACCTCAGGGCCCGCCTGGCGTCGTCAGCGGCGCCGATGCGGGGATCGACCCTCTCGAAGCTGGCGCCGTCGCTGGTGGCGAGCATGGCGAGCAGCGCGTGGAGCGCAGCCTGGCCGCTCCGGGTGAACTCCACGGTCGCCGCATCCCCGCGGTCGTCGGAGTCGCTGCGTCCCGCCAGGACGGTGACCCTCGGTCGAAGCGGCGCAGGAGGCTGGTCGGGCGTGCCGGCCCGTCGACGGTCTCCACACGCGAGGGACAGCAGGGCGTCCGCGCGTCGTTCGGCCTTCGAGTAGAAGCACTCCTCACCCGCGGCCGCCCCCTCGTCGTCGTCGGCGTGTTCGGCCACCCGCTGGTCGATCGCCTCGGCCAGGACGGCGGCCTCCTCGTTGGCGAGGACGGCGGACAGCGTCGACATCCCGTCTCGCCCCTTGTTGAGGCGCACGCCGCGCGCCCGGGCGGCCTCGTCCCGCCGGCGGCGGATGCCGTCCGCGTCGTGCCGGGCGATGATCGCGTCGGCCCTCTCGCGCATCGTCTTGGCTCCGAGCCGCTCACCGGCCTCCAGGGCGTCGAGGTAGTCGTCGACCACCTTCCGCTGAACCAGCGGCAGGACCTCGGCGTCGACGGTCGCCATCTGCCGCGCCAGGGACTCCGCGGCACGCAGGTCCATTCGCCCGGCCGACAGCGCCTCGAGTATGGCGGGATAACGCGTGTGGAGGTCCCACGCGAAGCTGATCATCGCCTCGGCCCGGAGAGAGGAGATCGCCATGGCGGCGACGACGTAGCCGGTCGCCGCGACGAACGGATCGACCACGGCATGGCCCGGCGGAGACCCGTCGCCGGCGCCGGCCTCCTCCTGGCGGGCGCACTCCCGGTACAGCTCGTAACACGCGATCAGCCGCCGTGCCGCCGCCCGATTCTCCGCCGCCCACCCCTCACGTGCGGCAGCGGTCAGGTCGGTGAGCGAGGCGGGAGTCGCGGACGCGGGGGAATCGCCGGCGGTGCCGCGTGAGCTGCCGTCCATGTTCCTCCCCTTCCGCCGTCCCTGCCACCTCGAATCTGTGTTCTATTATACGCACAGACTTTCGATGAGGCAAGGGTCTGCGGACCGGCCGCCACGGCGCGGCCGTCCCCGCCCCGGGTAACGGATCCCCACAACCCACGGATATGTGATGGGGTCGTACTCATCGACCCACGGGGCAGCCGCCCCGCAGCCGCTGCTCGGAGGCCCCACATGTCCAAGACCATCGCGTACGCCGGAGTGCTGGCCGCCGCGCTTCTCCTCTCCTCGGCCGGGGCCGCCGCGGCCGAGACGGACGGCGGTTACCTCGGTCCTGCGGGCGAGTTGCTGCCGGGCTCCGTCACCGGCTCGCTTCCCGGGTACACGTCGGGCCCGCTCGGTTCGACCGCCACCCTCGCCTGCAACATCGGCACCGTCGTCGGCACCGCCGCCCAGCTGATGGGTGCGGGGTTGCCGATCCCCGTGGGAATCATCTGCGCCGTCGTGAACCCGGTCGCGGAGTCCGCGGACTTCCTGCTCGACGGCGACATCGACGGGTCGGTCGGCGCGGTGGTCGGGGGAGTGCCGCTCGTGGGCGACTCGCTCGAGGGCCAGATCGACACCGCGTCCGCCACCGACTCCGTCGAGGGTGTGCTGGGTGAGCGTCTGGGCTCGCTCGCGGAGGAGTCCCTCTCGCCGGAGCCCCCGACGCGCGCGAACATCAACGACTGGTTCCCCCCCCCCACCGGGTGCGCCGCCGGCGGGGACTCCGCGCGGCCCGGGCCCGACCGCGGGCGCCTCGACGGGCCGCAGCGCGACCGGCAGTCCCGCCACCACGAGCCGATAGGACTCGGTGACGAGCTCGTCGACCATGGCGGGGGTCAGCGAGCCGTCGGGGTGGAGCGAGATCCAATGGCGCTTGTTCATGTGATAGCCGGGCGTGATGTCGGCGTGCGCGTCCCGCAGGGCCAGCGAGTCCGACGGTAGGGACTTGAGGACCACCTGACGTCCGCCCGCCACCTCCACGTGGAACATGAACATCTTTCCCCGGACCTTGAACACGTCGACGTCGGGGCCGAACGGGAACTCCAGGGTCGTGGCCGGCAGTTCGCGCGCCCGCATCGCCGCGCATCGCTGGAGTTCCCGTCCGTTCACCGGGACGACGCTACCGCCCGGCGCCGCGGGCGGCTCAGTCGTCGACCCCCCGGGCGGCCAGCGCGTCGCCCAGCTGGTCGGCTGTGGTGAGGGCCCCGAGCACGGTGGGGACGACCAGCGCCCGGATGGACATGCCCAGGCCGCGGGCCTTGCGGGCCTCGGTCACCTGCCGGAGCTGACGGGCCAGCAGCGGTATGGCGCGGATGGTCAGCACGAGGACCAGCGCGACCCGGTCCGGGGACACGCCGACGTGCCGCAGCGGCCGGGCGGCGCGGGTGACCGCGTCCAGCATGTCCGACACGCGGGTGGTCAACGCGACCAGACCGGCGACGGCCACGGCCACCAGCAGCGACCCGCTCACGCGCAGGGCGGTGTCGAGGTCCGCGACGATCCACTGCAGCGCCAGGATCGCGACGAGCATCGGCAGGACCGGGCGGACCTGGTCCCACGCGGCGCGCGGCCGGATCCGTCCGAGGGCGTACAGCCCCGCGGTGAGGGCCAACGCCGGGAGCACGTGCCGGGGCTCGCGGATCGCCAGGGACGCTGTGAGGATCAACGCGCAGACCAGGAGGATCTTCGGGCCGGCCGGCAGGCGGTGTAGCAGCGAGTCGCCCGGCTGGTAGGTGGCGAACACCTAGGCCGCCGAACCCGGACCCGAGCCCGGACCCGAGCCCGTCCGCAGCGCGATGCGGCGGTAGCCGGCCAGCGCCGCGGCGGGCGCGTCGTCGATGACCACCCGACCGCCGTCGACCACCAGCACGCGGTCGAAGTCGGCGACCAGGTCCAGGTCGTGGGTGACCACGATGAGCTGCTGGTCCAGCTCGGCGAAGGTCTCGGCCACCAGCGCCCGGTTGCGCAGGTCGAGCAGTGTCGTGGGTTCGTCGGCCACGATCACCGACGGTTCGATCACCAGCACCGCCGCCAGCGCGAGCAGCTGCTTCTGGCCGCCGGACAGCAGGTGGCAGGGGTGATCGGCGTGGTCGGTGAGACCGTACCCGGCGAGCACCTGGTCGACTCGTCGTCGTCGATCCTCCTTGCTCAACCCCGAACGGCGCAGCGAGAAGTCCACGTCCTCCGCCACCGTGGGCATGACGATCTGGGTGTCCGGATCGGTGAAGCAGAAGCCCACCCGCCGACGGATCCGGGCGCCCTTGCGACGGGTGTCGAGGCCGTCCACGGTGACCGTGCCGGAGGTGGGGACGACGAGCCCGTTGATCATCCGGGCGAGCGTGGACTTCCCGCCGCCGTTGACGCCGACGATCCCGATGCGTCGTTCGGTGAGCACCAGGTCGATGTCCGCGAGGACGGTCCGGTCGCCGTAGGAGTGGCCGACGCCGTCGAACCGGATCTCGGCGCCGCGGGGGTCGGTCACGCCCGGGTCGCGCGCTGCCTGCGCAGGGGGGCGATCAGACCGGGCCGCGCCCTGTGGACCTGCTGGGCGACGACCGCGGTGACGACCGCCTTGGCCAGGTCGCCGGGCACGAACACGCCGTTGGCGGCGATCGCGGCCGTGAGGGTGAGCTCGGTGCGGATCAGCATGCCCACCACGCCGAAGGCGTAGATCACCACGAGCCCGCCGAGGATGTTGACGAGCAGCCCGGGGACGAGTCGGTAGCGGGGCATCATCAGCGCGGTGAGCAGCCCGATCACGATGACCGCCGGAAGCCAGCCGATGAGGAAGCCCGCGGTTGGGCTGGCCAGCGCGGTGAGCGTCGTGCGGCCCCCGGCGAGGACGGGCAGCGCCAGGCCGATGACCATCACCGCCAGCACCGACAGCGCGCCCTTGCGCCAGCCGAGGAGCGCGCCGGCGAGCATCACGCCGAGCGTCTGCAGCGTGATCGGCACGCCGGCGGAACCGATGCTGATCTGACCCGGGAGACCGAGGACGACGATGAGGGCCGCGAACACCGCGATCTGGGCGAGGTCGCGGGTGGCGCTACGGGCAGGTGCCCGATCGATCGAGGTACTCACTGGACTCCTTGGCTCCGGGTGTGCTGGCCGGGTGTGTCGGCCGGGTGTGTTGGTGGACACTCCCATGCCGTCCATTGTCGCCCGCGTGCGCCGGCATCGCCTCATCGGCCCCCGCGCGTTCGGCCCCGAGAGGGCGGCGCCCGGCTTAGAGTGACGTGACTCACACACAGGATCTGGGGGCGGCGTGACCGGTCGATCGGAAGGCGTTACCGGACGGTTCCACGCCACCGTGCTCGCCGCGTGGATGATCGCCATGATGGCGCTCGTCCACGCTCCGCCGCCGGCGGGTGCGCTCCCGTACGCGGCCTACCTCGACGTCCCGGCGGACAACGCGGACGCCGAGCACGCCGGCGGGTTCTCCACCACCATGACGACCGACCGCGCCGAACTCCGCGACGCGCTCGATGTGGTGCGCGCGGCGGGGGTGGAGCCCCGGCGCTACTCGACCCTGACCCGTCAGTACTGGCTCGCCGTGGGCGCGGAGAACGCGGGAATCGACCTGGGGGAGTGGGAGCCCGCCCGGGGACTCGCGGCTAACCTCGCCACCGTCGACAAGGTGTACGCCAACTACCTGCGGCTCTACAACACCCACGACGGGTACTGGTGGACCGGGATGGCCGGCCTGGCGGGAATGTCGTTCGCCGCCGGGTTCTGGGACCTGGACGGGGTGGGCGGGCTGCTCACCGTGCCCGGGGTGCACGAACTGGGGACGGGCGTCGGGGGCGCGTTGGCGGGGGTGCCGTGGGAGATCGCCGACGCCACGGCGCGCGATGTCCGGCTGCTCGCCACCGTGGGGCCGGCGCTGACGCGGCAGGACGTGGACTGGTACCTGCACCGGCTGCTGATCATGCAGCGCCACATCTTCATGGACATGGTCCCGATGCACGAGGCGTACGCGGCCGAGGGGCTGACCGGGATCGACGAACTCGCGGCCGGCGGGGCCTACGACGACTACGTTGTCGACGCCTGGCGGATGCTCGACGAGGGTACGCAGGAGGGGCTGTCCGAGGCGCTGCTGCGGATGGCCTCGCGCGAGCAGAACCAGGTCATCGCCGACCAGTGGGACGCCACCGCGGCCGGCCGCGGGGACGTCGGGCGCGTGCTCACCTACATCACCACCGTGGGCGGGGCCCCGGACATTCCCGGGGCGTCCACCCTCGGCGAATTCCGGCCACTCTCCGTCCGGGCCGACGTGAACGGACAGCCGACGGTGCTCCGCACCCCGTTGCCGGCCTTCAACTGGGCCGACCGGGAGCCGCGGTGGGACTACGTCGAGCAGGACCTGGTGCCGGCGTACCGGTCCCTGGTGCGCGACCGGCCCCACGACGCGCCCAGGTACCTGGACGTGGGGTTCCGGCCCCGAGCCGAGCAGAACCGGATCCTGATGCGGCTGCCGGCGTTCGTGGGTCAGATGACCTCGGGATGGGCGGTGGGGCCGGCCTGACTCCCGCCCCGCACCCGCGCCCCGCACCCGCCCCCTGACTTGCGCTGCGTCTTTGCGCGGTTCTTCCGGGCCCACGCTGCGGGAATGCACCATTGCGCCAGCGCGCCCCGTGCCGCGTCCGAGCGTTCAGCCGGCCGGATCGATCAGGGCGTCCACCGCGGTGAGCACCTCCGCCAGCGGTCGCCCGGCCTCGACGAGTTCCGAGGCCTTGAAGGTCACCGCCATGACCAGCTCCGTCGTCACCAGCGGATCGGACGGGGAGAACTCCGCGAGCGACTCCCGCAGGGGCGTGGTCATCTCGGCGTGCATCCGGTTCAACCGCTCCCGCGCCGGGCCGTCGGGGAGCTGCGCGGCGAGCGCCGTGAGGATCGCGTGGTCACCGGCGGCGACCAGGTCCAGCGTCGTGTGCACGTAGGCCACGACCCCCCGGCGCCCGCCGCCGGCATCCCGCACCGCCTCGGCGACGGTGGTGATCCAGCGGGGCATGAGGTCCTCCGCCACCGCGACGACCAACTCGGCGCGGGAGGGGAAGTAGGTGTAGAAGTTCGACCGCGTCATGCCCGCCCGGGCGGTGAGCTCGTTGATGTCGGGCGGTGCGCCGGGCGCCTCGGAGAGCATCGAGCGCGCCGCGTCGAGCAGGGCCCGCCGCTTGGCGTCCCGGTGCTCGCCCACGGTGGGGGCATCGATGCGTGGCATGACGACCTCCTGTCACCGCTCCCGCGGCGGGCTGATCATACGTGCACCTCAAGACGCCCGTCGACCATCTCCAGCACCCTGTCGCAGTGCTCGAGGATCTCGTGGTCGTGCGTCACCAGCACCGTGGCGACGCCGTTCTCGTGGGTCTCGTCGGCGAGCAGGCGCACCACGTCGTGGCTGTTCTTGCGGTCCAGGGCCGCGGTGGGCTCGTCGATGAGCAGCAGATCCGGTGACGACATGAGGGCCCGGGCGATCCCCACCCGCTGACGCTCGCCGCCCGACAGCGTGGCCGGGCGCCGGCGGGCCCGGTGGCTCAGTCCGACGGACTCCAGCAACCGGTCCGGGTCGCGAAGCCGGGAGCGGTCCCCGCCGAGCGTGCCGACCAGCCGGAGCTGATCGAGCGCGGTGAGGGCGGGCACGAGATTGCCCGACTGAAAGCCCCCCCCGCGGTGGCCGCGGGGGAGGCGGGTGAGCCCCCGGCGCCCCCCCCCGGTGTTCCCCCTCCCGCCGCCCCGGCCCCTCCCGGCGGTGGGGGTGGCGAGGCCGCCCGCCACGGCCAGCAGGCTCGACTTGCCCGCCCCGGACGGGCCGACCACGGCCAGGACCTCGCCGCGGGCGACCTCGAGGTCGATGCCGTCGAGGGCGCGTAGGGTCTGATCGCCGTCCTGGAAGGTCAGGTCGACGCCGCGGAGTCGGAGACCCGGCGTGGTGGCGGAGTCGGGGGAACGCTGTGCGGATTCGGTGGTGGTCATCGGTTCTCTCCCAGTGCACTGTGCGGGTCGACGGAGCTGATCCGGATGGTCGCGAGGGTGGCGCCGACGAGTCCGAGGGCCAGGAGCAGGAAGGCTCCCAGCGCGATCGGCCCCGCCTCGAGCGCGAACGGCATCCCGGTGCCCACCAGCAGGGACCCGAGCCCCACGCCGATGGCCACGCCGATGGCGATCGAGCCGGCCAGCAGGATGAGGGCCTGGCCGACCGCGTCGACCAGCAGGCGGATGGTCGAGGCGCCCATGGCGCGCAGGACCGCGATCTCGCGGGACCGCTGGACGGTGAGGATGGCGAAGAACGCCCCGACGACCAGCGCCGAGATCGCATACAGGAACCAGGTGATCATCGACATCGTCATGGTCTCGGCCTCGTAGCCGGGGGACGAGTTGAACGCCTCCGCCAGGTCGCGGGCGGAGGTGCCGGCGGCGGCATCGCCGGCGGCCAGATCGGGCAGCTTGCCGTCGACCCCGGAGATCGCCACGACGCTGTACTCCTGACGGGCGCCGGAGCGCGGCTCCTCGCCGACGCGCGTGCCGGCGTGGACGTCCTGCCACGTGGTCAGGGTCGTGAAGGCCATGTCGACGTGGCCGAAGGTGTGCTGGTCTGCGGCGATGCCGACCACCGTGAGAGGGATGCCGAGTCGGTCGACCGTCACGGTGTCGCCCAGTTCCACGTTGTCGGCGGCGGTGGAGCTGACCAGGATCTCGCCGTCGGCCGCGGGGGCGCGTCCCTGCGCCACCGCGGGGATGAGCGGGCCCTGGGTGTCCGCACCGATCAGGGTGAGGTCGACGGGGGTCCCGGCGGAGGTCTTGGCGTTGATGATGGACAGGCCCATGGGGGTCGCGTCGGCCACGTCGGGCCGCGCGGCCCACTGGTCGACCTGCTCCGGACCGACGACCGAACGGGTGAATGCCGAGTCCGTCCGGGTCTCGGCGGCAAAGGCGAAGCCCTGGACCGGCATGCGTTGCAGACCGGAGACGCCGTCGTTGACCAGTCCGGACGAGAGCCCGGCGAGGAGCACCATCAGAACGCTGATGAGCGCCACCACGGAGCCCATCAGGGCGAAGCGGGATCGCGCGTAGATCAGCTCGCGCACAGCGAGGAACATGGAGGCCTTTCGCGATGGACATCGTGGACGGACAAGATGCTAACACTGTGTCGGAAACATGCTGACACCGTGTTGTCAACATCTCACCCCGGCGGCCGGGGGGACGAGCCGGCTAGGCCTCGGCCTCGGCGAGGTAGTCCTCGACGGCCGAGCGACCGCCGACGTCCTCCGCGAGCGGGCGTGAGTGGATGAGGATGATGTCCTCGGCCGCGGCGAGGATGACCTCGAGGTGGCCGGGTTGGAAGGGCGAGCTCTCGAGTTCGGCGCGGATGGCCACCCGGTCGTCGACGAACAGCCAGTCGAACCCGGTGTCGGGAAGCCGCCCGGTCAGGCCGTCCACGAGGTCGGCGTCGACGTCGGTCACGACCGGGCCGGCGATGTGCAGGACCGGGGCTTCCGTGCTGACTTCGACGGTCACCGAATGGTTGGCGGCGGGGCTCTCCAATCTGATCCCCGGGAGTAGGGCGGGGTGCGCGCCCAGATGTTCCAGGGCCTCGGTGGTCGCGGACCGGAGATCCTCGAAGGAGGACACGTCGACGCGGAGGCGGGGCGGCAACCGGCGCCAGTCTCCGGTCTCGGGATGTCGGTCGACGGTCAGGTCGTCGAGCGGACCCACCGCCCTGGTGGCGGCCAGACCGCGGAGACACCCCAGTGCCAAGTGGTGTGTCGCCGTGTCGGCGAGGAGGACCAATCGTGGGGGTCCCGTCGAACCGGACGCCGGGGCGAGGTTCCACCCGAAGGTCGCCAGATCGGCGAGCAACTCGCCGGGGTGGTCGACCCCGACATCCCACGTCATCCGCGCCAGCACACCGGTCTCGAGGTAGCGGCTGATGCTGAGGGTCGCCTGCGGGTCTCCCGCAGCCGCTTCGGCGGTGACGAAGAGCGTCTCGCCCGGTTCCAGTAAGTCGATCTCGTCCTCGAGCGCGTAGGCCCAGTCGACGAGACGTTCCTCGAACTCGAACCCGCCCACCTCGTCGTCGTCTCTCGTTCCCTCCCCGCCGGAGGGTGCGGCCTCGCCCGTGACGACGGCACGGAGAGCCCCGCGGAGCGTGGACACCGTCGACTCCCACCCCCGGGCCTCGTGGAGCAGCGCCTCCTTCTCGTCGTGGTCCTGCTCGTCCTCCGCACTGGCGATCCACGCGATCATCTGCTCTTCGGCCAATCGCATGCAGCGCAGGATGAACGTCCGGTCGTGGCCCATGAGTCGGGCGACGACCGCCGGCTCGAGGACGTTGGACTCGTCGTTCTCCAAGTGGATCAGGGCCAGCAGTTCCTCCGGAAGCTCGTCGTCGATCTGGTCGTCGTCACCGCCCGCCTCTCCTCGATCGGGCCGGTCATCCGCACTGGAGTCCTCGAACAGCGTCGACCCTCCGGTCGCGGTGGCCAGCTCGTCGTCGACGCGGTCGACGATGCCGCCCACCGCGTCGAGGACGGTGTACAGATGCCTCGGGACGAACGGGATGGCGGGGATGTCGCACGTCGCGAGGATGCTCGTCCCCGCCACGTGGAAGCGCACGTACAGTTCCTCGTTGAGTTCCTCCAGCAGCGCCGTGGCGTTCCCCGGTGCACTCATCCCCTGTACGAGGAAGGCCACGACGGAGATCGCCCCCTCCTCGAGTGGTGTGACGATCATGCCGGCGCTGCCCACCTTGACCGTGAACCCGCCGGAGGAATCGGGTGGGCGGTAGGTGCCGAAGTGGTTCCGCAACGCCTGGGACACCGCCCACGCAAGATCCTCCGGTGCGGTCGGGTGGTACGCCTCGTCGGGATCGAGCGGGTCCTCGTCCGCGTGGGGGTCCACCGGGGGGACCTGAGCGCGATGCAGGTCGTCCTCGCGCGGCGGCGGGGCGAGAAAACCGGGGTGGGGGATCCCGAACACCGACTGCAGCGTCTCCTGGACGCGGGCGACGGCAGTCTCGACGTCCGAGTCGACGAGGTGGAAATTAGGGATCTCCGGCTGCTCCATCGGCGCGGTCGGGGGCGACCACCCGATCCGCAGGAGTTCGCCGATCTGCCCCGGCGAGAGCCGGAATCTCCCGGTGAGCACCTGATTGCTGGAGACCTCGGACACCAGGAGCGACCCCTCGTCGGACCTGAGGAACTGGAAGTACGGGGCCGTCTCGTCGAGCTCCTCCCCGGTGATGGAGAGGCCGGCGGTGCCGCCCGGTTCGAGCCCGCGGAGCGTGGCCGTGAGGTCCTCCCGGAAGGACTCCCACGCCGAGGCGACGGTGTCGTCGATGCTGTTCTCTCCGGTCATGTGACGAGAGTAGATGGACTGCCCGCGGAAGCCGGACCGATCTGGTCCCCTGGGACCATGCCCCGCGTCCTCCCCGAGAACCCCGTCTACGGCCACCCCTCCGAGGAGAGGGTCGTCGAACTCCTCCGCGATCAGCTCTCCGACGACAGCCTCATCGTGGTGGGCCAGAGGGTCTCGACCCACGAGAAGGAACACGAGGTGGACATCCTCGTGGCGATGCCAGGTGCGGGGATCGTGGCGATCGAGGTCAAGGCCGGGCAGATCGCGATCGAGGACGGGCGGTGGGTGCAGGGCAGCGGAACCAAGCGGTTCACGATCGATCCGGTCACCCAGTGCCGGGACGCCCTCTACGCCCTGCGGGGCTACGTCAGCACGGATCCGCGGTGGCCCACGCGGCACCAACGATGGACCCACATGCTGGTCTTCCCGCACGCCTCGATCCCCCACGACTTCGCGATGCCCGAGATCCGGCGCGACCGCATCGTGGACAGGGACCAGCTCGACCAGCTCGCCCGTCGCGCGTACCTGTTGGCGCGGGATTCCGGCCCGCAGGATCGCCCGGTCCTGTCCGCCGACACGGTCGACCGGCTGGCGGACATCCTCGGCGGCCGCGGGCTCCCGCAGCGCGACGTGGTGGCCCGGGCCGCGGAGAACGCCGACATCGCCGATGCGCTCACCCGCGAGCAATCGGTCCTGCTCAGGGCCGTCGACGCCCTGCCCCGGGTGGAGATCCGCGGCGGAGCGGGCAGCGGGAAGACGTACCTCGCCCTGGAGCAGGCTCGACGCCTGTCGAGGGCCGGGCAGCGGGTGGCGCTGATCTGCTACTCGCACGGACTGGCGAGCTACCTCAGGCGCGTGACGAGCGGCTGGACGCGCCGCGAGCAGCCGGCGTACGTGGGGGAGTTCCACGCACTCGGCGTGGAGTGGGGCGCCCCCGTGGGGCCCGACGAGCGGGTCAGGACGGAAGAGACGGTGCGGTGGTGGGAGGAGGAGTTGCCGCGCCTCATGGCGGAGCTCGCCGACGGGCTGCCTGACGGCAAGAGGTTCGATGCCGTGATCGTGGACGAGGCCCAGGACTTCGCCGACAGCTGGTGGCGACCGGTGATCGGCGCCCTGCGCGACCGCGAGCACGGCAGGCTGATGATCGTCGGCGACGCCGGGCAGAGCGTGTTCCGGCGGACCGGCCGACCGCCCGTCGACCTGGTGCCGCTGGTGCTGGACCACAACCTGCGCAACACCCGCCAGATCGCGAGCGCGTTCCTGCCCCTCGTGGGACAGCGGATGGAGCTGCGCGGCGGCTCGGGGCCCGACGTGCGCTACGTCGAGGTGCCGGAGGGGGCGGACCCCATCGCCGTCGGCGACGACGAGGCCATGCGTCTGCTGGACGAGGGCTGGGAACCGGGTGACGTCGCGTTGCTCACCACGGGGTCGCGTCACCCGATGCAGGTCGAGCTGCAGGAGGGGGAGGGCAACGACGCCTACTGGGAGACTTTCTGGAGCGGGGAGGACATCTTCTACGGCCACGTCCTGGGCTTCAAGGGTCTCGAGCGCCGCGCGGTGGTGCTGGTGTGCAACCACCACGACGGCATGGACCGGATCCGCGAGCGGGTGTACGTGGGGCTCTCCCGGGCGACGGACGTGCTCGTGGTGGTGGGGGAGCCCGGATGAGGGCCGCCCCGACCTCGTCGGAGGCCGGGGCGGCGCTCAGGCGACCGGTGGAGGCCGGTCAGCCCTCCTCGGACGAGCCCTCCACGATCCGGGCGGGCTCGGCCTTCCGGCTGCCGTGCGAGACCGCGATCTTGCGCGGCTGCGCCTCCTCGGCCACGGGGATGACCAGGCGGAGTACGCCGTCGGTGTAGTCGGCCTCGATCTTGTCGGTCGCGAGCCCCTTGCCCATCGCGAGCTGCCGGGCGAACGTGCCGGTCTGACGCTCGTGCATGAGCCACTGGGCCTCACCCTCGACGGGGGCCCGGCGCTCGGCGCGAACGGTGAGGGTGCGGTCCTCCACGTCGATGTCGATGGTCGAGGGATCGACCCCGGGCATGTCGATGAGGCCGACAAAGCGGTCGCCCTCCTTGTACAGGTCCATCGGGAGCGAGGTCGAGGCGGTCGCGCTGCGCAGCCCCTCGCCCAGGAGGCGGTCGAGCTCGCGGAACGGGTCGAAACGGGTGCTGGTGGCCATGGCTGGTCTCCTTCGGGACTGGTCCTGTCGCGCCCGGCGTGTCCGGGTTCGCAACCGGTTCAACTCGCGCCGATAGTTGAGTATTCCCGACTCAGGTACGGCAATTCTGACTTGAGCCCACCGCGCTCAGTCCTTGCGGAGGCTCACCAGGAAGTCGATCGTGCCGTCCGGGCCGACGGTGACGAAGCCCAGGCTCGGCGGTGTGACACCGACCTCGGTCCACGTCATGGGGACCGCCCCGGAGGCGATGAGGGACTCGCCCGACCGGAACACGGTCACCTCGACGGTCTTGCGGACGGTCGCGCCCTTGACCGTCAGGTCGACCACCATCGGGAGCGTCGCGGTGGACCCGTCCCCCGGGACGGTGGTCAGGTCGACCGGCTCGGCCACGGAGAGTGTCGCGACCGGATGGCCGGCGGCGTCGAGGATCCGGGGCGAGCGGGCCTGGTTGTCGCGCTGGTCGATGTCCGTCGCGATGTCCGCCACCCGGACCTCGAACGTCGCGGATTCCAGGGTGTTGCCCGAGATGGTCGCCTCGCCGGTCACCTGATCGGTGCTCCCGACGACGGTGACCGGTTCACCCCGGAGGATCTCGTCGACCGTGTACCCGGCGGCCGTGACGTTGGGTACGGTCCCGGGCACGACCGACCAGGTCCCGTCCAGGTCTCCGGCGGCGGCCTCGGCGCGTTCCGTGGACACGGCTGCGGCGGGCGCGTCGTCCCCGCCTCGCACCGCCCTGTAGGCGAACGGCCCGGCCACGACCAGGGCGATGACGACGACCACAGCGCCGAGGATCCACGAGAGCGTCCGCATGGTCCCGAGGATAGGAGCACACACTGGTCCGCGGGGGAGGGTGGCCCGTTCGTCCAACGGCGAGTGCGTGTCTCGATAAACTGACTCTAACTATGAGGTCCGGCGTGTGCTGGATCCGGCAGTTGGGAGTTGCGCCATGACCCAGAATCCTCCCCCCGGATGGAACGGCCCACCCACCTCAGAGTTCAGGCCCGTGCAGCAGCCCGGGTACGGGCCGGGTGCGCCCGGCGGCTACGGCGGCTACGGCGGGCCGCCCGTCAAGCAGGGGATGTCCTCGGCGGCGGTCGTCGCGCTGACCATCGGCGTGATGCTCCTGATCGGCGTGGTCGCGCTCGCGGCCTTCTTCCTGGTGCCCCGGTTGACGGGGAATTCGGCCGCCCCGGTCACGTCGACGGTCTCGGCGACCGCCACCGTCCCCGAGGCGCCGGCGCAGCCCACCGTGCAGCCCCCCGTTCAGCCCGCCCGGCCCGCGCAGGGGGTGGCGCCGGCCGGTGCGTACGAATGCTCGGACGCGGAGGACGGGGCGTACTCGCGGTCCGCGGTCGGGTCCAACTCCACGTCCTGCGAGTTCGCCCTGTCCGTGTGGGCGGAGTACCTGCTGGCGGGAGGCAACGGCGGGCCGATGGTCGTGGACGCCTACAGCCCGGTGACCGGCGTCGTGTACACCATGTCGTGTTCGGGTGGTGGGGTGGTGACCTGCACCGGCGGCAACAACGCCGTGGTCTACATCTACTGATGACGCCGGAGCACGGGAGGCGGGCGGCCGTCGCGGCGACCCTGGCGATCGCGGTGGCGGCGGGCGGGTGCTCCTCACTCGGAGCGTCGGGTTCCCCGCGGGAGACCGTGCTGGTGACGGAGGTGGTGACCACGGTGACCGCGGCGTCGCCCGTCCAGGGCGGGGTCGGGGTGCCCGGGGCCGCGGCCGGCGTCCCGCCGGCGCCCGTCCCGCCGGCGCCGGATGTCCCGGCCGCGCTCGACGCCGTGATCAGCGCCGTCCCCGGAAGTTCCGGGGTTGCGGTATCGGCGGTCGGGGGTGCGGGCGAGGTCCGGTCCGCCGGACTCTGGCGGACGGGCGTCGCGTGGTCGACGATCAAGGTGCCGCTGGCGGTGGCGGTGGCCCGGACCGATCCGCAGGCACTGGAGGCCTCCGCCACCGCGATCACGGTCTCGGACAACGGGGCGGCCGAGCGGTTGTGGGACTCGCTCGGCGGGGGAGCCTCCGCGGCGTCGGCGGTCGGCGCGGTCCTGGCCGAGGGCGGCGACAGCACCTCGCAGGTGCCGTCGGTCCACACCCGCGCGGGCTACACGATCTTCGGCCAGACCAGGTGGGCGCTGAGCGATCAGGCCCGCTTCGGTAGTCGCCTGCCGTGCCTGCAGTCGTCCGCGCGCGTCCTCGAACTGATGGGGCAGGTCTCGCCGGATCAGCGGTGGGGGCTCGGGCGCATCCCCGGTGCACGTGTCAAGGGCGGCTGGGGGCCGGGTGAGGGCGGCGGATACCTGGTCCGCCAGTTCGGGATCGTCCCGGGTGCCGGGGGGGACGTGGCGGTCGCCCTCGCGATCGACGCACCGTCCTTCGAGGCCGGGGCGGCCGCGCTGTCGACGATGGCGGACGACCTGGCGCCCCATCTGCCGTCGATTCCCGGAGGGGTGTGTTGAGCGTCGACCGCAGCTCCGTCTAGGTGCAGCAGTTGGGATCGAGCGCCGCGCGTAGGGCGTCGATCGCCGATCCGCGGGCGCGGTGGAAGACGCCCATCCCGCGCCGCTCGGATTCGATCATCCCCGCGTCGCGGAGTCGGCCGAGGTGATGCGAGGTCGTCGACTCGGCGACGCCGGTGGCCGCGGCCAGGTCGCCGGTGCGGACCTCGCCGTCGTCGCTGGTGAGCAGGATCGACAGCAGGCGGATCCGCACCGGATCGGCCAGCGCCTTGAGTCGCAGGGCGATCTCGACGGCGTCGTCGTGCCCGATCGGCCCGGCCGACATCGGCGCGCAGCACACCGGCGAGCTGACGTCGATCAGGGGGAGCGCCTTGGGCATGCCGCGGAGTCTAACCGAGCTTCTTGACGAATATCGAAAAGCCTGGTTCTCTGTGCCGGGTAGAGATTCGATATCCGTCACAAAGGTGGAGGTTCCGACCATGTCCCGTGTGCAACTCGCCCTCAACGTCGACGACGTCGACGAGGCCGTCCGGTTCTACTCGACGCTGCTGCGCGTCGACCCCGCCAAGCGCAAGCCCGGCTACGCCAACTTCATCGTGGAGCAGCCGCCGCTCAAGCTCGTCCTGCTCGAGAACCCCGGCCAGGGCGGCACCCTCAACCACCTGGGCGTCGAGGTCGAGTCCAGCGAGCAGGTCCACAGCGAGATCGCCCGCCTCACCGACGCCGGCATGTTCACCGACGAGGAGATCGGCACCACGTGCTGCTTCGCCACCCAGGACAAGGTGTGGGTCACCGGTCCGGGCGGCGAGCGGTGGGAGGTCTACACCGTGCTCGCCGACTCGGAGACGTTCGGCGCGCTCCCCGTGGTGGGGGACGACGACGAGCCGGGGACCTGCTGCGCGTGACCGGTGTGCGGGCGCACCTAGACTGGTCCGGGGTCGTCGAGCGGTTGTCCGGCGTCCCGTGAACCAACGGAAAGGCCACACCATGCTCTCCCGCATCGACCTGCGCGGCCGCACCCTCGGCACCGCCGAGTTGCGCCGCACACTCCCGCGCGGCGCCGCCGACGTCGACTCGGTGGTCGACACCGTGCGACCGGTGGTCGAGGCGATCCGCGAGCGCGGCGTCCCCGCCGCGCTCGACTACGGCCAGGAGTTCGACGGGGTGCGGCCCGCCTCGGTCCGGGTCCCGGCCGAGGTGATCGCCGAGGCCGGCGAGACCCTCGACCCGGTCGTGCGCGCGGCCCTGGTCGAGGCCATCCGCCGCGCCCGCATCGTCCACTCCGCGCAGCGGCGCTCGGACACCGTCACCGAGGTCGCCGCCGGCGGGTTCGTCACCGAGAAGTGGGTGCCCGTCGAGCGCGTGGGGCTCTACGTCCCCGGTGGGAAGGCCGTGTACCCGTCGAGCGTCATCATGAACGTCGTGCCCGCGCAGGTCGCCGGCGTCGGCTCCCTCGTCGTCGCCTCCCCGCCGCAGGCCGACTTCGGCGGCTGGCCCCACCCCACCATCCTCGGCGCGTGCGCGCTGCTCGGAGTGGACGAGGTGTGGGCCGTGGGTGGGGCCCAGGCCGTCGCCCTGCTCGCCCACGGTGGTGAGGACACCGACGGTCGCGCGCTCGAGCCCGTCGACATGGTGACCGGCCCCGGCAACGTCTACGTCACCGCGGCCAAGCGGTTGTGCCGCAGCGTGGTGGGCATCGATTCCGAGGCGGGCCCCACCGAGATCGCCGTGCTGGCCGACGCCACGGCCGACCCCGTCCACATCGCCTACGACCTCATCAGTCAGGCCGAGCACGACCCGAACGCGGCCAGCGTGCTCGTCACCGACTCGGTGCCGCTCGCCGACGCCGTCGACAGGGAGGTCGAGGCCCGGTACGGGGTCACGCTCAACTCGGATCGGGTCCGCGAGGCGCTCGAGGGGCCCCAGTCGGGCATCGTCCTGGTGGACGACGTCGACGCGGGGCTCCGGGTGGTGGACGCGTACGCCGCCGAGCACCTCGAGGTGCAGACCCGCGACGCCGCCGCCGACGCCGCCCGCGTGCGCAACGCCGGCGCGATCTTCGTGGGCTCCTACTCGCCGGTCCCGCTCGGTGACTACGCGGCGGGGTCCAACCACGTCCTGCCCACCTCCGGAACCGCGCGGCACTCGTCCGGGCTGAGCGTGCAGACCTTCCTCCGGGGGATCCACGTCATCGACTACGACCAGGCGGCGCTCAAGGAGATCGCGCCGACGGTCGTCGCGCTCGCCGACGCGGAGGGGTTGCCCGCCCACGGCGAGGCCGTCCGCGCGCGTTTCGAGGACCTCGGGGCCGAGGGGGAGCAGCGATGACCGCCGCACCGCGCCCCGGCGTGGGCCTGGACGCGCTGCCCCTGCGCGAGAACCTGCGGGGTCGGAGCGCGTACGGCGCCCCGCAGCTCGAGGTGCCGGTGCAGCTCAACACCAACGAGAACCCGCACCCGCCGAGCGCCGCACTGGTCGCGGACATCGCGGCCGCGGTGTCCGAGGCGGCGACCGACCTCAACCGCTACCCGGATCGCGACGCCGTCGAACTGCGCACCGACCTGGCCGCGTACCTCACCAGGCAGACCGGGGTCGAGGTCGACGTGGACATGGTGTGGGCGGCCAACGGGTCCAACGAGATCCTCCAGCAGCTGCTCCAGGCCTTCGGCGGGCCGGGTCGGCGGGCGATGGGTTTCGTGCCCAGCTACTCCATGCACCCCATCCTCGCCGGCGGCACCGACACCGAGTGGATCCCCGTCGAGCGGGCCGCGGGCCTGGCGATCGACGTCGAGTCCGCGCTCGGCGCGATCGCCGAGTACCGGCCCGACATCCTCTTCGTCACCACCCCCAACAATCCGACCGGCCACGTGATCGAGCTCGAGGACCTGCGCCGGCTGCTGGAGGCGGCGCCCGGGGTGGTGGTGGTGGACGAGGCCTACGCGGAGTTCTCGCCGTCTCCCAGTGCGTGCACGCTGCTGGCCGAATACCCGGACAGGTTGGTGGTCTCCAGGACGATGAGCAAGGCGTTCGCCTTTGCCGGCGGACGGCTCGGCTACTTCGCCGCGGACCCGGCGTTCGTCGAGGCGGTCCTGCTCGTGCGGCTGCCGTACCACCTTTCCGTCATCGCGCAGGCCGCGGCGCGTGCGGCGCTGCGGCACGCCGACGAGACCCTGGCGTCCGTGGCGCTGCTGGCGCAGGAGCGCAAGCGCGTCACCGCCGGGCTCGGGGAACAGGGCTACGACGTGCTGCCCAGCGAGGCCAACTTCGTGCTCTACGGACCGTTCACCGACGCGCCGCGGGCGTGGCGCCGCTACCTCGACGCCGGGGTCCTCATCCGCGACGTGGGCATCCCGGGCCGACTTCGTGCGACCATCGGGCTGGAGAGCGAGAACGACCGGCTGCTGCAGGTGAGCGCCGAACTGGCGGCCGACGAGATCGGGACCGCGCGAGAGATCGAGACCCGAACCGAGGAGAAGCGATGAGTGAGCAGACCGCACGGCGCGGCCGCGTCGAGAGGACGACCCGGGAGTCGTCGATCGTCGTGGAGATCGACCTGGACGGGACCGGGCGGACCGACATCTCGACCGGGGTGCCGTTCTTCGACCACATGCTCACCGCCTTCGGTCAGCACGGGGCGTTCGACCTCACGGTCCGCGCGACCGGCGACGTCGACATCGAGGCGCACCACACCGTCGAGGACACCTCCATCGTCCTGGGCCAGGCACTCGGGCAGGCGCTCGGGGACAAGCGCGGTATCCGGCGGTTCGGTCAGTGCTCGATCCCGATGGACGAGACCCTGGCCGAGGCGGTCGTCGACGTCTCCGGGCGGCCGTACTGCGTCCACACCGGGGAGCCCGACGTGATGATCGGGTACGTGGTCGTGGGCCACGACAGCGCGCCCTACGGCACCGTGCTCAACCGGCACGTGTTCGAGACCCTGGCCTCGCACGCCCGCATCGCACTGCATGTCCGGGTGCACTACGGTCGCGACCCGCACCACATCACGGAGGCGGAGTACAAGGCCGTCGCCCGCGCGCTGCGCGCCGCCGTCGAACCGGACCCGCGGATCACCGGCATCCCCTCGACCAAGGGCGCGCTGTGATGCCGGCGTGAGCTCGGCGGACGGGAAGCCGGGGGCGCTCGCGCGGTTGGCGCGCACCCCCGGCGTGCCGGCCGCGTTCGTCCTGGTCCTGCTCGCCTTCGGCGGGTTCTCCCTGCTCCTGCCCGTCGTGCCGCTGGCCGTGGTGCGGGGCGGCGGCAGCGAACTGGTCGCGGGCGCGTCCACCGGCGTGTTCATGACGGTCACCGTCCTGGTCCAGCTGCTCACCCCCAGGGTCACCGCGGCGATCGGCTACCGCTGGGCGCTGGCCGTCGGAAGTGCGTTGCTGGGGCTGCCGTCCGGCCTACTCGCCCTTGCCGACGGGCCCGTCGCCGTCCTGGCCGTGAGCGGCGTCCGTGGCGCGGGGTTCGGGATGATGACGGTCGCCGGGTCCGCCCTGGTCGCCGAGCTCGCGCCGCCGGGGATGCTCGGCCGCGCCACCTCGCTGATCGGGCTGGCGGTGGGGATCTCCGAGGCGATCTTCCTGCCGGTCGGGCTCTGGCTCCTCGAGGTGTTCGGGCTGGCCACGGTGGCGTGGAGCGCCACCGCGTTCGGCGTCGTGGGCCTGCTCGCCGCCGCGCGGCTTCCCGACGTCCACCCCGCACCGCCGGAGCGGGCCGATCCCTCCGCGCTCAGCCGCAGGGCCGTGCTCGTCCTGCTGGCCGGGCCGTTCCTCGTCATGGTCGCGGTGTCCCTGCCGTACGGGGCCGCGGCGTCGTTCCTCTCTCCCGCGCTCGACTCGATCGCCACCGGCAGCGGTGCGGTGGTGGCGGGCGTGGGGCTCGGGCTCCTGGGCGTCGGCGTGATCGTGGGCCGCACCGTCGCGGGGCTCATCTCCGACCGCCGCGGGCCCGGCGCCCTGGTCTGGCCCGGCCTGGCGGTCTCGGCGCTCGGCATGGGCGGCATCGCGGGCCTGCTCTCCGTGTCGGCCGACCCGTGGTGGTTCATCGCCCCGGCCGTGGTGTTCGGCCTCGGGTTCGGCGCCGTGCAGAACGAGGCGCTCGTCAGCTCGTTCGAGAGGATGCCGCGCTCCCGGCTGGGAACCGCCTCCGCCTCGTGGAACATCTCCTTCGACGCCGGGACGGGTCTCGGTTCGGTGGTCATGGGTGGGTTCGCCGGGTTCGGGTACGTCGTCCTGTTCACGGTCGCCGCCGGCGTCGTGCTGGTGGTGGGCGGCCCGGCGGCGGTGGGTACCAGACGGACTAAGGTGAACTCATGACAAAGTCCGCCACGCGAGTGGCGCTCCTCGACTATGGCTCTGGCAACCTCCGTTCCGCCCAGCGCGCACTCGAGCGGGTCGGCGCGCACGTCGACCTCACCTCGGACGCCACGGCGGCCTCCCAGGCCGAGGCGCTCGTCGTTCCCGGCGTCGGCGCGTTCGCCGCGTGCATGCAGGGACTCGAGGCGGTCAAGGGGCCCAGGATCATCGGCGAGCGGCTCGCCGGAGGCCGCCCCGTCCTGGGGATCTGCGTGGGGATGCAGGTCATGTTCGAGCGGGGGACCGAGTTCGCCGACGGCGAGCACGAGGGCTCGTCCGGTGCCGCCGGCTGCGGGGAGTGGCCCGGGGTTGTCGAGCGCCTCGAGGCACCGGTGCTGCCCCACATGGGGTGGAACACCGTGGAGCCCGCCGAGCACACCGTCCTCTTCGCCGGGATGCCCGCCGACGAGCGCTTCTACTTCGTCCACTCCTACGGTGTGCGGCGGTGGGAGATGGAGCCGTCGGACCTGCTGAGGCCCCCGGACGTCACGTGGGCCGAGCACGGCACGCGGTTCGTCGCCGCGGTGGAGAACGGTCCGCTCATGGCCACGCAGTTCCACCCCGAGAAGTCCGGCGACGCCGGGCTCCACCTGCTCGAGAACTGGCTCCGTTCCGTTGGCTAGCGACAGGGGTGGACCCGCGCCGCTGTCGTTCGCGATCCTCGCCCTGGGGGTCGCGGGGGCGGGAGTGCTCCTCCTGGGTCTGACCACCCTCGCGGTCGCACTGCTCCCGCTGCCGCCCGTGGGCCGGGCCGTGGTGGCGCTCGTCGGGGTGGTCCTCACCATCGCGGCGATGGGCCTGGCGTCCAACCGCATCACCGCCAGGGCGATCCGAGCCGAGTACGGCGACGACGTTCCCGGTGAGGCGTCAGGAGCGGCCGAGGGCGATGGGAGTCCTCGCCGCGAGGACGGACTAGGCTGATCGCCGTGACCACTCCTTCTTATCTCGAACTCCTGCCCGCCGTCGACGTCGCCGACGGCCAGGCCGTCCGCCTGGTCCAGGGGGAGGCCGGGACCGAGACGTCGTACGGATCGCCGCTGGAGGCGGCCCTGCAGTGGCAGCGCGACGGCGCCGAGTGGGTCCACCTGGTGGACCTCGACGCCGCGTTCGGTCGCGGGACCAACCGCGAACTCCTCGCCGAGGTCGTCGGCGTCCTGGACGTCAAGGTGGAGATGTCCGGGGGCATCCGTGACGACGACTCGCTGGAGGCCGCCCTGGCCACCGGCTGCGCACGGGTCAACCTCGGCACCGCGGCCCTCGAGAACCCGGAGTGGTGCGCCTCCGCCATCGCCCGCCACGGTGACCGCATCGCGGTGGGTATGGACGTGCGGGTGGTCGACGGAGAGCCGCGGCTGCGTGGCCGCGGCTGGGTGTCCGACGGCGGCAACCTCTGGGAGGTGCTCGAGCGCCTGAACAAGGACGGGTGCGCGCGGTACGTCGTCACCGACGTCTCCAAGGACGGGATGCTCAACGGCCCGAACCTCGAGATGCTCTCGCAGGTGTGCTCGGTGACCGACTCGCCGGTCGTCGCCTCGGGTGGGGTCTCGTCGATCGCCGACCTCGAGGCCATCGCCACGCTCGTGCCCGAGGGCGTCGAGGGCGCCATCGTCGGCAAGGCCCTCTACGCCGGCAGGTTCACCCTCCCCGAGGCCCTCGCCGCCGTCAGCGTCCGCTGAGTCCGCACGACCTACCTCGAGCAGGAGGCCCGAGATGACCCATCAGACCGGAAACACCCTGCCGACGGATCTGGCCGTCGAGCCGGGCGAGGCACTCGCGCTCGCCGTGCGAGTGCTCGAGGGGGTCTCGCCGAGATTCGTCGAGGGGCTGGGCGCGGAGGGCACGCGCGTCAAGGGCTCCCGCAACGACTTCGCCACCGAACTCGACCTCGAGCTCGAGCGGAGGATCTCCGATGCGCTCCGCGAGGGGACCGGGCTCGACGTGCACGGGGAGGAGTACGGCGGACCGCCCGTCAACGAGGGCACACTCTGGGTGGTCGACCCGATCGACGGCACCGCCAACTACTCGCTCGGCATCCCGACCACCGGCATCCTCTTGGCGCTCGTCCACCAGCGGCAGCCCGTCCTGGGACTCACCTGGCTGCCCCTCCTCGGCCTCCGGTTCACCTCCGTCGCCGGGGGGCCGCTCAAGGAGAACGACGAGGAGGTCCCGACGATCTCCGACGTCTCGATCCGCGACGTCGCGCTGGGGCTCGGGTCGCTCAACACCGGCGCCCGCACCACCTACCCGCCCGCGTTCCGACGCGAGGTGTTCGAGCAGCTCACCGTCGACGCCGCCCGCACCCGGAAGTTCGGGTCCACGGGCGTCGACCTGTCGTTCGTGGCCTCCAGCCGGCTGTCCGCCGCGGTGAGCTTCGGCAACTACGCGTGGGACAACGCGGCCGGCGCCTGTCACATCCGCGCCGTGGGCGGGGTCGTCACCGACCTGCACGGCGAGCAGTGGTCCACCGAGTCCCAGTCCATCCTCGCGGCCGGTCCGCGCGCGCACGCCGAGGTGCTCGACACGATCCGTCAGCTCGGTGACCCCGGGAACTTCTTCGAAGCCGGCCGGCGCCGGGCCACACCCGGACCGGAGAGCCACCGCCCGTGGCTCGACTCGGGGAGGTGATCCGGCCGTGACACTCGCCACCAGGGTGATCCCGTGCCTCGACGTGGACGCCGGCCGTGTGGTCAAGGGGGTCAACTTCCTCGACCTGCGGGACGCCGGCGACCCGGTCGAGTTGGCCGCCGCCTACGACGCCCAGGGCGCCGACGAGCTCACGTTCCTGGACGTGACCGCGTCGTCGTCGGGCCGCGGGACGATGATCGACGTGGTCAAGCGGACCGCCGAGCAGGTCTTCATCCCCCTCACCGTCGGCGGCGGGGTACGCACGGCCGAGGACGTCGACCAGTTGCTCCGCGCCGGTGCGGACAAGGTGAGCGTCAACACCGCGGCCATCGCCCGCCCGGAGCTGCTCGGGGAGCTGAGCAGGCGGTTCGGGTCGCAGTGCATCGTCCTGTCCGTCGACGCCCGAACCGTCCCGGAGGGCCAGAGCCCCACGCCGTCCGGCTGGGAGGTCACCACGCACGGCGGCCGCCGCGGCACCGGGATCGACGCCATCGACTGGGCCCGGCGCGGCCAGGACCTGGGCGTGGGGGAGATCCTGCTCAACTCGATGGACGCCGACGGGACCAAGGCCGGATTCGACCTGGACATGGTGCGCGCGGCGCGCGCGGCCGTGACGATCCCGGTCATCGCCTCGGGCGGCGCCGGCGCGGTCGAGCACTTCGCCCCCGCCGTGAAGGCCGGTGCCGACGCGGTGCTGGCGGCCAGCGTCTTCCACTTCGGTGAGATGACGATCGGCGACGTCAAGAGGGCGATGGCGGCCGAGGGGATCACGGTCCGATGACCGACCCCGCCCTGGACCCCGCCGTCGCCGACCGGCTCACCCGCAACGCCGACGGGCTCATCGCGGCGGTCGTGCAGGACGCCGCCTCGGGCCGGGTGCTCATGATGGCGTGGATGGACGACGCCGCGCTCGCCGAGACCCTGGCCACCCGGCGCGGCGTGTACTTCTCGCGCTCCCGCGGTCGGCGCTGGGTCAAGGGGGAGACCTCCGGCCACGTCCAGCACGTCCGCAGCGTGGAGATCGACTGCGACGGCGACACCGTCCTGCTGCGCGTGGACCAGACCGGGGCCGCCTGCCACAACGGCACCACCAGCTGCTTCGACACCGCCACGCTCCTGAGCGACGCACCCCCAGTGGAGGAATGACCACGTGCCCGTCATCCAGATCGACCAACTCGTCCGGGTCGTCGGTTGAGCACCACGACCACCACCTTCGCGCAGTTCCGGGCGCTCGCCGCCGGCCACCGGGTGGTGCCCGTCGTGCGGACGGTCCTCGCCGACTCGGAGACCCCGCTCTCGGCGTACGACAAGCTCGCGGCGGATCGCCCGGGGACCTTTCTCCTGGAGTCGGCGGAGCACGGCCGGTCCTGGTCGCGCTGGTCGTTCATCGGGTGCGGCGCGGCGGCCGCGCTCACCGTCGACGACGCCGGGGAGGCCGTGTGGTGGGGGCACGTCCCGGCCGGGGCGCCGACGGGCGGTGACCCCCTCGACGCGCTCCGTCGCACCCTGGATCTCCTGCGGACCGACCAGATCGAGGGCCTGCCCCCGTTGACGTCGGGGATGGTGGGGTACCTGGGCTACGACATCGTGCGCCGGCTCGAGCGGATCGCGACCGACACGGTCGACGATCTCCAGGTCCCCGAGATGGTGCAGTTGTTGGCCACCGACCTGGCGGCGTTCGACCACCACGAGGGTCGGATCCACCTCATCGCCAACGCCGTCAACTGGGACGGCAGCGACGACCGGATCGAGGAGGCCTACGCCGAGGCCGTGGCGCGGGTGGAGTCCATGACGGCGAGGCTCGCGGCTCCCGGCGCCGGCGGGGTGAGCGTGTTCGACTCCCCGGTCCCGGAGGTGCGTCGGCGCACCGACGAGGCGACCTTCCACTCCCGGGTGGCGGAGATCATCGAGCAGATCTACTCGGGGGAGGCCTTCCAGGTGGTGCTCAGTCAGCGCTTCGAGGTGGACACCTCCGCCTCGCCGCGCGACGTGTACCGCATCCTGCGCACCACCAACCCCAGTCCCTACATGTTCCTCATGACCATCCCGGACGGGACGGGCGAGGACGGCTTCGGCGGCACCGCGTTCACGATCGTCGGATCGAGCCCCGAGGCGCTGGTCACCGTCCAGGACGGGGTGGCCACCACCCACCCGATCGCCGGGACCAGGCAGAGGGGGGACGACGACGAGCACGACGTCCTCCTGGCCAAGGATCTGGTGGAGGACGCCAAGGAGAACGCCGAGCATCTGATGCTGGTCGACCTCGGTCGCAACGACCTCGGCCGGGTCTGCGAGCCGGGCTCGGTGGTGGTGACCGAGTTCCGGCAGGTGGAGCGGTACAGCCACGTGATGCACCTGGTGTCGACGGTCACGGGCCGCCTGACGGAGGGGCGGACGGGCATCGACGCCGTGACGGCGTGCTTCCCGGCCGGCACCCTGTCCGGCTCCCCCAAGCCCCGGGCGCTGCAGATCATCGAGGACCTCGAGGACACCCGGCGCGGGGTCTACGGGGGGGTGGTCGGGTACCTCGACTTCGCCGGCAACGCCGACCAGGCCATCGCCATCCGGTCCGCGACGATCAAGGACGGGATCGCCTACGTGCAGGCCGGGGCGGGGATCGTCGCCGACTCCGTGGCGACCTCCGAGGACGAGGAGTGCCGCAACAAGGCCATGGCGGTGCTGCGCGCGGTCGCCGCCGCGGGCACGCTGCGGGACGCGAGCGCCACCGATCGGCCGAGCGCCGGGAAGGGGGACCGGTGACCCAGCGTTCCCGACTCCTCGCCCCCGTCGTCCTCCTGCTCGTCGGCGCCGCCCTGCTGTGGATCGCCTCCCGGGTGGTGTGGCTGGACGTCGTGGCGTTCAACGACCAGTCGGGGGAGGCGCGACGCAGCCTGACGGGGTCGGAGTGGCAACCGGCGCTGGTCCCGCTCGCGCTGGGCGCGCTCGCCGGGGTGGCGGCGGTGTCGCTGGTCCGCGGGATCGGGGCGCGGGCGGTCGGCGCGGTCCTCGTGCTCCTCGGCCTGGCCACCGGGGCCCTGATGATCTCGGCGGTCGGTCAGCCGGACGCGAGCAGGATCCACTCCGCCGTGACCGGCGAGGAGGGGCTGGGGCGGACCAGCGCCGGGCCGGGGAGCACCGGCGCCCAGGTGATCCCGGAGTGGTCCGAGATCACCGAGGCCTCCACCCGTTCGCTCGGTCCGGTGCTCACCGGCGCCGGCGCGGTGGCGCTCATCGCGGCGGGCCTCGTCCCGCTGCTCTGGCCGGCACGACAGGTCCCACGCGACCAGCGCTACGTCACTCCGGCCGCGCGGCGTGGTGACCCGGGACCGGGGGAGTCCACCGCGGACGACGGTCGTGACCTGTGGCGGGAACTCGACGACGGGCGGGATCCCACCGGGTGAGGACGGCCAGCGGGGTCCCGATTCGGGAACCCCGCCCCGGGACCTCTATTGTTGATCTCGATCACACTTTCCGCCCCATCACAGCTGAGGGAGGTCGCGGTGGCCACCGTGCTCGACTCGATTCTCGACGGTGTCCGCGAGGATGTCGCGGCCCGTCAGGCCGTCACGGATCTGGCGTCCGTCAAGGAGGCCGCGAAGTCGGCCCCCGAACCGCGTGACGCGCTCAAGGCGCTCCGCGAGCCCGGCGTCGGCGTCATCGCCGAGGTCAAGCGGGCGAGCCCGTCCAAGGGACTGCTCGCCGACATCCCGGATCCCGCGGTGCTCGCCCGGATGTACGAGGAGGGTGGCGCACGCGTCATCTCCTGCCTGACCGAGGAGCGACGCTTCAACGGGAGTCTGGCGGACCTGGACGCCGTCCGGCGCGCGGTCGACATCCCGGTCCTGCGCAAGGACTTCGTGGTGGGCCCGTATCAGATCCACGAGGCCCGCGCGCACGGTGCGGACCTCGTCCTGCTCATCGTGGCGGCGCTCGAGCAGGACGCGCTGGTGTCCCTCATCGACCGGACCGAATCGCTCGGCATGACCGCCCTCGTGGAGGTGCACACGGAGGAGGAGGCGGACCGGGCCCTGGCGGCCGGCGCGACCGTCATCGGCGTCAACGCCCGGAACCTCAAGACCCTCGAGGTCGACCGCGACGTGTTCTCCCGGATCGCGCCGGGGCTCCCGTCCGACGTGGTGAAGATCGCCGAGTCGGGTGTCCGTGACGCCGCCGACCTCATGGCGTACGCGAGCGTGGGCGCCGACGCGGTGCTGGTGGGCGAGGGGCTGGTGACCAAGGGGGATCCCCGGGCCGCGTGTCACGCGCTCGCTACGGCCGGCGCGCACCCGTCCTGCCCCCAGGGACCCCGCTAGGCCCCCTCGGCGCCCGTCCGGCAGACTGGGAGCCGTGAATCCTAACGAGCTGACCTCGCTGCCCTCGATGGGAGACGTGCTCCGGACCACCACCGGACACGAGCCCGACAGGGGAGGCCACTGGGGCCCGTACGGAGGGCGGTACGTCCCCGAGGCGCTCATGGCGGTGGTCGACGAGGTGGCCGACGCCTACGCCAAGGCCCGGACGGACGACGCCTACCTGGGCGAGCTGGACCGCCTCCAGCGGCACTACTCCGGTCGGCCGTCCCCGTTGTACGAAGCCGGGCGCTTCGGTGCCGAGATCGGGGCGCGGGTCTTTCTCAAGCGCGAGGACCTCAACCACACCGGGTCGCACAAGATCAACAACGTCCTCGGGCAGGCGCTGCTCGCCGTGCGCATGGGCAAGAACCGCGTGATCGCCGAGACCGGCGCCGGGCAGCACGGCGTGGCCACCGCGACCGCGTGTGCGCTGCTGGGCCTGGAGTGCAAGATCTACATGGGTGCCGTCGACGTCCGTCGCCAGGCGCTCAACGTCGCTCGGATGAGGCTGCTGGGCGCGGAGGTCGAAGCCGTGGAGATCGGATCGGCCACCCTCAAGGACGCCATCAACGAGGCGATGCGCGACTGGGTCTCCCGCGCCGACGACACGTACTACGCCTTCGGTACCGCCGCCGGGCCCCACCCGTTCCCGACGATGGTCCGCGACTTCCAGCGGATCGTGGGCGCCGAGGCCCGCGTGCAGATCCTCGATCAGGCCGGGAGGCTGCCCGATGCCGCCGTGGCGTGCGTGGGCGGCGGATCCAACGCCATCGGGCTCTTCCACCCCTTCCTCGACGACGCGAACGTGCGTCTGGTGGGGTGTGAGGCCGGCGGCGACGGCGTGGGGACGGGTCGGACCGCCGCGACGGTCAACGCCGGGCGGCCGGGCGTCTTCCAGGGGTCGTACGCGCACCTCATGCAGGACGCGGACGGCCAGACCGTGGACTCGCACTCGATCTCCGCGGGGCTCGACTACCCCGGTGTCGGGCCCGAACACTCCCACCTGTCGGACATCGGCCGGGCCGAGTACCGGCCGGTGACCGACACCCAGGCCATGGACGCGTTCGCGCAACTCTGCCGGACCGAGGGGATCATCCCGGCGATCGAGTCGGCGCACGCGATCGCCGGCGCCGCGCAGCTCGCCGCCGAGGGGGTGGACCTCATCCTGGTGAACGTGTCCGGTCGGGGGGACAAGGACGTCGACACGGCGGCCCGGTGGTTCGGTCTCCTGGGCGGGGGGAGCCCGCCCGAGGCGGGGGTGGATTCGAGCCAGGGCGCCGACGACGGCGAGGGCGCGTACGCGGACGGGGGGGTCGAGGGATGAGTGTGCTGAGCGACGTGTTCGAGCGGTGTCGGTCCGAGAACCGGGCGGCCCTCATCGGGTACTACCCGGCGGGCTACCCGACGGTCGAGGGATCGATCGAGGCCGTCCGGACGATGGTCGGGAGCGGCTGCGACGTGATCGAGGTGGGTATCCCGTACTCGGACCCCATGATGGACGGGCCCACCATCCAGGCGGCGGCGGACGTGGCGGTCGAGGCGGGGTTCCGCGTCCGCGCCACCTGCGACGTGGTGCGGGCGGTCGCCGAGGCGGGGGCGGTCCCGGTCGTGATGAGCTACTGGAATCCGATCCTGCAGTACGGCGTGGACCGCTTCGCGGCGGATCTCGCGGCCGCCGGGGGCACGGGGGTCATCACCCCGGACCTCATCCCCGACGAGGCGACGGACTGGATCGCGGCCTCGGACGCCCACGGCATCGACCGCGTGTTCCTCGTGGCGCCGTCCTCCACCCCCGAGCGCCTGGCCATGACGCTGTCCCACACGGGCGGATTCGTCTACGTGCAGGCGGTCATGGGCGTCACAGGCGCGCGGGACGTGGTCTCCGACGCCCCCCGCACGCTCACCGCCCGGGTCCGTGAACTCTCCGACCTGCCGTGCGGTGTCGGTCTGGGCGTCCGCAACGGCGACCAGGCCGCGGAGATCGCCTCCTACGCCGACGGCGTGATCGTGGGCTCCGCCCTCATCACCGCCGCCGGCGAGGGCCTCGACGCGCTGGCCCGGCTCACGGCCGAACTCGCCGAGGGCGTCCGTCGGCCCGGGGGCGCGTCGTGATCCCCAGTCCGCCGCAGGGCGTCTGGGAGATCGGCCCCTTCCCCCTGCGCGCGTACGCGCTGTGGATCATCCTCGGCGTCGTGGTGGCCATCTGGTGGGGAGAGAAGCGCTGGGTCGCACGGGGTGGACGCGCCGGGGTGGTCCTCGACACGGCCCTGTGGGCCGTCCCGTTCGGCCTGATCGGCGGTCGCATCTACCACGTGGCCACCGACTGGTACCGCTACTTCGGCGAGGGCAAGGACCCGGTCGGCGCCCTCCGGATCTGGGACGGCGGACTGGGGATCTGGGGCGCGGTCGCGTTCGGCGCCCTCGGCGCCTACATCGGCCTCCGCCGGCAGGGTATCCGGGCCTTCGGGGCGTTCGGCGACTCGGTGGCACCGGGCATCGTCCTGGCGCAGGGCATCGGGCGCCTGGGCAACTACTTCAACCAGGAACTCTACGGACGTGAGACCGACGTCCCGTGGGCGCTGGAGATCTACCAGCGCTACGACCAGGCGTACGGGTACTCCGAGACCATCGGCCGCTCCACCGGGCAGGTGCTGGCGACGGTGCACCCGACCTTCCTCTACGAGCTGGTGTGGAACGTCCTGGTGGCGATCGCGCTGGTGCTGATCGACCGCCGTGTGCGGATCGGTCACGGCCGCCTCTTCGCCCTGTACGTCGCGCTGTACTGCTTCGGCCGGTTCTGGGTGGAGTTGCTCCGCGCGGACTCCGCCACGCAGGTGTTCGGGTTGCGCATCAACACCATCGTCTCGGTCGTCGTCATGGTGGCCGCCCTGGTGTACGTGTGGCGCGCCGAGCGAGGCCGCGAGGACCCGTCGCAACTGCGTGCGGCTGGCGACGCGGCCGACGGAGCCCCGGAGGACGCACCCCCGTTGGTCGGGCGTTGACCACGCGTTAACCGGTCGTCCCGGGGAGAGGACTAGATTGGGACGAGTGAATCGTCGTACCAAGATCGTCTGCACCCTGGGTCCCGCCGTCGCCTCCGAGGAGGGCATCCGCGAGCTCGTCGACGCGGGGATGAACGTCGCCCGGCTCAACTTCAGCCACGGAGAGCATGCCGACCACGAGGCCAACTACCGCTGGGTCCGCAAGGCCTCCGACGAGTCGGGGAGCGCCGTCGGCGTGCTCGCGGACCTCCAGGGCCCCAAGATCCGGCTCGGTCGCTTCATCGAGGGACGGCACGAGTGGGTGGAGGGCGACCGGGTCGTCATCACCGTGGCCGAGGTCGAGGGCACCAGGGATCGCGTCTCCACCACCTACAAGGGGTTGGCCGACGACGCCCGCCCGGGTGACCGTCTGCTCGTGGACGACGGGAACATCGGCCTCACGGTCGAGCACGTGGAGGGCGAGGACGTCCACTGCGTGGTGACCGAGGGCGGCATCGTCTCCAACAACAAGGGCGTCTCCCTGCCGGGGATGAACGTCTCCGTCCCGGCGCTGAGCGAGAAGGACATCGCGGACCTGCGTTTCGCGCTCGCGCTGGGCGTGGACTTCATCGCCCTGTCCTTCGTCCGCTCACCGGCGGACGTCGACCTCGTCCACGCGATCATGGACGAGGTCGGGATCCACGTGCCGGTGATCGCCAAGCTCGAGAAGCCGGAGGCGATCAAGAACCTCGAGTCGATCGTCCTGGCCTTCGACGCCATCATGGTCGCCCGCGGCGACCTGGGTGTTGAGCTGCCGCTGCAGGAGGTGCCGCTGGTCCAGAAGCGGGCCATCCAGATCGCGCGGGAGAACGCGAAGCCGGTGATCGTGGCCACCCAGATGCTCGAGTCGATGATCAGCAACTCCCGCCCCACGCGGGCGGAGGCCTCCGACGTGGCCAACGCGGTGCTCGACGGCGCGGACGCCGTCATGCTGTCGGGCGAGACCTCGGTCGGCAAGTACCCCATCGAGGCCGTGCGGACCATGTCGTCCATCGCGCTGGCGGTCGAGGCGGACTCCACCGCCGCACCCGACCTGGTGCACATCCCGCGGACCAAGCGCGGGGTCATCTCGTACTCGGCCCGCGAGATCGGGGAGCGGCTCGGCGCCAAGGCACTGGTGGCCGTCACCTCGACTGGGGACACGGTCCGCCGCCTGGCGCGGCTGCACAGCCATCTGCCGCTCATCGCCATCACCGGGGACCCGCGGATCCGCAGCCAACTGGCGCTCACGTGGGGAACGGAGACGTTCCTCACCGACCGGGTGAACGAGACCGCCGAACTCGTCAAGGTCACCGACGAGTTGCTGCTGCCGGTGGAGGGCTACAACGAGGACGACCTCATCGTGATCGTCGCGGGCAACGTCCCCGGGGTCGAGGGCTCGACCAACTTCATCCTGGTGCACCGGATGGGCGAGGCAGACCACTGATCACCGCGAGGTAACAACGCAAGCGCCGGTGGGCGGGCCGCTCACCGGCGCTTTTGTGATCTCCTGTGCTAATGACGTGACAAGGCCGAGACACTTCTGTTACCTTTTTGGAGGCCACCGGGGAAGCCGGTCGGCCCTTGCTTCACCACCGCATCGAATCTCTGAGGTTTCCCCTGATGACCGACGCCACTCGTATCACCTTTTCCGAGCTCGCAGACCGGCTCGGCGTGGACGGCACCCGCGCGACCGCCGGTCGTCACCGCGCCGCCCGCTCCGCCAACGGCATGGGCCGCGTCGTGGCCGGCGCCGTCGCCGGGGCCGCGCTCTCCGGGGGCGTGGCCATGGCCGCCGCCCCCGCCGCGTCCGCTCAGTCCGCCGAGATCAACGTGGACCAGATCACCCAGATGGCGCAGGAGTTCGCCCAGGGGATCGGCCTGACCGACGATCAGCTGCGCCAGTACGCGTTCGAGCCGGCGCTCGGCTCGATCGGCATCCCGGGGATCGGCGGCGCGCACGCCCCGACCTCCGGCCCGATCACCTCCGGCTTCGGCCCGCGGTGGGGCACCTTCCACAACGGCACCGACTTCGGCGCGCCCATCGGGACGCCGATGTACGCCGTGAAGTCCGGCAAGGTCGTCGCGGCCGGTCCGGCCTCCGGGTACGGCCTGTGGATCCGCATCCAGACCGACGACGGCTACCTGCTCGAGTACGGCCACAACGACCAGAACTACGTGTCGGTGGGCCAGCGCGTGAACGCCGGACAGGTCATCGGCACCGTCGGCAACCGCGGCTACTCGACGGGCCCCCACCTGCACTTCGGTGTGCGCAACCAGGGCGGCCAGTGGATCGACCCCGTGCCGTGGCTGCGCGCCAACGGCGTCGCGGTCTGATCGCGCCGCGCGCCTGACGCTCTCCCGCGCCCCGTCTCCCCCGGAAGGGAGGCGGGGCGCGGTGCGTTGCCGGGCGGTGGGATCGGCTTCTCTGACACAGTGGACCCCAGCAGAACACGTCCGTGGAAAGAGGAGTCAATGTCGCAGACCGTCAAGGGTGTCATCGCCCGCAGCAAGGGGGCCGAGGTCGAGCTGGTCGACGTCGTGGTCCCCGATCCGGGTCCGAATGACGTGATCGTCCGCGTGCAGGCATGCGGCGTGTGCCACACCGACCTCGCGTACCGCGACGGCGGGATCAACGACGAGTACCCGTTCCTGCTCGGACACGAGGCGGCGGGGATCGTCGAGACCGTCGGCGATCGCGTCACGCACGTGGCGGAGGGCGACTTCGTGGTCCTCAACTGGCGCGCGGTGTGCGGCGAGTGCCGCGCCTGCAAGCGCGGGCAGCCGCAGTACTGCTTCGCGACCCACAACGCGTCCCAGAAGATGACGCTCGTGGACGGCACCGAGCTCACCCCGGCGCTGGGAATCGGCGCGTTCGCCGACAAGACGCTTGTCCACGAGGGGCAGTGCACCAGGGTCGACCCGCAGGCCGATCCGGCGGTGGCCGGGTTGCTCGGCTGCGGCGTCATGGCCGGCCTCGGGGCGGCCGTCAACACGGGCGGGGTCAGCCGTGGGCAGTCGGTGGCCGTGATCGGCTGCGGCGGGGTCGGCGTGGCGGCGGTCGTGGGTGCGCATCTCGCCGGCGCCTCGACGATCATCGCGGTGGACATCGACGACACCAAGCTGGAGTGGGCGCGCGACCTCGGCGCCACCCACACGGTCAACTCGACCGGCGCCGATCCGGTGGCGGCGATCCGGGAGCTCACCGGGGGGTTCGGCGCGGACGTCGTGATCGACGCGGTCGGTCGTCCCGAGACGTACGAGCAGGCCTTCTACGCGCGGGACCTCGCCGGGACCGTGGTCCTGGTGGGTGTGCCGACCCCGGAGATGCGGCTGGAGTTGCCACTCCTGGACTTCTTCGGTCGCGGCGGCTCCCTCAAGTCCTCGTGGTACGGCGACTGCCTGCCCGAGCGGGACTTCCCCATGCTCGTCGACCTGCACCTCCAGGGCAGGCTTCCGCTGGAGAAGTTCGTCTCCGAGCGCATCGGCATCGACGCGGTCGAGGCCGCCTTCGGGGCGATGAAGGCCGGCTCCGTCCTCCGATCGGTGGTGACGCTGTGAGCGAGACGCACACCAGCGCCGGGCACGCCGGCGGACTGCGCATCGAGAAGGTCGTGACGAGCGGGATCTTCGCGCTCGACGGCGGCGAGTGGGAGGTGGACAACAACATCTGGATCCTCGGCGACGACTCCGAGGTGTACGTGATCGACGCCGCCCACACCGCGCAACCGATCATCGACGCCGTCGCCGGTCGCACGGTCAAGGGCATCCTGTGCTCGCACGCCCACAACGACCACATCACCGTGGCCCCGGAGCTGTCGGAGAAGCTGGACGCACCGGTGCTCGTGCACCCGGGCGACCAGATGCTGTGGGACGCGACCCACCCCGGCGTCACCCACGGTGACCTGTCCGACGGCCAGCACCTGGAGATCGCGGGCACCCGCGTCGTGGTCATGAACACCCCCGGCCACTCCCCGGGCTCGTGCGTCTTCCACGTGCCCGAGGCGGGCGTGCTGTTCTCGGGCGACACGCTGTTCTCCGGCGGTCCGGGGGCCACGGGACGCTCCTACTCGGATTTCCCGACCATCATCACCTCGATCCGCGACCGCATCCTCACGTTGCCGGCGGAGACGCTGGTGCACACCGGTCACGGTGACGGCACGAAGGTCGGCGAGGAGTCGCCGCACCTCGAGGAGTGGATCGCGCGCGGACACTGAGGCCGGGGCGATGACGACGATTCCCGCAGGCGCGGGCGCGGGCGCAGACCACGGCCAGGCCCCGTGGCACGCCCTCGGCGCGGAGGAGGTGCTGTCCCGGCTCGGAGCGGGGGCGGGCGGACTGACCCGCGCCGAGGCCGCCCGGCGCCTGACCGAGCACGGACCCAACACGCTCCCCTCGGCCGGGCGGGTGCCGCCGTGGCGGCGCCTGCTGAGGTTGCTGGCCGATCCGATGATCATCGTCCTGGCGGTGGCGGCCGGGGTGAGCGCGGGGGTCTCCCGGGAGTGGGAGACCCCCGTGGTGATCCTCCTCGTGGTGGCGCTCAACACCGTCCTCAACTACGTGCAGGAGTCCCGCGCGGAGGAGAGTCTGGCCGCGTTGCGCGACATGTCGGTCCCCCACAGCAGGGTGATCCGCGACGGGGTGGAGATGATCGTCGACGGCCCCGACCTCGTCCCCGGCGACCTCGTGGTGGTGGAGTCCGGTGACCGCGTCCCGGCCGACGGCCGGGTGGTGGAGGCGTCGAGGTTCCAGGTGGCGGAGGCCGCGCTGACCGGGGAGTCCGTTCCCGTGGACAAGAGGCCCGAGGCCGTCGCGCCGGCCGACGCGCCGCTCGGTGACCGGTCGGGCATGGTGTTCATGAACACCGAGGTCACGCGGGGGCGGGCCCGAGTCGTCGTGACGGGGACCGGCGAGCAGACGGAGATGGGGGCGATCGCCGACCTGCTCGGGGGCGCGGAGGCCGGCCGGACGCCCCTCCAGCGGCGGATCGGGGTCCTGGCCCGGGTGCTCACCGTGATCGCGCTGGTCGTGGTGGCGCTGGTGATGGCGATCGGTCTCCTTCGCGGTCAGTCGTGGGAGGAGATGCTCCTCAGCGCGGTCTCGTTGGCGGTGGCCACCATCCCCGAGGGGCTCACGGCGGTCGTCGCGTTCACGCTCGCGATGGGGGCGTCCAAGCTCGCGGCGGAGGGCGCGATCATCAAGAACCTCGCCGCCGTGGAGACCCTCGGCTCGACCAGCCACATCGCCACCGACAAGACCGGGACCCTCACGCTCAACCAGATGACGGTGACCCGGATCGTGGCCAACGGGGGCGCCTACTCGGTGACCGGAACGGGGTACGACACCGCGGGTGCGGTGCTGTCCGCGGATCCGGACGCCGTGCCGGACCTGCGCAGGGCGGCGGTGGTGATGGCGCTGTGCAACGACGCGGTCGTCACCGGGGGCGAGCTGGTGGGCGATCCGACCGAGGGCGCGCTCCTGGTGGCCGCCGCCAAGTGCGGGATCGACGTGGAGGGGCTTCGGGCCGCGCGGCCCCGCGTCGCGCAGGTTCCGTTCGACTCCGAGTACAAGTTCATGGCCACGGTCAACCGTGCGCCGGACGGCGAGCTGACCCTCAACGTCAAGGGGGCGACGGGCGCGCTGCTGCCCCGCGCCACCCACGGCTGGGACGGCACCCGCGCCGTGGAGCTCACCGACGAGCGCCGCGAGGAGATCCGCCGCGCGACCGGGGAGCTCGCCGCGCGGGGGCTGCGGACGCTGCTCGTGGCGACCCGGACCGGGGTCCCCGGCCTCGACGGGGGATCGCCGCCGGACGGGGACTCGCTCCTCGACGAGGTGCGCGGCGTGACGGTCCTCGCCGTCCTGGGGATCGTCGACCCTCCGCGCCGGGAGGCGGCGGAGGCGATCCGGGTCGCACACGAGGCGGGGATCTCGGTGCACATGATCACCGGAGACCACCTGGTCACCGCCACCGCGATCGCCCGGGATCTGGGGATCGGCGGGGACGCCGTGAGCGGAGCCGAGCTCGACGGGATCGACGACGACGAGCTGCGCGGTCGAGCCGGTGAGCTCGGCGTGATGGCCCGGGTGACGCCGGAGCACAAGATCAGGATCGTCCGGGCGCTGCAGTCCGACGGTGCGGTGGTGGCGATGACCGGCGACGGCGTGAACGACGCCCCCGCGCTGAGCCAGGCGGACATCGGGATCGCGATGGGGATCTCGGGGACCGACGTGTCCAAGGGCGCGGCGGACATGGTGCTCACCGACGACAACTTTGCGACCATCGTCTCGGCGGTGCGTCAGGGACGGGGGATCTACGACAACATCGTCAAGTTCGTCAAGTTCCAGCTCACCACCGCGTGGGCGTTCGTCCTGGTCTTCCTGGCCAGCGGGCTGTTCGGTTTGGCGGCCGTGCCGTTCTCCGCTCTGCAGGTCCTGCTCGTCAACATCGTCATGGACGGCCCGCCGGCCATGGCCCTGGGCGTGGAGCCCGTGGAGAAGGACGCCATGCGTCGGCGTCCTCGGCCGGCCGGGGAGCAGATCCTCACACCGGCACGGCTGGTGCGCATCCTGTGGCTCGGCGTGGTGATGGCGGCCGGGACGCTGCTCGTCCTGGGGTTCGCGGACCGGGTGTTCCCCGAGCGCGCGGGCGTGCCGCTGTTCGCCACCACGCTGGCGTACGCCACCTTCGTCTTCTTCCAGGTGTTCAACCTGATGAACGTCCGATCCACCACCGGCTCGGTGTTCTCCCGGGAGATGGCCCGGAACGCGCCGATCTGGGTGGCGCTGGTCGCGGTCCCGGTGCTGCTCGTGACGGTGGTCGAGGTGCCGTTCCTGCAGGGGATCTTCGACACCACCTCGCTGCACGGCGACGAGTGGCTGCTGGCCGCGGCGGTGGGCTCGTCGATCCTGTGGCTGGAGGAGCTCCGCAAGGTCGGGGCGAGGTGGCGCGCTCGGCGGGAGAGCGGATCGGGCAGGATGGACGTGGTCTGACGCGCACTCCTGGAGGGCGCCGCCACCGCGGGCCGCGGTCGGCGCGACACGGTCGGACCGACGAGGAGGACACCACAGTCATGGGCAGGGTCACCGCCAGCAACACCATCGTCATCGAGGCGCCCGTCGCCGCCGTCACCGCGGCGATCGCCGACTACGCCCAGGTCCGTCCCCGAATCCAGCCCGAGCAGTTCAGCGCGTACCGGCTGATCGAGGGCGGCCGGGGCCAGGGCACCGTCGCGGCCTGGAACCTGCAGGCCACCAAGAAGCGCAGCCGCGACGTCAGGGCCACCGTGACCGTCGAGGACGCCGCCGCCCACTGGTCGCTCGTCGAGGAGGACGCCAACTCGTCGATGGCCACCACGTACACCGTGCGCGAGGCGACCGGCGGGTCGCTCGTGGAGATGACCACCTCGTGGGACGGCGCCGGGGGAGTGGGCGGCTTCTTCGAGCGCACCTTCGCGCCGGCCGGGCTCAAGCGGATCCAGCACGAGCTGCTGTCCAACCTCAAGGCCGACGTCGAGGGGTAGCCCC
>NZ_CALMYY010000025.1 GCF_937873725.1 uncultured Dietzia sp.
CGGCTCGCGCACAAGGAGGTCGACCCCGAGGACGGACCGGCACGGGGCGAGGCGGTACGGGGCGAGGCGGCCGGGGTAACGCACCCGGGGTCCCCCGCGATCCCTGAACCATGAGGACCCACCCCAAGCGGCCCGACGACCCCGCAGCGTCACCTAGGCTGGGCCCCATGCGCCTCACTCGCCCCAGTGGCACCGGCCGCTCCGCGCGCGGTGACCGCGCCACCCACCTCGGCCGCGCCGCCCGCCTCGCGACTGCCGCGGCCGCCGTCGCCGCCCTGGCCGCCCCCCTGGCCCTCGCCGCCCCGACCGCCGGCGCCGTGGTGAACGGCGCCCCCTCCGGCCCCGCCCCCTGGGCCGTCCAGATCACCTCGTTCCACGCCGCCCCCGGCACACCCTGCACCGGCGTTGTGGTGGCCCCGCGGTGGGTGGCCACGGCCGCGCACTGCGGCCCGGCCGACGCGGGCGCCTACACGTTGGGATTCGGCAACTGGGCCACCGTCCCCGGCGGCTTCGCCGAGACCGCGTCCCTGGCGAGCCCCCCGATCGTCGGCGCGTTCGGTTCCCTCGACACCGGCAGCCTCGGCCGGCACGCCCCCGTGGCCGCCTACCACGCCCCCGCCGGGGACGTGATGCTGCTCAAGCTGGCCCATCCCGCCCCCGCGCCCGCGGTCCTGCGCGGCGGCGTCGACCCCGCCCCCGGCACCGTCCTGCGCTTCCACGGCTTCGGCGAGACCACCGCCGGCGGGGCGCGGTCCCCGGAGGTGCTCACCGGCCTGACGCGCCTCGACCGGATGGCGCCGCGCGCCGGCTCCCGGATCGGGCTGTCCCACACCATCCAGGGCGGATACGGGTTCGGCGACTCCGGCGGGCCCGTGTTCCACGGCGACCGGCTGGTGGGCCTGCACTCGGGCTCGGATCACGCGCGGCGCCAGCCCGACGGCACCAACCCGGCCTGGTACGAATCGATCCCCGCGCAGAACGGCTGGATCGACTGGATGATCGCCAACAGGTGACCCCGTGCGGCGCGAATCCCCGGTTCCGCCACGTGGCATTCCAGACCGAACCGGGTCCCGAACTGCGCTGAATTCCCCTCCCCACGATTCCTTTGCGGCCTTTCCTCACCGCTGCACGAAAATATTGCCGGGGCGTCAATCCCGCCCGTAGCGTCTCTCTCGCATCATCACGAGCGATTGAGAGACCCGGCTCGTCGACATCGCAGCAACCCCCCGATCTTCTCGGGCGCGGGTGCTACCGCCGGGACCGATGAATGGATAAGGCCGCATTCCGCGCGGCCTTCCCTGCGAGGAGCCCTGTGAAATTCCTGTTGATGACCCTTATCGCCACGTCGCCGGATCCGGCGACCGGGCGAGTGCCCTCACCCTCCGAACGGTTGCGGGAGGTGGTGGACAACGCCGTCCTGGCCGAGCAACTCGGCTATGACGGGTTCGCGGTGGGCGAGCGGCACGAGCGCCCGTTCCTGTCCTCCGCGCCCCCGGTGGTGCTCAGCCACATCGCGGCGCGAACCGAGTCGATCGCCCTCTTCACGGCCGTCACCACCCTGAGCCTGCTCGACCCGGTCCGGGCGTTCGAGGACTACTCGACGCTCGACAACCTGTCCGGGGGCCGCCTCCAGCTGATGGTCGGCAAGGGCAACGGCGCAGCTCAGGCCCAGCTCTTCCACGTCACCGAGGCCGACCAGTGGGACCGCAACCGCGAGGGGTACGAGCTCTTCCGCGCGCTCTGGGAGAGCGAGAAGGTGAACTGGAGCGGGCACTTCCGCCCGCCGCTGACGGACGCCGAGGCCCTGCCCCGGCCGCTGCAGAAGCGGATCACCATCTGGCACGGCAGCGCGACCAGCCGGGAGTCCGTCGAACTGGCCGCCCTGCACGGGGATCCGGTGTTCTCGGCGAACGTCACCAACCCCATCGAGCCGTACGCGGAATTGATCGACCACTACCGCGAGCGGTGGGAATTCCACGGCCACGATCCGGCCGACGCCCGCGTGGGCGCGGGCACCGCCGGCTATTACGCGGCCAGAATTTCGCAGGACGCGAAGAACACCTATCGTCCGGTATTCGAGAGGAATATCGCCAGGGCGAAGGAATTCGGCCTCACGCCGGTATTCCATTCCCTGGAGGACGCAATCGAGAGAAGCTCTCTGTTGCTCGGGAGCCCGCAGGAGATCATCGACAAGGTATTGCGCTACAACGAGCGGTTCGGCCACGAGGTCATCCACCTCCACGCCGACGCCGACGGTCTGCCGGCCGGCGCGCATCGGGATTCGCTGGAACTCTTCCAGAGTGAGATCGCGCCGGTCCTGCGCCGGGAGATCCCCAGCCGTCCGCTGCTCACGGACCGCGACGCCACCGATGTCGTCGTCGTCGACCCCACCGCCACCACCGCACGCATCGACCGTTCCGCACGGGCGGAGGTCCTCGTATGAGCGCCCCGACCCGCGTCCCCCTGTCCGTCCTCGACCTGGCCCCGATCAGCGAGGGCTCCGACGCCGCCACGGCGCTGCACGACACCGTGGACCTGGCCCGGCACGCCGAGCAGTGGGGTTACTCGCGCTACTGGCTGGCCGAACACCACTTCGTCGACGTGGCCAGCTCCTCCCCCGTCGTGCTGGCGGGGCAGATCGCAGGCGCCACCTCGACCATCCGGGTCGGGTCGGCGGCGGTCCAGACCGGCCACCGCACCGCGGTGAGCATCGTGGAGGAGTGGGCGACCCTCGACGCGTTCCACCCGGGCCGGTTCGACCTGGGGCTCGGACGCTCCGGGCAGCGCCGGGCCGAGATCGAGAAGGCGGTCACAGCGTCCGCCGCCGCGGCGGAGGCCGGAGCGCCCACCCGCGAGCGAGAGGTGATCGACGGGGTGGTCATCCCCGCCCCGCTCGATCTCGGCAAGCTCCTCACCAGCGGGCTCGCGACGAGATCCTTCGACGCGGTGACCCCCAGGGGCGCGATCCCGCCGGACTTCGCCGAGCAGGTCGACGACATCGAGGCGTTCCTGCGGGGCAGCTACACCACCCCGGACGGCGTCGAACTGCGCACCACGCCCGGGGCCGGCGCGGACCTGCAGGTGTGGATCTTCGGCAGCAGCAGGGGCCAGAGCGCGCAGGTCGCCGGGAGCCGCGGCCTGCCGTTCGTGGCGAACTACCACGTGAGCCCGTCCACCACGCTCGAGGCGGTCGAGGCCTACCGGGACGCGTTCGTCCCGTCCGAGGCGTACCCCGAGCCGTATGTGGTGGTCTCCGCGGACGTGGTGGTGGCCGACGACGACGACACCGCCGCCGGTCTCGCCAGTACCTACCCGCACTGGGTGCACAGCATCCGCAGCGGCCGGGGGGCCGTCCAGTACCCCGACCCCGCGACCGCCGAGCCCCTCACGCCCGAGCAACTGACCCTGGTCCGAGACCGGGTCGAGACGCAGTTCGTCGGCGGTCCCGGGACCGTCGTGGCCCGCCTCGAGGCGCTGCAGGCCCTCACCGGGGCCGACGAACTCGTCATCACCTCCGTCACCCACCGCCACGACGACCGCCTCCGGTCGCACGAGCTCCTAGCCACTGCATGGGGATTGTCATGAGCACATTCGCACTCGGTCTGGACGTCGACGGCGACGGGTACCACCCCGCCGCCTGGCGTCGGGCCTCCCACTCGCCCGCCGAACTCCTCACCCCGCGCCGGGTCCGCACCGTGGTCGCGGCGGCGGAGAACGCCGGGTTCACGTTCGCCCTGTTCGACGACTCGCCGGTCGCCGGCGCCCCGGGCCCCGACACCCAGGGCCGGATCGACGCGGTGACCCGCGCCGCGTTCGTCGCGGGGTCCACCAGCGCCATCGGCCTGGTGCCGGTGGCGTCGACCACCTACAGCGAGCCGTTCCACGTCGCCACCCAGATCGCCTCCCTCGACCACGCGTCGCGGGGCCGCGCCGGCTGGCTCGCCGCGCGCACCACCGACCGCGCGGCCGGTCCGGCCTTCGGGGTCCCGGCGCGGACGGACGAGCAGATCGACGCCGACCAGCGCGACGCGGTGACCGTGGCGCGCGCGCTGTGGGACTCGTGGGACGACGACGCCGTGATCCGCGACTCGACCACCGGCCGCTACCTCGACCGCGACCGGATCCGCCACGTCGGCTTCGTCGGCGAGAACCTCAGCGTCACGGGGCCGTCCATCGTGCCCCGGCCCCCGCAGGGGCAGGTCGTGGTGTTCGGCCGGGACGGCGAGCTCCCGGCGGACGCCGCCGACGTGGTGGTGGTCTCCGGCGACAGCGTGGACCGGCTTCGCGCGGCCGCGCGGAACGCCCGTCTGGCCGGTTCCGGGCGGGTGGTGGCCGAGGTGTTCGTCGCCCTGGACCTCGACCGTCCCGGCCACCCGACGGAGACCGCCTCCCAGCGCATCGACTCGCTCGACGCCCACACCGGGTTCGTGCTCGATCCGGGCGCCTTCTCCGCCACCGGGGACGCCGCGACGGTCGTCGGGATCCTCACCGAGCTCGCGTCCTTCCTCGACGGCGCGATCCTGCGACCGCTGGTGCTGGACGAGGAGATCCGGGTCCTCACCCGGCTCGTCCTCCCGGCGCTCCTCGGCCGCCGCGTCCTCCGCCGGCCCCTCGTCGGGGCCACTCTCCGCGACCACCTCGGCCTCGCCCGGCCCGTCAACCTCATCGGAGCGTCATGACCACCCACACCCACCGACCCGATCCCGACCGGACCACCGACCACCCGCGGCCCGACGCGCAGGTCCACCTCGGGGTGTTCTTCCAGGGGGTCAACCACACGACCATCTGGTCCGACCCCGCCAGCGGCTCCCAGATCGACTTCGAGTCGTTCCGGCACCTCGCGCAGACCGCCGAGCGCGGCCTGTTCGACGCCTTCTTCCTGGGCGAGGGGCTCCGACTGCGCGAACAGCAGGGCAAGCTCCTGGACCTGGACGTGGCCGGCCGCCCGGACGCCATCACCCAGCTCTCGGCCCTGGCCGGGATCACCCGCCACCTCGGCCTGGTGGCCACCCAGAACACCACCTACAACGAGCCCGCCGACCTGGCCCGGCGGCTGTCCAGCCTCGACCTGCTCTCGGAGGGGCGTGCGGGGTGGAACATGGTCACCACCGACAACGCCTGGACCGGCGAGAACTTCCGCCGCGGCGGCTTCCTCGACCACTCCCTGCGCTACGAGCGCGCGGGGCAGTTCGTCGAGGCCGCCCGCGCGATCTGGGACGGGTGGGACCACGACGCCGTCGCCACCGGCACCGACGCCCCCGGCTGGTCCCACGCGGGTGCACTGCGCAGGGCGCGGTGGACCGGGCCCCAGTTCGACGTGGACCTCCACCCCACCACCCCGCGCAGCCGGCAGGGCCACCCGGTGCTCTTCCAGGCCGGGGACTCCGCACAGGGCCGCGACTTCGCCGCGAAGTACGCCGACGTGATCTTCTCCGCGCACGGCGGCGACCTCGACGACGCCCTGTCCTTCGCGAACGATGTGCGCGCCCGGTTGCGCGCGTTCGGGCGGCAGCCGGACGAGCTGCGGATCCTGCCCGGTGCCGAGGTGGTCCTCGCCGACACCGAGGCCGAGGTCGAGGAGAAGCTGCGATGGGTCCGCGAGGGCCAGTTCAGCGGCGCCACGGCCCTGTCCATCCTCGGGCAGGTCTGGGGCAGGGACCTGTCCCACCTGGACCCGGACGGCCCGCTGCCCGCGGACGACCCGGAGCCGGCCCCGATCTCGGTGACGCGCGGCTCGGCGTTCGGGCTCAAGGACCCGCTGGAGATCGCGACGCAGTGGCGCGCGCTGGCCGAGGCGAGGACCCTGTCCATCCGGCAGCTCATCATCGAGACCTCGGCCCGCCGCGGCTGGGTGGGCACGCCGTCGGCCGTCGCCGACCGGCTGATCCACTACGTCCGTAGCGGTGCGATCGACGGGCTCAACATCACCCCGTACATCGTCCCGGGCGGGCTCGACGACGTCGTCGACAAGCTCGTCCCCGCCCTCCAGGAGCGCGGCGCCTACCGCACCGCCTACACCGGGTCGACCCTGCGGGAGCACCTCGATCTCCCACCCGCCCCGGTGCGCGCCGCCCACCACACCGACTCCCCCCTGACGACCGCCCACGGAGGCACCCGATGACCACCCGACTCCCACGCCTGCTCACCGGCACGGCCGCCCTGCTCACCGTGTCCCTCGCGGCGGCCGCGTGCGGGTCCGCCGGCCCGACCACCGGCGCCGACGCCGGCGACCCCACGCCCGGCGGCACCCTGCGCTACGGCCTCTCCCAGGCCCCGACCTGCTCCGACCCCACCCAGGCCGGCACCAACCAGACCATCTACGTCACCCGCCAGGTCGTCGACTCCCTCACCGACCAGGACCCGGAGACCGGCGAGATCACCCCGTGGCTCGCCGAGCGCTGGGACGTCAGCGCGGACGCCACCTCCTTCACGTTCCACCTCCGCGAGGGCGTGACCTTCAGCGACGGCACGCCGCTCACGGCGGACACGGTCCGCGCCAACTTCGAGGCCATCCCGGGGCTCGGCGCCAAGGCGGGCCAGGCCTCCAGCTTCCTGGCCGGGCTCACGGAGATCGCCGTGGAGGACCCCACGACGGTCCGGATCGAGTTCGGGGCGCCCAACGCCCAGTTCCTCCAGGCCTCGTCGACCTCCCAGCTGGGCATCCAGTCCGAGTCGACCGTCGCCCTGTCCGCCGAGGAGCGGTGCGCGGGTGAGAACATCGGCACCGGCCCGTTCGTCTACTCCGACTGGCAGCAGGACCGCTCGGCCACCCTGGAGAAACGGACCGGCTACGACTGGGCCTCCCCCGTCGCCTCCCACACCGGCGAGGCGTACCTCGACGGCATCGAGTTCACCGTGGTCCCCGAGTCGGGTGTCCGCTCCGGCTCCGTCTCCTCCGACCAGCTCGACCTCATCAGCGACGCGCTGCCGCAGGACGCCCCGCAGATCGAGGGCGCCGGCGGCGAGATCGTCACCACGAGCAACCCGGGAGTGCCCTTCGGGATCCAGCCGAACGTCTCCCGCGGCGTGCTCGCGGACCCGGACGTCCGCCGGGCACTCATCCCGGCGATCGACCGGCAGGAGCTCATCGACACCGTCCTGGACGACGACTTCAACCCGGCCACCAGCTCCCTGGCCTCCCGGACGCCGGGGTACACGGACCTCGCCGGCATCGCCACCCACGACCCGGACCTGGCCCGCGAGATCCTCGACGACGCCGGATGGGTCGAGGGGCCCGGCGGCATCCGCGCCAAGGACGGCGTGCCCCTGGCGTTCACCGTGACCTACAGTGCCGTGTTCGCCGGCAACCAGGCGATCCTCGAGCTGGTCCAGCAACAGCTCAAGGAGGTCGGTGTCGACCTGACCCTGGGCCTGGTGTCCACGCCGGAGATGACCGCCAAACAGACCTCCGGTGACTACGACGCCGTGTACTACAACGTCACCCGTGCCGACGGCGACATCCTGCGCACCCTGTTCTCGCTCAAGGGGACCAACCTCAACAAGCGGACCGACCCGATCCCGGCGCTCGACGACGCGCTGGCCGGCCAGCTCGCGGAGATCGACACGGCCAAGCGCAACGCCCTGCTCGCCACCGCCCAGGAGCAGGTCCTCGACGCGGGTCTGTGGATCCCGACCATCGAGCTGTCCCAGGTCATCGGCGCCTCGGAGAACACGCAGGACGTGACCTTCGACGCCACCGCCCGACTGGTGTTCTACGACACCTGGCTCGTGGGGGCCTGACCCGTGATCGCCTACATCGGCTGGCGGGTGGTCCAGGCCGCGGTGGTGCTGCTCAGCTCGTTCACGATCGCGTTCGCGGTCCTGTTCGTCCTCCCGTCCGACGCGGTGAGCATCGCCGTGGGCGGGGACCTGTCCGCGCAGGTCGACGACGCGGCGGTGGCCGAGCTGCAGGCCCGCTACGGCCTGGACCAGCCGCTGCCGGTCCAGTACTGGACCGCGCTGAGCAACGCGGCGCAGGGGGATCTGGGCACCTCGATCGCCACCGGCCAGCCGGTGACCACCGCGATCGGGGAGGCCCTCCCCGGGACGGCCGCGCTGGCGGGCACGGCGGCCCTCCTGGCCGTCGCGGGGGGACTCCTCCTCGCCCTGGCCTCCGGCTACCCCGGGCACGACCGGGTCCGGGCCTGGCTGCTCGCGCTGCCGCCGCTCGGGGTCGCGGTGCCCACCTTCTGGGTGGGGCTGATGCTGCTCCAGGTGTTCTCCTTCACCCTGGGCTGGGTTCCGGCCTTCGGGGACAAAGGGCTCGCCAGCCTGGTGCTGCCCGCGATCACGCTGGCGATCCCCTCGGGGGCGATGATCGCCCAGGTGCTCACGACGAGCATCGCCACCACCTCGCGGCAGCCGTTCGTCGAGACTGCGCGGGCCAAGGGCGCGAGCAGTTTCCGGGTGCTCGTGCACCACGTCCTGCGGTCGGCGAGCCTGCCCGCCCTCACCATCGCCGGCCTCATGGTGGCCAACCTGCTGGCCGGCGCGGTGGTGGTGGAGACGGTGTTCTCCCGGGCCGGCGTGGGCAGGCTCACCCAGACCTCCGTCCTCGCCCAGGACATCCCCGTGGTGCTGGGGATCGTCGTCCTGTCGACCCTGGTCTTCGTCGCCGTCAACCTCGTCGTCGACCTGCTGTACCCGCTCATCGACCCCCGGGTCGTCACCGGCGCCCGGGCGTCGCGCCCCGCCCGCGTGGCGGGGACGGCCGCCGCAACACCCTCCGCACCGTCCGCCGAGAAGATCGAGGTGACCCGTGTCTGACGTCCTGCTCGCCGAGCGCGAACCGGCCCGGGTCCGGGCCGTCCCGTCGGCTGCTCCCCCCGCCGCGGCGATCCCCGGATCCCCCGCCCCCTCCACCGGGGAGCCGCGGGGTCGGCGCCCCCGGTCCCGCCGACTCCGGCCGGCCCGGGCCCACGTGTCGGTGGCCCTGGCCGCGCTGGTGGTGCTCACGGTGATCGGGTTCGCGTTCCTCCCGTCCGTGTTCGCCACGGGTGACCCCCTCGCGGGCGTCCCCGCGGACAAGCTCCGGCCGCCGGGCCCCCAGCACTGGTTCGGCACGGACAACATCGGCCGCGACCTCTACACGCGTGTCGTCTACGGGGCCCGGCTGTCCCTGACCGCGACCCTGATCGCGGTGACCATCGCCCTGGTGGCGGGCACCCTGATCGGCCTGCTCGCCGGCACCGTCGGCGGCGCGGTGGACATCGTGCTCATGCGGATCGTCGACGTGATGCTCTCGATCCCGTCCCTGCTGCTCTCCCTCGCCCTGGTCACCGCGCTGGGGTTCGGCACGGTCAACGTGGCCATCGCGGTGGGAGTGGCGATGATCGCCGGCTTCGCCCGCGTCACGCGCTCGGAGGTCCTCCGGGTCCGCCGGGCACCCTACGTCGAGGCCGCCTTCGCGAGCGGCGTGCGCTGGTGGACGGTGCTGGGTCGGCACATCCTGCGCAACTCCTACGGCCCGGTGATCTCGCTGGCCGCCGTGGAGTTCGGGATGGCCATCCTCGCGGTCTCGGCGCTGAGCTTCCTCGGGTTCGGATCCGCGCCGCCCGCCCCGGAATGGGGCTCGATGATCTCCGAGGGACGCGACTTCCTGTCCGTGGCGTGGTGGATGACCACCCTCCCGGGCCTCGTGATCATCGCCGTCGTCCTGTCAGCGCACCACCTCGGCCACAGCCTCTCCGGGAGGAACCGCTCATGAGCGCCACCGCACCCGTCCTCACGATCCGCGGCCTGCGGGTCGCCTACGGCTCCGGCCCGGACGCCGTGATCGCGGTCCACGGGATCGACCTCGAGGTCCACCGCGGCGAGGTGGTGGCGATCGTCGGCGAGTCCGGCTCGGGCAAGTCCACCACCGCCCACGCGGTCGTCGGCCTGGGCCCCGGCCGGGTCCTGTCGGGCACGATCGAGTTCGACGGCCAGCGCATCGACCACCTGGGCCACCGCGCGCTGGAGAAGCTGCGTGGGGCCGGGATCGGGCTCGTCCCCCAGGACCCCGCCTCGTCCCTCAACCCCGTCACCCGGATCGGCGAGCAGATCGCCGAGGTGCTGCGCATCCACGGCCGGGCCGACCGGAGGACCGCGCGGGCGGAGGCGATCCGGATCCTCGCCGAGGCGGGGCTCGACCACCCGGAGCTGCGTGCCCGGCAATACCCGCAGGACCTCTCCGGCGGCCAGCGGCAGCGGGTGCTCATCGGCATCGCGCTGGCGTGCGCCCCCGACCTCGTGATCGCGGACGAGCCCACGAGCGCCCTCGACGTGACGGTCCAGAAGCGCATCCTCGACCACCTCGACGCCCGGATCGCGGCCACCGGCTCCGCGGTTCTGCTCATCACCCACGACCTCGGGGTGGCCGCCGACCGCGCCGACAGGATCGTCGTGATGAGCGGCGGCCGGATAGTCGAGGAGGGCACCGCGCGTCAGATCCTCACGGCGCCCACGCACGAGTACACGCGGGCGCTCCTCGGGGCCGCACCCGGCATCCGCACGGTCGAGCCCCGTGGGCGTGTGGCGGTGGCGGGCTCGGCGGGATCGCAGCCGGCCGCGGGCACGTCCGGGGAACCGGCACCCCGGGGCGAGCCCCTGGTCTCGGTCGACGGGCTGTCCAAGAGCTTCCGCGTGGGCCGGGGCCGCGGCTTCGACGCGGTGAGACAGGTGAGCTTCCGGATCCACCGCGGCCGCACCCTGTCACTGGTGGGCGAGTCCGGATCCGGCAAGTCCACCACGGCGCGGATCGTCGCCCGGCTGGAGACCGCGACCTCCGGTCAGGTGAGCGTCGGGGGCCGCCCGGTCACCGCGTTGCGGGGCCGGGAGCTGAGGGAGTTCCGTCGCCGGGTGCAGCTGGTGCACCAGAACCCCTACTCGGCGCTCAACCCCAAGCTCACCGTCGAGCAGATCGTCACCGAACCCCTGGCGGCGTTCGGGATCGGCGACCGGGGCTCGCGGCGGCGATCGGCGCGGGAGATGCTGGACCAGGTGGCGCTGGGTGCCGAGTACCTGACACGCCTGCCCGCCCAGCTGTCGGGCGGGCAGCGGCAGCGGGTCGCGATCGCCCGGGCCCTGGTCCTCAACCCCGATCTGGTGGTCCTCGACGAACCGGTCTCCGCGCTCGACGTGCGGGTCCAGGCGGAGATCCTCGACCTCCTGGCACGCTTGCAGCGCGACCACGACCTCGGCTACCTGTTCATCTCGCACGACCTCGCGGTGGTCCGCCAGATCAGCGACGACGTGGTGGTCATGCGGCACGGCGTGGCCGTGGAGTCCGGACCCGTGGCGGAGGTGTTCTCCGATCCGCAGCACGAGTACACCCGGGAGCTCCTCGAGGCCATTCCCGGCCGGCTGGTCGCCGGGCGGTGACGGAGACGCGATCGGCGTCGACCGTGCCGAATCCGCCCGGGTTTGCCACACTGGACTGATGGACGCGCACGAGGTCGTTGTCCGTCGGGCTTCGCGCTCCGACGCGGACCTCGTGCTGTCCGCCACGGACCTGTTCTCCACCCCGCCCACCGCCGAGTGGACCCAGGACTTCCTGGACCGCGGATCCAACCTGCTCCTGCTGGCGATCAGGGACGAGGTTCCCGTGGGAATGCTCGTCGCGGTCGAGACCAGCCACCTGGGCGCCAGCCCGGACCTGTTCGTCTACGGCATCTGCGTGCGCGAGGACCTGCGGAACGAGGGGATCGCCCACCAGTTGGTCGACAAGGCCGTCGAGGTGGCCGAGGAGGCCGGGTGCAGCCAGGTGTGGGGGTCGATGCACCACGGCGAGGAACTGGGACCCGGTTCGCCACTCTCCCCGCCCGGACCGGTCACCACCGAGTCCACGACCTTCACCATCCCGATTCCGTGACGCCCTCGGAATCGGTGTATCGTGGCCCCCATGCAGCGCGTGCTCCTTCTTGGGTGCCGCGGCGGGGCCCGCTGAGGCGGACCGGCTCCCCGTCGCGGGATCTCGTCGCGCCGGTCCGATCCCACCAGATCGCATCCAGGAAAGAGCCCCGTTATGTCTCCCGCTGACGCATTCGTCTCGTCGTCGTCGACCATCACTCCCCCCTCCAAGCCCGGACGCCCCGACCAACCGTCGTGGAACCGCCAGAAGGGCTCGTCGATGCCGACGCATCGCTACCGCTCCTTCGCGGACGAGGTCGAGGACGTCTCGCTGCCCGACCGCACGTGGCCGGACAAGACCATCTCCCACGCCCCGCAGTGGTGCGCCGTGGACCTGCGCGACGGCAACCAGGCCCTGATCGACCCCATGAGCCCGGCCCGCAAGCGCCGCATGTTCGAGCTGCTCGTGCGGATGGGCTACAAGGAGATCGAGGTCGGCTTCCCGTCGGCGTCGCAGACGGACTTCGACTTCGTCCGCGAGATCATCGAGGACGACGCGATCCCCGAGGACGTCACCATCCAGGTGCTGGTCCAGTGCCGCGAGGACCTGATCCGCCGCACGTTCGAGGCGTGCGAGGGCGCGTCGAACGTGATCGTGCACTTCTACAACTCCACCTCGATCCTGCAGCGCAAGGTGGTGTTCCGTAAGGACCGCGACGCCATCAAGAAGATCGCCACCGACGCCGCCGAGCTGGTCACCACCATCGCGCGCGACTACCCGGACACCAACTGGCGCTGGGAGTACTCGCCCGAGTCGTTCACCGGTACCGAGCTGGCGTTCTCCAAGGAGGTCTGCGACGCCGTCACCGAGGTCGTGGGCGCGACGCCGGAGAACCCCATCATCATCAACCTGCCGGCGACGGTCGAGATGGCCACGCCCAACGTGTACGCCGACCAGATCGAGTGGATGCACCGCAACCTGGCCCACCGCGACTCCACCATCATGTCGCTGCACCCGCACAACGACCGCGGCACCGGCGTGGCCGCCGCCGAACTGGCGTTCCAGGCCGGCGCCGACCGGATCGAGGGCTGCCTGTTCGGCAACGGCGAGCGCACCGGCAACGTCTGCCTGGTCACGCTGGGCATGAACATGCTCACCCGCGGCGTGGACCCGCAGATCAACTTCTCGGACATGGACGAGATCCGCCGGACGGTCGAGTACGCCAACCAGCTGCGCGTGCCCGAGCGCCACCCGTACGGCGGCGACCTGGTCTTCACCGCGTTCTCCGGCTCGCACCAGGACGCGATCAACAAGGGCTTCGACGCCCTCCAGGCCGAGGCCGACGCCCGCGGCGCCGACATCACCGACGTCACCTGGGAGGTCCCGTACCTGCCGATCGACCCCAAGGACGAGGGCCGCACCTACGAGGCCGTGATCCGCGTCAACTCGCAGTCCGGCAAGGGCGGCGTCGCGTACATCATGAAGAGCGACTACGGCCTGCAGCTGCCGCGCCGCCTGCAGATGGAGTTCTCGGGGCTGGTCCAGAGCGTCACCGACTCCGAGGGCGGCGAGGTCACGCCCAAGCAGATGTGGGACATCTTCTCGCTGGAGTACCTGGACCGCGTCTCCCCCATGGAGCGCATGTCCCAGCACCTGGAGCCGGCGGAGACCGACGACGGCGAGGACTCGATCGACGCCGTGGTCAAGTGGAAGGGCCAGACCAGGGAGCTGACGGGGACCGGAAACGGCCCCCTGGCGGCGTTCGTCGCCGCCCTGAACGAGATGTTCGACGACGAGGTGCGCATCCTCGACTACTCGGAGCATGCGATGACCGCAGGCGACGACGCGACCGCGGCGGCGTTCGTCGAGGTGCAGTTCGGCAACCGGGTCTTCTGGGGGGTCGGCCGGGCCGGTTCCATCACCACCGCGTCCCTGCGGGCCGTGGTCTCCGCCGTCAACCGCGCGTACGCGGACGAGGCCGACGAGGACGCCGCCACCATCGGCAGCACCGAGGGCGCCCGCACCTGGGCCCCCTGAGGCGGGCTCCCCGGGTCCCGCCGGGCCGCCCCGCGCGGGCGCCCCGGGGGGCCCGGGACGGGCACGCGGCCACCCCCCGCGCCTCATCTTTCACATGTATCACTCCGGTAACGATGGTCTCGATTTGGTTACGCCGAGCGCGTAATGTGGCGGCCGACCGCGCCGATATGCCAGGCGTCTGCTCTTCGCACCACCAAGTCTGGAGTCTTGCCTCATGCCCGTTTCACGCCGTGGGTTCCTCACCGCAGCTTCCGTGGGAGTGGGCGCCGCAGTCGCCTCCACCGTCGGCGGCCCCGTCGCCGGTGCCAACCCGTTCGACACCGGCTCGCTCGGTGTGGCGCAGGATCTGCTCAGGTCGGTCTCGACGGGCAGCGGCATGATCCAGCCGAACGGCCCGCTGGGCTACGTCGGCGTCACCTTCCCCAGCGTCGAGGAGATCGCCGGCCGCATCCGGTTCGCGTTCCCCGACGGCTCGGTGGGCGACTGGCTCCCGCTCGAGGCCATGGACACCGCCCCCGACTCCGGCAGCGCCGCCGCCGCCGAGCTCGTGTCCGCGCCGGAGGGCGCCGTGGGCTACGAGGTCGACGCGCCGCAGGGGTCCCGCGCCACCGCGTTCGACGACGGCCGCGGCGCGCCGCGCAACTACAGCCTCGGCAGCACCGGCCTGCTCGGCCTGCCGATCATCCCCCGCGCCGCGTGGGGTGCGGGCGACGTCTCCGGCAACGGGTGGGGCGCGCCGCAGTTCTTCCCCGCCCAGGCCATCACGATCCACCACACCGCCACGCCCGCGGGGCCGGACCGCGCCGCCAGCGTGCGGGCGATCTACAACTACCACGCCAACACCCTGGGCTGGGGCGACATCGGGTACCACCTGATCATCGATCCGGAGGGCCGGATCTATCAGGGCCGTGGCGGAACCGTCGGCGGCACCCCGGTGTTCCAGTTCCCGCCCGTCGGCGGCATCGCTCCCCCCGTCGTCACCGGCGGCCACACCGCCGGGGTCAACAACGGCAACATCGGCATCAGCCTGCTCGGCGACTTCACCGGCGCGCCGCCCACCGCGGCCGCGGTCGGCGCGACCATCAACTGCGTGCGCGCGCTCACGGGCGCCACGGGCATCAATCCGCGGGGCGGGATCATCTACCGCAACCCCCAGGGTGGGGCCACCCGGCCGATGCCCGCCGTCTCGGGCCACCGCGACTGGGGCGGGACCGCGTGCCCGGGCAACGCCTTCTACCCGCAGATGCAGTTCATCCGGGACATCGCGTCCCAGGGGTGGATCCCGACCGGCGTCTCCTCGGCGGCCTTCGGCTCCTGACCCCGTCCCCGCACGACGGCGGAGCGGGGGCGGGTCGGTCGCGAGCGGGGGCGGGTCAGTCGCGTGCGCGGCCCGGGATGAGCATGGCGAACACCCAGTTGACCAGGCCGATCACGATGGCGCCGAAGAAGGCCGCCCAGAACCCGCTCACCGCGTACTCCGCGCCGAACGGCTGGAACGTCGTGGTGACCCAGCTCGTCAGCATGAGCATCAGGGCGTTGACCACGAGCAGGAACAGGCCCAGCGTGAGGATGGTCAACGGCAGCGAGAGCAGCTGCACGAACGGCTTGATCACCGCGTTGACCAGCGTGAACACCACCGCCACGATGAGCAGCGCGGCGACGGTCGGGATGCTCACCTGATCCTCCAGGGCGCCGGCACCCGGGTCGTAGATGCCCACCGTCTCGTGCAGGTCGATCCCCGGCACGATCAGGGTCGCCACCCACAGGGCGACCGCGTTGACGATCAGCCTCAGCACCAGCGCCATGTCGGCTCAGCTCCCCACGTAGGAATCGGCCACGTCGAGCGCGCGGTCGAACACGTCCAGGCCCTCGCGGGCCTCGTCGGGCGTGATGATGCACGGCGGCACGATGTGGAAGCGGTTGTAGTTCATGAACAGCAGCACGCCGTCCTTCTTGGCCGCCCCGAAGGTCTTGGCCATGGCCTCCGACGATCCGCCGTAGGGGGCCAGGGGCTCGCGGGTCTCGCGGTCGGCCACCATCTCCACGGCCCAGAACACGCCGAGTCCGCGGACCTCGCCGATCGACGGATGCTTCTCGGCGAGTTCTCGCAGGCGCGGCCCGATGACCTCCTCGCCGATCATCCGGGCGTTCTCGACGATCCCTTCGTCGCGCATGAGGTTGATGGTCGCCACCACGGACGCGCACGCCAGCGGGTGGCCGCCGTACGTGAGTCCGCCGGTGTAGGGCGTCGTCTCGAAGGACGCGGCGATCCGGTCGTGCAGGATCACGCCGCCGAGCGGCACGTAGCCGGAGTTGGAGCCCTTGGCAAAGGTGATGAGGTCGGGCGCCCAGTCGTCGTCGCCGGACCGGAAGTTGTCCAGGGCCAGCCAGGCGCCGGTGCGGCCGAAGCCGGACATCACCTCGTCGCAGATCATGACGATCCCGTACTTGTCGCAGATCTCGCGGACGCCGCGGAGGTAGTCGGCCGGCGGCACCATGATGCCCACGGTCCCGGGCACCGACTCGATGATGAGGGCGGCGAAGTGGTCCGGCCCCTCGAGCCCGATGAGCGAGTCCAGGTGCTCGAGCGCGCGGTCGCACTCCTGCTTGGTGTTCTCGGCGTAGAACTGCGAGCGGTACAGGTAGGGCGCGTGGAAGTGGACGGCACCTGTGTTGCCGAGATCGTTGGCCCAGCGGCGGGTGTCGCCGGTGAGGTTCATCGAGGTGGTGGTGGCGCCGTGGTAGCTGCGGAAGGCCGAGAGGGTCTTGTGGCGGCCGGTGTGGCGGCGCGCCATGCGGACGGCGTGCTCGACGGCCTCGGTGCCGGCGTTGGTGAAGAACACGCGGTTCATCCCGGCGGGCGCGACCTCGGCGATCAGGCGGGCGGCCTCGGCCCGGGCGGCGTTGGCGTGCGCGGGGTTGATGGTGCACAGCTCGGCGGCCTGGTCCTGGATCGCCTTGACCACCACGGGGTGCTGGTGGCCGATGTTGGTGTTGACCAGCTGAGAGGTGAAGTCGAGCAGCCGGTTGCCGTCACCGTCGGTGAGGTAGCAGCCCTCGGCGGCGGTGACGACCATGGGATCGGTGGCGCCCCAGGCGGACCACGGGGTCAGGACGTGAGCCCGCTCCTTCTCGTAGACCTCGCGGGCGGCGGCATTCTGGGGTGCGGGCACGGGGCGGTACTCCTGTGGTCGACGATCGGTGGCCGTGGCCCATCATCCCACGCAGAGCACGTCCACCGCCGCCCACGCGGTGGGATGCTCACGATCGCCGTGGTACACCTCACACATCCGCCGGAGGGAGCACGCCATGCCCGGACCGCCCGATCCCCCGCCGGCCGCGGGCGTCCCCGTCGTCACCGGCCCGGAACGCACCACCGGCCAGCCCGCCCTCAGGCGCGTGATGGGTCCCGGCCTGCTCCTGCTGTTCATCGTCGGCGACATCCTCGGCACCGGCATCTACGCCCTCACCGGGAAGGTCGCCGGGGAGGTCGGCGGGGCGGTGTGGCTGCCGTTCCTCGTGGCGTTCGCCGTGGCCATGCTCACGGCGGCCAGCTACCTCGAGCTGGTCACCAAGTACCCGCGGGCCGGCGGCGCGGCCGTCTACACGCACCGCGCCTTCCGGGTGCACTTCCTCACCTTCCTCGTGGCGTTCACCGTCATGTGCTCCGGTCTCACCTCCGCGTCCTCCGCCGCCATCGCGTTCGCGGGGAATCTCGACCAGGCGGTGGGCCTGGAGTTGGCGTCCGGGACCTGGCCGCTGATCGGCATCGCGCTGTGCTTCATCACCGCCGTCGCCGTGGTCAACCTCCGCGGCGTGGCCGAGTCCGTCCGGCTCAACGTGGTGCTCACCTGCGTCGAGTTGTCCGGCCTGCTCATCATCATCGCGATCGGCGCGTGGGCGATCAGCCAGGGGCAGGGTGACCTCTCCCGCGCCGGGCAACTCCGGGTGGACCAGGGCGAGAGCCCCTTCCGGGCCGTCACCGCCGCCACCGCACTGGCGTTCTTCGCGCTGGTCGGCTTCGAGGACTCCGTCAACATGGCCGAGGAGACCAGGGACCCCGTGAAGATCTTCCCCAAGATCATGCTCACCGGCCTCACGATCACCGGCGTCGTGTACATCCTGGTGGCGATCGCCTCGGTGACGCTGGTGAGCCCCGAGGACCTGGGCCAGGGCGAGACCCCGCTGCTCAAGGTGGTCGCGGCCGGCGCGCCGGCGTTCCCGGTGTGGGTCTTCGCGTTCATCACCATGTTCGCCGTGGCCAACTCCGCGCTGATCAACATGCTCATGGCGTCCCGCCTGCTCTACGGCATGGCCAACGAGCAGGTGCTGCCGCCGGTGCTCGGCCGGGTCCTCCCCGGCCGCCGCACCCCGTGGGTGGCGATCGTGTTCACCACGGCCATCGCGGTCGGCCTCATCACCTTTGCCGACCTCGCGACGCTGGGCGGGACCACCTCGCTCCTGCTGCTCGGGGTGTTCACGGTGACGAACGTCGCGGTGCTCGTCCTCCGGCGGGATCCCGCCGACCACCGCCACTTCCGCGCGCCGACCGTGCTGCCGATCCTCGGCGCCGTGTGCTGCGCGTTCCTGGTCTCGCCCCTGTCCGGGCGGGCGACCGATGACTATCGCATCGCCGCCATCCTGCTCGTGGTGGGCGTGGGGTTGTGGGCGCTGCACTGGGGGGTCAACCGGATCCTCTTCCACCGCGGCACCCGACCCGAGGACCCCTCCCGGCTCTCCGGCCACCCCCCCGACCTGCCGCGGCAGCGCGAGGGACGCCCCTATCCGTGACGGCCGCCCCTAGAACAGCGCCTCCTGCGCGCCGTCCACCGCCTGCGGGCCGGCGACGGGCCGCCCGGGCGCGACGTCGGCGAGCATCGCCTCGAACCGGGCGAACGGCACCAGCTCGAGCCCCTTCCTGCGGGCGAACACCGTGCGGCCGCGCACGGCGTCAGGAGCGTCGCACACCGCCAGGGAGGTGCGGGAGGAGATCCGGTCGGCCAGGTAGAGACCCTTGTCGACGACGAGCCCGGCGATCTCCTCCGGGTCCCTGTCCACGTCCTGCGTGAAGACCACCTCCATCCCCTGCACCAGCCCGCCGGAGCGCCGCAGCCTCCCCGCCGGCCGCCAGAGCCGGGGCGCCGCGAGCGCCTCCGCCCACACGCGGGAGACCAGGAACCCCGAGTCGGGGTCCGGGAGCATCCCCTCGAGCTCCCGCACGGTGGGCCGCACGTCCTTGGCGGCGGCCACCCCGAGCAGGCCGGCGAACACGCCGGCCAGCACCAGGGCGTCGTCGTGGGCGTCGTGCGCGGCCCGCTGCTCCACGCCGAAGTGCGCGGCGAGCGTGGACAGCTTGAGGTCGGTGGTGGACAGGTGCAGCCTCCCGGCAAGGTCGAGGGTGCACAGGAAGCGCTCCAGCGGCGGCTCGAGCCCCGCGCGCCGCGCCTCGGACGCCAGGAAGGACGCGTCGAACGTGGCGTTGTGGGCCACCACGGTGCGGCCGTCGAGCACCCGGTCCAGGTCCGCGGCCACCTCCGCGTAGCGGGGCTTGCCCGCGAGGAGGGCCGGGGTGAGCCCGTGCACGTGGACGGGGCCCGGGTCGACCCCCGGGTTGAGCAGGGTCGCGAACTCCTCGACCACCTCGCCGTCGTCGTCGATCACCACGGCCGCCACCGACAGCACCCGGTCGACCGACGGCGTCATCCCCGACGTCTCGACGTCCACCACCACCCAGCCACCCATGCCGACCATCGTGGCAGACCACCCCGACACCGCCCCTCGCCCGCCACCCCGCCGGCTCCCGGCCGGTGCCGCGGTGATGCCCCCGCCGCCCGAGCCGCTCCCCGGCTGGATGCGCTGCCACTCCGGCCCGGATGCGCTGCCACTCCGGCTTACGCTGGCGGA
>NZ_CALMYY010000026.1 GCF_937873725.1 uncultured Dietzia sp.
AACGCCCGCCCGGCCCCCCCCGGGCGGCCGCCCCGCGGGCCGCCCCGCGCCCCGTCACGGGGGTCGTCCCGCCGGTCGTCGCGGCGGTCGTCCCGGCGGTCATCGCGGCGGACCGGCCGGTCCGGCTCGCTCATGAGGAAGTCGGTGGAGTTGCGGGACTGGGTGGCCAGCGCGGCCGCGATGTCGGCCATCGACACGGAGTGCTCGGAGGCGTACTCCTCGACCAGGCGACGGAACAGGGCGATGTGCGTGTCGTCCAGGCTCTCGGTGATCGACTGCGCGAACTTGGCCATCCGCATCTCGTTGACGTCGTCCACACTCGGGAGTTGGATCTCCGTCAGCGGCTGACGCGTGGCCCGCTCGATCTGCGAGAGCAGCCGCCGCTCGCGGGGGGTCACGAAGAGCAACGCGTGCCCGCTCCGACCCGCGCGACCCGTTCGGCCGATCCGGTGCACGTACGACTCGGTGTCGTGGGGGATGTCGTAGTTGACGACGTGGCTGATCCGCGGCACGTCGAGGCCGCGCGCGGCCACGTCGGTGGCCACCAGGATGTCGGTGCGGCCGTCCTTGAGCGCCTCGATGGTCCGCTCGCGGAGATTCTGGGGGATGTCACCGTTGATCGGTGCCGCCGAGAACCCACGGGCCCGGAGCCGTTCAGCGAGCTCCTCCGTGGCCGACTTGGTCCGGACGAACAGGATCATCGCGTCGAAGTCCTCGACCTCGAAGATCCTCGTCAGGGCGTCGAGCTTGTCGCGGTGGTTGACGAGCACGTAGCGCTGCTCGATGGTCGGCGCGGTGGCCGTCTTGGACGCGACCTTCACCTCCGCCGGATCCGTGAGGTACTTCTGCGAGATCCGACGGATCGCGGCCGGCATCGTGGCCGAGAAGAGCGCGACCTGGGTGGTCTCCGGGGTGTCCGAGAGGATCCGCTCCACGTCCTCCTGGAAACCCATCGCGAGCATCTCGTCGGCCTCGTCGAGCACCAGATGCCGCAGGCCCGAGAGGTCGAGCGTGCCCTTCTTCAGGTGATCGATCACGCGACCCGGCGTACCGACGATGATCTGCGCGCCCCGGCGCAGGCCCGACAGCTGGATTCCGTAGGCCTGGCCGCCGTAGATCGGCAGGACGTTGACCTGGGGCATGTTGGCGGAGTACGTGATACAGGCCTCGGCGACCTGGAGCGCGAGCTCCCGGGTCGGGGCCAGGATCAGTGCCTGGGGGCTCTTGACCGCGGGGTCGATGAGGGACAGGATCGGCAGCGCGAAAGCGGCGGTCTTGCCCGTACCGGTCTGTGCGAGGCCCACGACGTCGCGTCCCGCGAGCACGAGCGGGATGGTGGCCGCCTGGATGGCGGAGGGGATCTCGTAGCCCACATCGCGGACCGCCTGGGCGACCGCCGGGGCGAGCCCCATGTCGGCGAACGTCGGCGCCTCGGGGTCGGTCTCGTCAGGCTTCGCCACGACCGGCTCGCGCACCTCGGCGGCGGGCTCCGGCTTCTCGGCGGCGGGCTCCGGCTTCTCGGCGGCGGGC
>NZ_CALMYY010000027.1 GCF_937873725.1 uncultured Dietzia sp.
GGCGAGATCCTCACCCGCGGCGAGATGGTGATGCAGGGCTACCTCGACGACCCGGAGAACACGGCCAAGACCATCGACCCCGACGGCTGGCTGCACACCGGCGACGTGGGCGAGATCGACTCCCGCGGCAACCTGCGCATCACGGACCGGCTCAAGGACATGTACATCACCGGCGGCTTCAACGTGTACCCCGCCGAGATCGAGCAGGCCCTGGCCCGCATCGACGGCGTGGTGGAATCCGCGGTGGTCGGGGTCCCGGACGAGCGGATGGGCGAGGTCGGCAAGGCGTTCATCGTCCGCCGCGAGGGCTCGGGACTGACCGAGCGGGACGTGATGGACTTCTGCGGCGAGCACCTGGCCAACTTCAAGCGGCCGCGATCGGTGGAGTTCGTCGAGGCCTTCCCCCGCAACGCCTCGGGCAAGATCCTCAAGACGGAGCTCCGATGACCGCCGACCCCGCCGACCCCGCAACCCCCGCCGACCCCGCCACCCGCCGGGATCCGCTACCCTCCCGCGACTCCCGCTACCCGGATGCGGGTAGCGGACCAGGCAGCGGGGTAGCGGATTCCGGCGGGCGGGGCGGCGGCGGCGGCGGGCGGGGCGGCGGGGCCCGCGGCGGAGGCGGCGGGGCCGTGCTGGTGACCGGGGCGTCCGGCGGGATCGGCGGCGCGGTCGCCCGCCGCCTGGCCGCAGAGTTCCCCGGGTCACCGCTGGTCCTGGGCTACCGCTCGACCGAGCCGGTGGCGCTCGCGGACGAGCTGTCCGTCGCGGGACGGGCCGCGGAATGCGTGCGCCTCGCGCCGGGGACCGGCCCGGGGGACGACGACGAGGTCGCGCGGTCGATCGACGGGATCGGCACCCGGCACGGCGGAATCCGCGTGCTGGCCCACTGCGCCGGTCCGCACGTGCCCATGGTGCACCTGTCCCGGATCGCGCCGGCCGAGATGCGCCGCCAACTGGACGACGACGCGGCCGGGTTCTTCTCGATCGTGCACCCGGCGCTCCCGCACCTGCGATCGGCCGGCGGGAACATCGTCGCGGTGACCACCGCCGCCACCACCCGCTACCCCGTCCGCGACGGCCTGTCCGCCGCACCCAAGGGCGCGGTCGAGCAGCTGGTGCGCGGGCTGGCGGCCGAGGAGGGGCGGTTCGGGGTGCGCGTGAACTGCGTGGGGCCGGGGATGCTCACCGACGGGATGGCCGAGCGGCTCATCGCCTCCGGCGAGTTGGACGGGATCGCCCTCGAGGTCACGCTCGGCAACATCCCGCTGGGGCGGTTCGGCACGGCCGTGGACATCGCGGAGGCCGTGGCGTTCCTGGCCTCCGGGCGGGCGGGATTCATCTCCGGCCAGAAGCTCGACGTGGACGGCGGCTACGGGGCGTGAACCCCCGCGGGTCCGGTACAGTTACCAACCAAGCACTTGCTAGGTAAGGAGAGTTCCCGCCCATGAGCGACGCACCCATCCCCCCGGTCCTCGGGGTCGACGACCTCGGGCCGGACACGCAGCCGGTCGCCTACGAGGTCTCCGGCACCACCGCCTACGTCACGCTCAACCGGCCCGACTTCCGCAACGCGCAGAACTCCGTCATGACGTACTCGCTGGACAACGCGTTCATCAAGGCCGTCGAGGATCACTCGGTCAAGGTGATCGTCCTCCGGGCCAACGGCAAGCACTTCTCCGCCGGCCACGACATCGGCACCTCCGAGCGCGACCACCACGTGGAGTACCCCAACCGCGCCTCGATCTGGTGGGACCACACCACCCGCGGCGGCGGCGACCGGCGGCTCGCGCGCGAGACCGAGGTCTACGTCCAGATGTGCCGGCGCTGGCGCGAGATCCCCAAGCCGATGATCGCCCAGGTGCACGGCGCCTGCATCGCCGGCGGGCTCATGCTGGCGTGGGTGTGCGACTTCATCGTGGCCTCCGACGACGCGTTCTTCTCCGACCCCGTGGTGAAGATGGGCATCCCGGGCGTCGAGTACTTCGCCCACGCCTTTGTCCTGGGCCCGCGGCGCGCCAAGGAGATCCTCTACACCGGTCGCAGGTTCACCGCGGCGGACGCCCTGGACTGGGGGATGCTCAACCACGTGGTTCCGCGCGACGACCTGCAGGCCAAGGTCGACGGGATCGCGGCGGAGATCGCGGAGATGCCCGCCTTCGGGCTCACCCTGGCCAAGAAGGTCATCAACTCGAACGAGGACCAGATGGGGCTGCAGACCTCCCTGGACACCGCCTTCGGCTGGCACATGTTCGCCCACTCCGCCAACGCCGAGCCCGACGACTCCGACTCGTTCTCCGCCTCCCTCGGCGGGATGGACGCCCGCTCGATGCGCGACAGCGCCAACACCGGCTCGACCGGCCAGAAGAAGGACTGACGACGTGGACCTGCACCTGGACGCCGCGACCGAGGAGTTCCGCCTCGAGGTCCGGCAGTGGCTGGCCGCCAACGTGCCGGCCGAGCCGCTGCCGCACATGGACACCGCCGAGGGCTTCGAGGCCCACCGCGCGTGGGAGGCCACGATGGCCGACGCCCGCATGTCGGTCGTCTCCTGGCCCGAGGAGTTCGGCGGCCGCGACTGCGGGCTCGTGAACTGGGTGGTCTTCGAGGAGGAGTACTTCCGCGCGGGCGCGCCGCTGCGGGTGAGCCAGAACGGCATCTTCCTGCTGGCCCCGACCCTGTTCGACCACGCCTCCCCCGAGCAGCTCGCGCGCATCATGCCGCGCATGGCCCGCGCCGACGACATCTGGGCGCAGGCCTGGTCCGAGCCCGAGGCCGGGTCCGACCTCGCCTCCCTGCGCTCGACCGCGACGCGCGTCGACGGCGGCTGGGTCCTGAGCGGCCAGAAGGTGTGGTCCACCCGCGCCTCCTTTGCCGACAAGGGCTTCGGGCTGTTCCGCACGGATCCGAACGAGCCGCGCCACAAGGGCCTGACCTACTTCATGTTCGACCTGCGGGCCGAGGGCGTGACCGTTCGGCCGATCGACCAGCTGGACGGCCTGCCCGGCTTCGCGGAGCTGTTCCTCGAGGACGTCTTTGTCCCCGACGACCCGGCCGACCCCGGCGAGTCCGGCGTGATCGGCGAGGTCAACCAGGGCTGGAAGGTGGCCATGTCCACCGCCAACAACGAGCGCGGGCTCTCCCTGCGCTCGCCCGGCCGGTTCCTGGCCACCACCGACCGCCTGCTCGAGCTGTGGGACGGCGCCGAGGCAGGCCTGGACGAGCGCACCCGCGGCGCCCTGGCCGACCGCGTGGTGGATGCGTGGATCGGCTCCCGCGCCTACGAGCTGAGCACGTGGAACACGGTCACCACGCTCACCGGCGGGGCCAACCTGGGCTTCGAGTCCTCCATCAACAAGGTCTTCTGGTCCACGTGGGACATCGCGACCCACGAGACCGCGCTCGACATCCTCGGGCACGCCGGCGAGCTGGCCGGCGAGCAGTGGATGGACGGCTACCTGTTCGCCCTCGCCGGCCCCATCTACGCGGGCACCAACGAGGTCCAGAAGAACATCATCGCCGAGCGCCTCCTCGGCCTTCCGCGCGGATAACGGGGGACACCATGGATTTCGCACTCGATCCCGACATCACCGACTTCGCCGCGAGCATCGACTCGCTGCTCGCCAAGTCCGACCTGCCCGCGGTCATCCGCGCCTGGGCCGCCGGCGACACCGCCCCCGGCACCGCCGTGTGGGGCCGCGTCGCCGAGACCGGCGCCGCCGCCCTGCTCGTCCCCGAGGAGTCCGGCGGGGCCGGCGCCACCGCGGTCGAGGCCGTGGTCGCGCTCGAGGTCCTGGGCCGCCACGCCGTCCCCGGCCCGGTCGTGGAGTCCGTCATGGTGGCCCCGCGCATCGCCGCCGCGCTGGGCGGCGACTCCGACGCCGGCGACGTGGCCGGCGAGATCGCCGCCGGCACGCCGGCGTCGGTCGCCGCGCCGGGGGTCTCCCCCTTCGCGCCCGACGCCCACGTCGCGCAGTACCTGTGGGTCGTCGACGACGACGAGGTGTTCACCGGCACCGCCGGCGAGACCCGACGCTCGGTCGACCGCGCCCGCACCGTCACCACCCCGACCCGCGGCGAGCGGGTCGGCGCGGCGAGCACCGTCGACCTGGTCAACCACGGCGCGCTCGGCACCGCGGCCCAGCTCATGGGCCTGGGGCGGGCGATGCTCGACATGAGCGTGGACTACGCGGGGCAGCGCAAGCAGTACGGCAAGCTCATCGGCGAGTACCAGGGGCTCAAGCACCAGCTGGCCGACGTGGCGATCGCGCTCGAGATGGCCCGGCCCCTGCTGTGGGCCGGCGCCCTGGCGATCGCCGAGAACCCCGGCGATCCCGGCGCGGCCGTCCGCGACGTCTCCGCCGCCCGCGTGGCCGTGGCCGACGCCGCCTACCTGTCCGCGCGCACCGCGCTCCAGGTGCACGGCGCCATCGGCTACACCCTGGAGCACGACCTGGGCCTGTGGCTGACCAAGACCCGCGCGCTGCAGACCGCGTGGGGCACCCAGAGTTACCACCGCGGCCGGGTGCTCGAGAGCCTGGGGAGCGCCCGGTGAGCGCGCCCGGCGTGGACACCGAGGAGCAGGCCGCCCTGCGCGAGTCGGTGGCGGCGCTGCTGGAGAAGAAGTCGGACTCGGCGGCGGTCCGCGCGGCGATCGCGTCCGAGGACGGGTTCGACCCCGCGCTGTGGTCGACGCTGGTCGAGCAGATCGGCGCGGCCGCGCTGTCCATCCCCGAGGCCCACGACGGCGCCGGCGCCACCTGGGTCGAGACCCACCTGGTGTGCGAGGAGCTCGGCCGCCGGCTCACCCCCTCCCCGCTGCTCGGCTCGGCCGTCCTGGCCGCGCAGGCCGTGCTGGCCGCCGGCGACGACGCCGCGTGCGCCCGCCTGCTGCCCGGAATCGCCGCCGGCGAGCAGGCCGCCCTGTGCTGGGCCTCGGACTCGGGCTGGGCCACGCCCGGCGTACGCGCGGCCGCGGACTCGCTCACCGGCACCGCCCACCACGTCCTGGGCGCCGACACCGCCGCCACCCTGCTCGTCGTGGCCGTCACCGGCCACACGGTGGGCCTGTTCGAGGTCCCCGCGGACGCCGCCGGGGTCCGCGTCACCCGCGTGCCCGTCATGGATCCCACCCGCACCCTGGCCCGCGTGGAGTTCCACGGCGTCGCCGCCACGGCCATCCCCACCCGCCCCAGCTTCCTGCCCCGCCTGCGCGCCGCCGCGTGGGCCGCGATCTCCGCCGAGCAGGTCGGCGCCGCCCGCGCCGTGCTCGACGCGACCGTGCGGTACACGCAGGAGCGCAGGCAGTTCGGCCGCGCCATCGGCTCCTTCCAGGCGCTCAAGCACCGCATGGCCGACATGTACGTCAAGACCGAGACCGCCCGGTCCCTGTCCTACTCCGCCGCCGCGCTGGTGGCGGCCGCGCAGGCTCTCGGGAACGGGCCGGGCTCCGACGAGGCGGCCTACGCCGCCGAGGTCGAGGCCGCGGCCGCCAAGGTCTACTGCTCCGAGGCGCTGCAGTGGATCACCGGCGAGGCGATCCAGCTCCACGGCGGGGTCGGGATCACGTGGGAGTATGACGTGCATCTCTTCTTCAAGCGCGCCCACGGCACGGCCCAACTCCTGGGCCAGCCCCACGAGATCCTAGCGGCGCTCGAGGCCGCCGCGGGCCTCTAGAATCGCCCGCATGAGCCCCTTCCCCGAGCACGGACGGACCAACGACCAGCGACTCGCCGAGGACCTGGCCGCGCAGGCCGGGCGACTCCTGACCGACCTCCGGGTCTCCCGGGTCGCGCCGGAGGACCTGGGCGGGTTCGCCGAGGGCGAGGCGCGGGCCGTGATCGTGGACCGCCTGGCGGTGGCCCGGCCCGACGACGCGGTCTTTGGCGAGTGGAACCCGGACTCGCGCGAGCGACTGGACGCCGACCGGGTGTGGTTCGTGGACCCGCTCGACGGCGTGCGTTCCTACGTGATCGAGGGCCGCCCCGACTGGGCCGTCCACGTGGCCCTGTGGGAGTCCGGCCCCGAGGGCGTCGGCGGGATCACCGCCTGCGCCATCGCCATGCCGGCGTACGGCCGGGTGCTCACCGGCCGCGGCGCCACCACCTACCAGCCGATCTCCATCATCCGCGGCCCGCGCCCCGGCCCGCTGGTCCCCCCGCGGCAGGACGACCGCCTGCGCATCGCGGTGTCGGAGGCGGAACCGCCCGCATTCGCCGAGGAGCTGGCCGGGGCGCTCGACGCCTCCCTCGTCCACCTGGGCTCCGGCGGCGGCAAGACCGCGACCGTGGTCGAGGACGAGTGCGACGCCTACATCCACACCAGCGGGCACCACCAGTGGGACTCGGCTGCCACGTTCGGCGTCGTGTGCCAGCGCGGACTGCACGCCAGCCACCTCGACGGCTCGGAGCTGCGCTACAACGTCGAGGAGATCGAGCTGCCTGACCTGCTGGTCTGCAGGCAGGACGTGGCCGAGCGGATCATCGACGCCGTGGCCGGGTACCTCTAGGCCTCCAGCCCCCGGTAGCCGGCGAACCGCTCGGCGACCTGCTCCTCGCTGAGCCCGTAGTCGGCGAGCGTGTACCGGTGCGCGGGCGCCCGGTCGCCGGACAGGCTGCGCTCGTTCTCCGCCACCACGGCGGCCCGCACGTCCCCCGCCAACTCCGTGCCCGCGGCCGCGTACACCCGCTCCACCACGCCGGCGGGGTCGCGGACCAGCTCGCTGTGATCGACGTCGACGAACGTCGCCCGCGACCGCGGGTCGGCCTCGTGCCGCGCGCGGGCCGCGTCGAACCCGGCCACGCCCCGCGCCCACAGGTCCAGCTGCGAGGCGCCGATGTACTCCGGCGTGAATTCGGTCGACCAGTCGGCCGCGGTCCGGTGCGCGAGCGAGAACATGGACGCCATGGACCTGCGCGGATCGCGGTGCGTCTGCACCACCACGGCGTCGGGGTAGACCTCGAGCAGCGCGTCGAGCGCGAACAGGTGGCTGGGGTTCTTGAGCACCCAGCGCCGCCCGGGGTCGTGGGCCCCGATCAGCTGCAGGTTCCGCCTGTGCCGCCGGTACGCGGGCACCCAGTCCACGCCCTGCAGCCAGGCCGAGTAGTCGTCGAGCCGGGCCAGGCACTCGTACGAGACCGAGGTGAGCGACTGCCGCAGCAGCTGCCAGCACTCCTCGAGGTCGTCGGCGGAGATGTAGTGCACGCCGCCGTAGTCGGGGTTCTCGGACATGAAGCCGGCGTACAGGTCGCGCAGGCCCCGGTACGTGGGGTCATCCTCCCACCGCTCCCGGGGCGGCCGCGGCCCGGGGACCTCGGTGAGCCACAACTCGAGCCCCTGGTTGGCGGGGTCCGCGCCCAGGAGCCGGTGCAGCGCCGTGGTGCCGGTCCGGGGCAACCCGGTGACCACGACGGGCCGCTCGATCTCCACGCCGGCCTGCGCCGGGTCCGCGGCGAAGCCCGCCTGCGCGACGAGCCGCGCCACCAGCGCCCCCTTGAGCACGGAGCGCCAGTACTTGCTCCCGGCCGGGGTGAGGCCGGCGTCGGTGTGCAGGGAGTCGAGCAGGACGCCCAGCGCCTCTCGGTGCCGGTCCTCGCCGTCCGCGAAGTCCTCCAGCCCGACCGCCCTGGACGCGCTGGCGTGGAGGTCATCCACGGTCCCGACGTGCACCCGGTCCGACTCGCTCACGACAGCCCCCGGCGCGCGAACGCCTCCTGGCGGGCGGCGATCCGCTCCCGCCACTGCTCCGGGGTCACCCGCTGCTCGGCGTACCCGGGCAACTCGGCCTCGAGCCGGTCGAACGGCATGACCCGCACCGTCGGCCCCAGGTCGGCGGTGATCGGCGAGTCCACCCGCTGCCACCGCAGCTGGGCGATGCCCTCGCGGTGACCCAGGGTCTCTATCCAGTTGGCCAGCCCGGGGTCATGGTCGGTGACGACGAGGTGGATCATCCCGTCGGAGGTGACGTGCGCCTGGTCGGCGGTGAGGCTGGTCTGGTGGTGGACGTACTCCAGCGAGGCGTACCACATGCTGCCCAGCTGGAAGCCCTGGTAGGGCACCCCGGCGACGGGCACGGAGATGATCATGGCCTGGTCCGGCTCGAGCTCGAACACCCCGGCCGAGGAGAACTGCGTGGTGAGCCCTCCGGGCGTCCGCCGCGGCTCGCCGAGGGTGTTGCGCGGCTGGTCGCCGAAGAACCATCCCGGGAACGCCAACCACGTCTGCAGCCTGCCCGTCAGGGCCTCGGCGAGCTTGGCGTAGAACCTCTCCTGACCGGCGAGCGTCACCGGCTCCGGGGCGGTGCCCACCGCGTCGACCCTGCGCAGGATCGCCGACCCGGCCTCCTCCGCGGACCAGTCCGAGAACACCTCGCGGACGGCGATCATCGAGGTACCGGGACGGAGCACGACGTAACCGGGGTCGCCCTCGTCGTCGTCGTACCGCGGCGGTCCCAGCCGGAACGAGTACCGACCGTCGGCGCCGATCTCCAGCGCGCGGTCATCGAAGGCCGCGTGCGAGGCGGCGCGCTCGTCGGCCGAGTACGTCCCGGCCATGACCTGGAAGGACAGGTCCGCGGTGGTGCCGCGCCGGCCCTCGACCACGTATTCCGCGCCGTCGGTGAGGTTGGCGTAGAAGTACAGCGTGTCCGGGTTGTCCAGGCCCATCTTGGTGTACGGCCCGGTGGCCTGGAACAGCTGCGGGTGGCTCCGGCCGCGGTGCTGGCCGCTCTCGATGACGCCGCGGACGGTCCCGAGCAGGTACTCGAGCCCCTCCGCGACGTCGGCCTCGGTGCGCACGTGCGGCGCGGACCTGATGATCTCCTCCGCCCGGGCCAGCGCCTCGGCCAGCGGCGCGGTCACAGCCATGTGTACGAGTCGGCGGAGGTGATGAAGTTCTCCAGCTCCAGCTGCTCGGGCGTCGGGTCCACCACGTCCTCCTCGATGCTGAGGTAGGCGCCCCGGTAGAACAGCAGCGGCCGGATGTCCCGCTCGGTGGGGCCGAGGTTGTGGACGCGGCCGAGGACGATCCAGTGGTCACCGCCGTCGAGCACCTGCTCGATCTGGCAGTCCAGCCACGCCATCACGCCGGCGATCACCGGCGAGCCCAGCGGGCTCGGCGACCAGTCGATCGACGCGAACTTGTCGTCGCCGCGGCGCCCGAACGTCGACGAGACGTCCTCCTGCTCCTCCGAGAGGATGTTCACGGCGAACCTCCCCGCCGCCTCGATGCCCTTCCACGACCCCGAGGTCTTCATCGGGCAGAAGAGCACCAGCGGCGGTTCGAGGGAGAGCGCGGAGAACGACTGGCACGCGAAGCCCACCGGCTCGTCGTCCTTCACCGCCGTGATGACGGTGATCCCCGTGCAGAACTGGCCGAGCGCGTCGCGCAGTTCCCGGCTGGAGAAGCTCTGGCCCTCCGGGCGTTGATCGGTGCTGCTCATGTGCCGTCAGTCCTCCCTGGACTTGGGATCGGGATGC
>NZ_CALMYY010000028.1 GCF_937873725.1 uncultured Dietzia sp.
GGGAAACGCTCGGTGAGCGGCCCGAACATCCGCCGGTAGGAGTCCCCGTCGGTGCCGAGGTGGGTCGCGGTGCGGTCCACGGACCTCCACACCGCTGCCCCGCGGCCGCCGTCGAGGGGATGGGAGTATTGGACCTCCGGCAGCGCCCAGCGCACGCCGTGGGACTCGAGGTCGAACTGGCGGCTGAAGCCCGTGTCGACGGCCAGCGGATGGAAACCCGAACACTGGTCGTGCAGCAGGCCCGGCAAGGTCGACTCGCCGGACCTGGTGCCGCCGCCGATGGAGTCGGATGCTTCCAGAACGGTCACATCGACTCCACCGGCGGCCAGTGTCAACGCGGCTGCCAGACCGTTGGGTCCGCTACCGACGATGATCGCTGAGGGCATGGACTCAGCTCGCCCCCACCGGGGTCTCGTCGTGACCGGAGGCGGTGGTCGTGTCGACGAGCGGACCCTCGGCTCCGGGCGAGAAGGGGATGCTCGTGGACGCGCGCTGATCCGCCGGCAGGTACTCCGGGTGACGCCAGGTCACCACGTACGGGATCGGCCCGTTGGGCAGCCACGGCTGCTCCTTGACGACGTCGCGGACGTCGTAGTGGCCGCGCTCCACCACCCCGAGAGCCGCGTCGATCACCCGGTACTGGATGGTCTTCTTGTGCAGGGGCTGGGACTCGGTCCAGACGCTGATGAACTCGCCCGGCTCGAAGTTGCAGCGCTTCTGCACCGCCGCGATGGTCCTCTCGTCGAACAGGTGCCCGTCGCCGAACTGCCACCCGGAGAAGAAGGTGCACAGCACCTCTCCCTCGCGGAACCGGTAGTTCTCCATGCTGTCCACGTGCGCCGGCATGATGGACATGTGGCCGCGGCCCTGGGTGTTCATCATCCGGAACGCGGTGGTCTTCTGGAGGAAGATCTCCGCGCCCTCCGGCCCGAACAGGGCCGAGAGCTGGTTGTGCGGGGACGTCATCGAGGTGACGAAGTTCGGGTTGTCCAGCTTGGCCTCACAGCCGTTGTTGCGGAACGCCATGGTGGAGCTGGCCCAGTTGCCGGCGTACTGACGCATCGAGATGAGGAACGAGATCTTGTCGGGGCGGAAGTTGCCGACCAGCGGGCCGGTGAGGGTGAGGACCGCGGCGCCCACCACGATCCACACGCTGCTGGCGTCCCACAGGGCGTACCCGTCGCCGGCGAAGAAGGCCAGGAACACGATGGGGGTCGCGAACACGTAGAAGAGGTTCCACTCCTGCGGCATGGCCAGCGCGAACATCGAGTAGATGAACACGTGGAAGCACATCATGAACACGGCGGCCAGGACCGCGACGGTCCAGTTGGTCGCGAAGAGCAGGATGATCGGGACGACGAACTCGACGATCGTGCCCATGACGTGGGCGGCGAAGAAGGCCACCTTGGTGGGCATGAGGTCCTCGGGCGCGTTGCGGTAGAGCGACCGGCGCAGGGCCTTGGACCTGATCAGCGGGCCGTTGGTGAGCATCGTCTGCACGGTGGGCGTGAAGTGGACGCCGATCTTGGACAGGAACGCGCCCCACCACACCGCGAACATCGCGATCTTGGCGACGATGATCATGTCCACGTGGCCGGCACCGTACATGGTGAGGACACCGAACCCGAGCATGATCACCGAGTACTGCTCCGGCCTCGAGGCCAGGAACGTGACCCTGTCGCGCAGGCCCATCACGAGCTGGATCGCGACGTAGGTGATGAACGGCCACGCGGGGACGAGGCCGGCCTCACTGTAGGCGGCGGGGGTCTGCTGCCCGGGCAGCACCAGGCCCAGGGCGAGGGTGGCGAGCATCGCGGCGTACAGCGCCACGTCGATCGCCCTGCGCTCGTCACCCTTGGTGAACGGCACCTTGTCGGGCCACGGCGGGAGTCGCAGCGTCCCGGTCCGCATCCAGTAGCGGTACCCGGCGGTGTTGGGCTTGAACTTGAAGGCCAGCGGCCCCCACGACTCGTTGAATCCGGTGGCGGACCAGAGGATCACCCAGATCATGGCCTTCTGGTAGACGATCACCTCGCCCCACCAGGCGCCGAGGTCGAGCAGCGGCAGGCCGGGCGTGGAGAGCCCGATGATGAGCCATCCGCCGAGGAAGAAGAACAACCCCTTGACCAGGTACAGGGAGTGCATGATCTTCGGGGCGCCGAAGCCGAACTCCACCCAGTGGTGGGCGAGCAGCTTCATGCGCTCCATGGTCGGGATGGACTCGAACTTGGCCGGATCCACTGGTGGGATGTCGGCTTGCATGAACCCCATGGGGTCTCCTTATCGGGTTGGGTTGAGGGGTGAGGTGGGTGGTCGGTCAGTGGACGAATGAGGCGCGCAGGCGCGGCTTGTCGATCTTTCCCACCGGGTTCTTGGGCAGCTCGGAGGTGATCTCCACGTCGACGGGCACCTTCACCCGGGTGAGGTGCTCCGTGCAGTGGGCGATGACCGCCTCGGGCGTCAGGCCGGCATCGGGATAGGGGACGACGAACGCCACGGGGACCTCGCCCAGGACGTCGTCCGGGCGGCCCACCACCGCGACCTCGAGGACGCCGGGGAGGCTTCCGATGGCGTTCTCGATCTCCTTGGGGTACAGGTTCTCCCCGCCGCGGATGATCATGTCCTTGATCCGGTCGACGATGCTGAGGTAGCCGTCGGCGTCGAGCACGCCGACATCCCCGGTGCGGACCCACCCGTCCACGATGGTCGCGGCGGTGGCCTCGGGGTTGTTGAGGTACCCGGCCATGACGATGGGGCCGGTGATCAGCACCTCTCCGGACTGACCGGTGGGGACGTCGCGCAGGTGCTCGTCGACGATGCGGATCTGCTGCCCGGGAAGGGCGGGGCCGACGGTGCCGGGCTTGCGCGGTCCGTCGATCGGGTTCACCGCCGAGGCGCACGTCGCCTCGGTGAGCCCGTAGCCCTCCAGGATCGGGACCCCCAGGAGCCGCTCCGAGGCCGCCAGGAGTTCTCGGGTGGAGGGCGCCGCGCCGCAGACCGCGAACCGCAGGGACGACAGGTCGCGGTCGCGCCCCTCCGGCCTGGTCAGGAGCAGCGCGTAGATGGTCGGCACCGCAGAGAAGTAGGTGGGGCGCAGCTGTTCCACCGTGTCGAAGAACGTGGAGGCGGAGAAGCCGTCGACGATCGAGAGCCGGGCACCGACCCTGAGCGGCGCCAGGAGGCTGACCATGATGGCGTTGACGTGGAACAGCGGCAGGATGAGCAGGCAGCGGTCGTCCGAGGTCATCTTCATGACCTCCGACATCGTCCGCGACATCGCGTCGGCGTTGGCGTGGGTGATCATGACGCCCTTGGGGCGTCCGGTCGACCCGCTGGTGTAGATCACCAGGGCGAGGTCGGTGGGGGCGATCGGCACCGGATCGGTGGCATCGGTCGACCCGACCCATAGGTCATCGACGCCAATCGACGGTGCCCCCCCGTCGGGCGCCCCCGCACCGGAGTTCACCACGAGCACCGCCTGGGCGTCCCTGATCTGGTGGCCGGCTTCCTCGTGGGTGAAGTTCGGGTTGATCGGCGTGGCGGCGGCCCCGAGGTGCCACGCGGCGAAGATCGCCAGCACCAGTTCGCTGCGGTTCGGCAACATCACCGCCACCACATCGCCCCTGCTGACGCCGCTCTCGCGGAACTGGGCGGCGATGGCGGAGACCCGCCCGTCGAGGTCGCGGAACGTCAGTTCGCTGCGCTCGTCGCGGATCGCGGGGGCGTCCCCGTAGCGCTCCGCCATCGCTCGTAGGAGATGCCCGGGTTCCACGTCGACTCCTCATCGTTCGCTTATGTGACCTCGGACACTACGCATCGTGGCGCGGGTGCACATCGGACAATGTGACGAACTTCACGAGCCGGATTGTGCACCGTGCACAATGAGGGGGCGGGCTCGCGGGAGGGAGGCCCGAGAGGCCCAGCGCGCGTTCACCTGAGACGACTCGAGGCCCTCCCGCGGGGGAGGGCCTCGAGTCGTTCGGTCTTTTCTGTGGAGCCGATGACGGGAATCGAACCCGCGCTGTCTGCTTGGGAAGCAGAAGTTCTACCATTGAACTACATCGGCATCGTGCTACATCGGCATCGCCCGGTGAGGGCCGGATCAGGTTAGCACGACGGGCGCGCCTACCCGTTGTTCCGGGTCCCTTTCCCGGCCGCCTTGCGCCGGGCCGCGGGGGTCATCGGCCGCCTGGCCTGGCCGAGCGAGGCGCGGGGGACGAATCCGAACGCGACTCCGCCCACCACGGCCACGACGATCGCCCCGATGATCCACGGGACCGGCGAGCCGCCGCCGGTCAGGCCCATCGCCACGATGAGCACGGCGACTCCCACGCACACCCACGACCACTGGGTCCAGCGCCAGATGTACTTCGAGGGCTCTTCCCTGAACTCGTCCATGCCCCCGATTCCACCACGTCAGCGGGGGCGGCGCACACCCGGCGCCGCCGGCGGGGGTCCCGGGGGGCCGCCGACGCGGGGCCGGGCCGCCGATGTGGCGGGTCTCACGGCGGTTTCGGGTGCAACCGGGTATCGATCCGGGCTCGTCCGGCGCTGAAGTGGAGGAGAGTCCGTTTTGTGGGGCCGGTGGCCCGGTCGGCGGGCGCACCCTTCCCAGGAGGTTCGTGATGGACGACGTGACGGGGCGACCGATCGCCGAGCGTGTGCGGACCGTTCTGGCCCGCGGCGCCGGAGGGGCGATCGAGGCGGGGCTGCTCACGCGGCCACTGCGGTCGGCGCGGGTGCGCGACGACGGGGTGATCGTGCTGGTGGTCGACGTCGGCGGCGCGACCCGCGGGTCGGGGTCGTCGGGCGGCGTGGCCGCCGCCGGGGCCGCCGCGTCGATCGAGATCGCGGACAGGGTGTGTACGGGTCGGTGCGGTGGGGTCGCCTCCCGGCCGTCCTTCGCGATCGACGGCCGGCCGTCGGTGGGGGCGCCGGACGCGCCATGCGACGACGAGTGCGCGGTGACCCGTGGGGTCGTCACCATCTCCGGGATCGTCACGGCCTCGTCCCCGGCACGGCCGCGCCGGCTGGTCGCCACCGACGGCGGCGGGATGGGCCCGAACCGGGAGTCCGGATCGCTGCAGCTGAGCGAGTTGCAGCCGCTGGCCATCAGCTACCTGTCCGCGGACGGCGTCCACGTGGTCCCGCGGGGCGAGCTCGCCGCGGCCGCCGTCGACCCCATCGGGATCGACGAACAGGCCTGGCTGCGCCGGCTCGGATCGGACGCCGGCCTCGCGGCCCGGCTCGCGCTTCGGGCCGGCCGGCAGATCGCGGGAACCCGGCCCTGGATCATCGGCGCGGACAGGTTCGGCCTGGACGTGTCCGTCGGATCGCCGTCGGGCGGCTTCGACGAGGTCGTCAGGGTCCCGTTCTCGCAGGTCTGCAACGATTCCGACGACGTCCAGCGGGAACTCGCGGGCCTCGTCGGCTGAGGTCGGCCCCGCCGGGTCCTCCCCGCGCCCCGCACCACCCTCGGATCCACCCTTGCATTTCAGGTAAGGCTTACCTAAATTAGTCGCAGCGGGTAGTCACGTCCCCGCCCCCGGACCGCCCCGGCGCCCTCTCCTGCGGCGCCGGGACGGGCCGGCGACAGCGACGAGGGAAGCGGCGAGGGAGTCGACATGCGATCACTGGTGGGGCCGGTCCCCGAACCCGCGGAACGGGCGAACTCGACCCTGCGCCGGTGCGCCCGGGCCACTCTCGCCCTCGATGGCGCCACCTCGGACGTGGCCCTCGCGCACCGGTCCCCCGACACCGCCGACCTCTGGGTGGCGCTCCCGATGGCCCACGCGGAGACGATCCCCCCGGGCGGCGTGTCGGCCCGGCTCGAGGTGCTCGACGTGATCCTCGGGGGAGCGGCCGACGGGCGCTGTCGCCGGGTCGTCGTCGTCGACGGTCGGGTCCGGTGGTCCGACCCGCGCGACCAACGGCGCGCGGCCCCCGACATCGCGCGGGACCTCCCCGACACCGCGCTGCTGGGTGTGGGGGCCGACCTCGCCCTGGTCCGGCTCCGGGCGGAGCGGATCCTGCTCGCCGACAGCGACGGCGTCACCGACATCGCGCCCGACGACCTCGCCACCTCCGGCCCCGACCCCTTCACAGACCTCGAGGGGATCTGGCTGGAGCACCTCAACGACCCGCGCTGCGGGGTGGTGCCGCGCCTCGCCCTCCGGGTGTGTCGGTGCCTGCCCGCCGAGCGACCCCTGCTGGTGGGGATCGACCGCGCGGGCGTGGACCTGGAGTACGAGGGCCGCGACGACCGCACCCACCTCAGGCGGCTGCCGTTCGCCGAGGCGTGCGTGACCGTCGCCGACCTGGGGCGACAGATCCGGCTGCTCGCCGGCTGCCCCCCGGCGCGATACGCTCTGGACCGTGCTGCTCTCCGACCGTGACCTGCGTGCCGAACTCGACGACGGACGGGTGGTGATCGATCCGCTCGACCCCTCGCTGATCCAGCCGTCGAGCGTCGACGTCCGCCTCGACCGCATGTTCCGCGTGTTCAACAACTCGCGCTACACGCACATCGATCCGGCGCAGCAGCAGGACGAGCTGACCGAGCTGGTCGAGCCGGCCGACGGCGACCCGTTCGTGCTGCACCCGGGCGAGTTCGTCCTGGGTTCGACCCTGGAGCGGCTGGCGCTGCCCGACGACCTCGCCGGACGGCTCGAGGGCAAGTCCTCGCTCGGACGGTTGGGGCTGCTCACGCACTCCACCGCCGGATTCATCGACCCCGGGTTCGACGGGCACATCACGCTGGAGCTCTCCAACGTCGCCAACCTGCCCATCACGCTGTGGCCCGGGATGAAGATCGGCCAGCTGTGCCTGTTCCGGCTGTCCAGCCCGGCCGAGACGCCGTACGGCACCGCCGCGACGGGGTCCAAGTACCAGGGCCAGCGCGGTCCGACGCCGTCCAAGGCGTACCTCAACTTCCGGTGAGCTGACGCGCCGGCCGGACCCGCCGCGCACTGCTCGTGCGGTGTTCACCCGGGCGTTCCCGGGGGGTCGCGTCGGGGCGATAGAACGACGGCATGCGTATGACCGTGTTCGGGACCGGGTACCTCGGCGCCACCCACGCCGCATGCATGGCCGAGCTGGGCCACGAGGTGCTGGGGGTGGATGTGGACCGGGCCAAGATCGACCGCCTGCGGCGGGGGGGGGGGGCGGGGGGGGCGGGCGGGGCGGCGGGGGGGCTCCGCCCCGCGGGGGGGGCGGGGCGGGTGGCGGTCGCCGCCCGCCCGCGCGCCTTGGCGTATTGGTGGTAGGCAGGCTCAGCCAGCA
>NZ_CALMYY010000029.1 GCF_937873725.1 uncultured Dietzia sp.
AGGTCCCCCTCTTTCCCGCGGTCCTCGCTGACCCCCACGCCCCCGGCTCGGCCCGCCGCGATGTCGGCGATGGCGCGGTAAATGCCGTCGAAGGTGGTCACTGGTGCGGGTTCTCCTCAGTCCTCGAAGCCCGGGCGTCGGCCACGGGTGCGTCCCCAAGTATGGCGCATCCGGTCAGTCGGACCGGCCACCGCGTCCGCCGAGCAGGCGTTCGACGTATTTGGCCAGGACGTCGACCTCGAGATTGACCTGGTCGCCCGCGGCGAGTCCGCCGAGGATCGTGTCGGTGAGGGTGGTGGGGATGAGCGAGACCTCGAACCACGGATCCACCGCCTCGGGCTCGCTCACCGCGGACACGGTCAGGGAGGTGCCGGACACCGTGATCGAGCCCTTCTCCACCACGTAGCGGCTCAACTCGGCCGGCAGCGAGACCCGGACGACCTGCCAGTGCTCGTGCTCGGTGCGGCTGAGGATCGCGCCGGTGCCGTCGACGTGACCCTGGACGATGTGCCCGCCGAACCGCGCGTCGGCCCGCATGGCGCGCTCGAGGTTCACCGGGTCCGCCGGGCCCAGCGCCCCCAGCGCGGTGCGATCGAGGGTCTCGGCCATGACGTCGGCGTCGAAGTACTCGCCCGGCTCGATGCTGGTGACGGTCAGACACACGCCGTTGACGGAGATCGAGTCCCCGTGGCCCGCGTCGGAGGTGACCAGCGGGCCGCGGATCCGCAGGCGCGCGGAGTCCCCGTCCCTGTGGATCGAGTCGAGGGCTCCGAGCTCCTCGACGATTCCGGTGAACATCAGTGGCGTCCTCTCGTCAGTGCGGAAATGTAGTCCGCGCGGTCATGTGGTGCGCGCGGTCAGGCGTAGGTAGATGTCGGACCCCAGGTGGGCGGTCTCGCGGACCTCGAAGGCGTGGGCCCCGGCGAGGGTACTGACGCCGGCCCCCTCCACGGCGGACCGCCCGGCGCCCAGCACCAGCGGGGCGAGGTAGGCCTCGACCTCGTCGACCAGGTCGGCGGCGAGGAACGCGCCGGCCAGCCGGGGGCCGCCCTCGATCAGGACATGGTGGACGTCGCCGAGCAGGTCGAGCGCGGCGGCGGGGTCGCGGGTGGCCAGGTGCCGGAAGCGGCCGTCGGTGCCGCGGACGGCGGCGTCCGCCGGCACGTCGGTCAGCCCCATCACCGCCCGGAGGGGTTGCCGCGGGGCGGGGGTCCCGTCGTCCAGGCGGGCGGTGAGGGACGGGTCGTCGGCGCGCAGGGTCCCCGTGCCGACGACGAGGGCGTCGACCTCCTGCCGCCGGCCGTGGACGTGACGCCGTGAGGCGGGGCCGGTGATCCATCGACTCGTGCCGTCGGCCGCCGCCACCCGGCCGTCCAGGGTGGCCGCGTACTTCCAGGTGACCAGTGGTCGGCCCACGCGTTGACGGTGAAGCCACGCCCGCAGCGGGCCGTCCTGCGCGGCGGCCACCTCGTCGTCGTCGGCCGGGATCACCTCCACCCCCGCCCGCCGCAGCGTCTCGGCGCCCCCGGCGGCCACGGGATTCGGGTCCCCCACCGCGTAGACCACCCTCGCGACACCCGCGGCGAGCGCGCGCGCCGTGCAGGGGCCGGTCCGGCCGTGGTGGTCGCACGGTTCGAGCGTCACCAGCAGCGTCCCCCCGCGGCTGCGCTCCCCCGCCCGGTCCAGCGCGACGACCTCGGCGTGGCGGCCCCCCGGGGTCTCCGTGGCGCCGCGGCCCACCACCTCGCCCGCGCTGTCCAGCACCACGGCGCCGACCGGCGGATTGGGCGTGGACACCCCGAGCGCGGACGCCGAGAGCGCCGTCGCCTCGGCGAGGGCGTCGCGTTCCCGGGCCCGTCGGACGTCCGGACCGGTCCCGGTCATACCCGTGCGTCCGCGGCCCCCGCGCGCAGGGTCTCGATCATGGCGTCCGGGTCGGGCGCCCCGTAGACGGCGGATCCAGCGACGAAGACGTCGCAACCGGCCGCGGCGGACTCGCCGATCGTGCGGGCGTCGATGCCGCCGTCGATCTGGATCAGGACGTCGAGTCCGCGTCGGTCGATCTCGGCCCGCAACGTGCGGACCTTGTCGAGTACCTCCGGCATGAACGACTGGCCGCCGAAGCCGGGTTCCACGCTCATCACCAGGACCAGGTCCACGTGGTCGAGCAGGGCGAGGTACGGCTCCACGGGCGTGCCGGGCTTGATCGAGATCCCCGCCTTGCACCCCCTGGCGTGCAGCAGGTCGGCGACGCCCTTCGGATCGTCGGTGGCCTCCACGTGGAAGGTGACGTTGAACGCGCCGGCGTCCACGTAGTCGCCCACCCACCGTGCCGGGTCCTCGATCATCAGGTGGCAGTCCATCGGCTTGTCCGTGACCTTGCCGACCGCCGCCGCCACGGGTGCGCCGAAGGACAGGTTGGGGACGAAGTGACCGTCCATCACGTCGACGTGGATCCAGTCCGCGGCGGGGATCCGCTCGATCTCCCGGTCCAGGCGGGCGAAGTCGGCGGACAGGATCGACGGCGCGAGGGGCGGCTGGTACGACATGCCGCCCAGTCTGGGCGGGAGGGTCCGGGTGGCTTTCCGAGGGCGTGGACGGGGCCCGCGTCGGACTGCTCAGACGGCCGGACCCGCCAGCGAGAGGCAGAACTCCAGCTGGTCGGCGACGATGCGCTCGAAGTGCGGGTCGACGTAGGGGTCGAAGTGTTCGCACGGGTACTCCAGGTGCCGTCCACGCGGAATCCGCTCCGCGGCCCGACGCGCGGTCGCCGCGGGGGTGATGGCGTCCCGGGTGGCGATCTGCACCAGCGCGGGGCAGGTGATCCGCCGCGCGTGACGCATCGGCGAGTAGAAGCCGATCCGGACCAGGATCCGTGCCGCGACGTCGTCGGGGAAGTCGCTGCGGCGGAGTCCCGAGTCGGCCGCCAGTCGGTCCACCGCGGGATCGGCGTCCGGGCTCGTCATGACTGCCGCGTCCCCCGGTCGTCCGACCAGGGGCACGTACCGCGGTTCCCGACGCCGCACCGAGCGCCACAGGTCGTCGAGGATGGCCGGGGTGAGTCGGAGTGCCGCGGCGAGGCCCGTCGCCCGGACCGCGGCCGGGCCGCTGACGTGCGGGACCTGGGCGACGACGCCCGCGAGTCGCTCCCCCGTGCCGGCGAGGGTGAGGACGTGCCCTCCGGAGAAGGACGTGCCCCACGCGATGACGCGGTCCTGATCGACCCCGGGCAGCGTCCGGGTGAAGGCGAGCGCGGACCGCCAGTCGTCGAGTTGACGGCCGATGTCGAGGAGTTGCCGGGGCTGCCCGTCGCTGGCGCCGAAGTGGCGGTAGTCGAAGACCACCACGACGAAGCCCGCGTCCCGGAACCGCTCGGCGTACGCGGGGAGCCGCAGGTCCCGGATGCACCCGAAACCGTGTGCCATGACGATGGCCGGTGCCGGGGTCGTCGTGCCGGCTGCGGGTGTCTCCGGGCGGTAGATCCAGGCGGCACACCGGTCACCGTGCGAGACGAATTCGGCGTCTTCACGCATCGTCGCTCCTTCGTAGTGCTGCCATGAACATCGCGTCGGTGCCGTGCCGGTGCGGCCAGAGCTGCACCCACGGTCCGTCGCCCAGGCCCTCGATCGGTGTCCCGTCCGCCCCGGTCAGGAACTCGCGGACGTCGAGCAGCTCCACGTCCGGCCGCCGGGCGGCCTCACGGATCACCGACACCGTCTCGGACAGGTGCGGCGAGCAGGTGGTGTAGAGCACCACGCCCCCGGGTCGGACCAGCCGCAGGGCGGAGTCCAGGAGCGCGCGCTGCAGGACGACCAGGCCCTGGATGTCGGCGGCCGTCTTGCGCCACCGGGCCTCCGGACGACGACGAAGCGCCCCGAGACCCGAACACGGGGCGTCGACGAGTACACGGTCGAAGCCCGGCTCCAGACCGGGATCCCGGCCGTCGGCGGTGTGCACCTTCACCGGGAGGCCCTTGGTGGCCGCCCGCACCAGGTCGGTGCGGTGTTCGGAGATCTCGATCCCGGTCACGGTCGCGCCCTCGGACTCGGCCAGTGCGCCGAGCATCACGGCCTTGCCGCCGGGGCCGGCGCACAGGTCGAGCCACCGCCCGCCGTCCTCGCCGACGAGCGGCGCCCGGGACATCGCCACCGCGACGACCTGGCTGCCCTCGTCCTGCACGGTGGCGAGTCGGTCCTTGACCGGCTCCATCGTTCCGGGGTCGCCCGAGTCCAGGTGGACGGCATAAGGCGACAGCGTCCCTTCCGTACCGCCGGTGATCAGGGCGAGCTCCTCCGCCGAGATCTCACCGGGCCGCGCGGCCAGGTGCACCTTCGGGCGGGCGTCGTCGGCGGCCAGGAGCTCCGGCAGCTCCGCCGCATCGGCCCCGAGCGACTCCGCGAACGCCCGGGCGATCCACTCCGGGTGCGCGGTGCCGATGGCCAGGCGGGCGACGGGATCCGTCACACCCTCGCGGAGGATCGCCACCCACGCGTCGAGATCCTGCACGGCCACCTTGCGCAGCACGGCGTTGACGAACGCCCCGGCCCGGCCCAGATCCGCCGTGCGGGCGGCCTCCACGCTCGTGTCGACCGCCGCGTGCGCACCGATCCGGGTGTACAGCAGCTGGTAGGAGCCGAGCCGCACCAGGTCGAGGACCGGCGGATCGATCTCCTCGACCGGGCGGCCCGCGGCCTCGGCGATTATCCGGTCCAGCAACCCCTGTGCGCGCAGGGTGCCGTAGGTGAGCTCGGTGGCCAGAGCCGCGTCGCGGGTGTCGAGCCCGGCCCGGCGGAGTTCGGCCGGGAGCTGGAGGTTGGCGTAGGCCGCGCGCTCACGCACGGCCGTCATCACCGCGAGGGCCACCGACCTGGCGTCGGGGCGGGGCCGCGTCGAGGCCGCTGCGTCCTTCTGGCCCCCGCCGGACCGGCCGGTACGTGGTCTGCCGGCGCCGTGTCGACCTGCGCCCTGCCCGCCGCCCTGCCCGCCGGCCTGCCGGCCGGACCCCTGCCCGCCGCCCTGCCGGCCGGCACCGCGCGGGCCCCGGCCCTGTCCGCCTTCTGCGCTCATACGAATGCCGCCCCGTCCTCGAGTCGTGCGCCGCGCACCCAGTCGAGCGCGCTCATCATCTTCTTGCCGGGCGGTTGGAGCGTCTCCACCACGACGGGCGAGGTGGCCGTGCCCACGAGGACGCCACGCTTGTCCCACTCGATCCGCCCGGGACCGAGGTGGCGGGCGCCCTCATCGGCGGGCCGGACGGAGCCGATCTTGACCCTGCCGCCGTCGAGGGTCGTCCATGCGCCGGGCGCCGGTGTGACCGAACGGATGTGGCAGCACGCCGCCAGTGCCGGATCCGCCCAGCGGACCCGTGCGTCGTCGACGGTGATCTTGCCCGCGTGGGAGATCCCCTCCGCCGGTTGGGGCACCGCCCGCAGCTCCCCGGTCTCGAGCGCGTCCAGCGTGGCGACCAGGAGTCCCGCGCCGGCCACCGACAGCCTGCCGAGGAGGTCGCCGGCGGTGTCGCGAGGTCGGATGGCCTCGGTCATGGTCCCCAGGACGGGGCCGGTGTCCATGCCCTCGTCCAGCCGGAAGGTGGTGGCGCCGGTGACCGCGTCGCCGGCCTCGATGGCCGCGTTGACCGGTGCGGCGCCGCGCCACGCCGGCAGGAGGGAGAAGTGGAGGTTGATCCACCCGTGGGTGGGGATGTCCAGGACCGGCCGTGGGACCAGGTGCCCGTATGCCACCACGGGCACCGCATCGGGTGCGAGTTCGCGGAGCCGGTCCGCGAACTCCGGGTCGCGGGCACCGGGTGGGGTGAGGACCTCGATGCCTGCCGCGTCCGCCGCGGCCGCCACCGGGCTGCGCGACACGCTCCGGCCACGCCCGGACCTGGCGTCGGGGCGCGAGACCACGGCCACCACGTCGTGTCGGCCGCCGGCGAGGAGCGCCTCGAGCGAGGGCACGGCGGCCTCGGGCGTCCCTGCGAAGATCAGGCGCACGGGGTCACCTCACCGCCATGGCGTCGGCCGGGTGGTCGTGGATGACGCCCGCGCTGATGGCGGCGCGACCGAACCAGGTGGATGCGCGGATCCCGGCCATCGCCGAGCGCCGGCGCTCCGGGGCGAGCCGCTGCAGGAACAGGACCCCGTCGAGGTGGTCCGTCTCGTGCTGGACGGCGCGGGCGAGGATGCCCTCGGCCTCGAAGCTCACGGGGTCACCGTGCATGTCGACGCCGCTGGCGAGGACCCGCGCGTACCGCTCGGTCGGTTCGGACACCCCGGGTATCGAGAGGCAGCCCTCGGTGACGAGGGTCGTCTCGGTGCCGATCGGGTGCCATTCCGGGTTGACCAGGTGGCCCTCCCGTCCCCCACAGGTGTAGACGAACACCCGCGAGGACACCCCGATCTGCGGAGCCGCCAGGCCCGCACCGTCCTCGTGGCGGACGGTGTCCATGAGGTCCGCCACGACGCGGGCCACCCTGTCGTCGAAGGTCGTGACGGGGTCGGCGGGGGTCCTCAGGACGGGGTCGCCGAAGAGCCGGACGGGGTGGACGGCCATGCGGATCGGAACTCCTCGCGGGCGGGGGGCGTGTGACGCGCCCATTCTAGGTCGTCGCCGGGACCCGGCCCCCCATCGCCCGGTCAGCCGATATGGATCGGGTCGAGTCGGACCCGGACCGGGGCGGTGTGCCGTCGGCCCGACCGCCCCACGACCACCGCCCTCACCTCGGCGCACATCTGGTCGAGAAGCGGCGGAGGGATCCGCAACAGCACCCGCTCCGGGAGGTCGATCCCGTCCTGGCCGGGGAGCTCCTCGCCGGCCGGCAGATCGACCGGACCCAGCACCTCGACGCCGTCCGGGATCCGCAGTTCGGTGAGGACCTCCGCCAGGGCCGCGGCCGGTCCGTCCACCGCGATCATGTGGACGGCGGGCGGGAAGCGCACCTCGGTACGGTCGGCCAGTTCCCGGTCGGCCCACCCCTGCGGGTCCCAGCGCACGAGGGCCTGGGCCACCGGTGACTCCGAGTCCGCGGACAGGAACACGCGGCCCCCGTCCTCGGCCGGGCGGACCAGGGACGCGGCGCCCATCCAGAGCCGGAGCGCGGTCTGCACGGCCCGGAGGTCCGGCCGCCCGAGCAGGGCCCACGAGTCCAGCAGCAGCGCCGCGCCGTACCCGCCCTCCGCCACGGGCTCGGCACCGGGGGTCGACACGACGATGGCCGGGCTCGCAGGCACCGAGTCGAGCATCTCCCCTCCCCCGCTCGTCCGCACCCTGATCCCGGGGAACATCCGCCCGAGCTCCTCGGCCGTCCGTCCGGCACCCACGACGCCCGCCCGGAGCGACCGCGAGCCGCAGGCGACGCACCGGAAGCCCGAGTCGGGGGCCCCACACCACCCGCAGGCAAGGTCGACGGGGCCGTACACGGCGTCCATCCGGCCCGCGCGCAGGGGTCCGTTGCATCGCCGGCACCGCGCCGGGGTGCGGCACGACCCGCACAGCAACGTGGGGATGTAGCCCTTCCTCGGCACCTGGACCAGGACGGGGGCGTCCACGTCGATCGCCTCGCGGGCCATCGTCAGCGCCACGGCCGGCAGGCGGGTGCGGCCTCCGGCGACGTCCCGCGCCTGGGTGGGGTCGGCGTCGGTCACCGCGACGACGCGCGGCGCGAGGGCCCGGAACACACCGGGCAGGGGCCGGATCTCGTGGGCCCAGCCCGAGCGGACGTACTCCGCCACCTCCGGGGTGCGATCCACGGAGGAGAGCAGGAGCGGGGTGCCGTCCGTCTCGGAGCGCAGGGCGGCGACCTCCCTGGTGTGCGGGTAGGGGGCGCGGGGTTCGACAAAGGACTCGTCCCCGTCGTCGTGCAGCACGAGCAGACCGGGTTCGGGCAGTGGCGTGAACACGGCGCTGCGGGTCCCCACCACGATGCGCGCGTGGCCGCGGACCGCGCGCAACCACCGCCTGTAGCGGGCGGAGGGTCCGACCCCTGCGGACAGGTCGGCCACCAGGTCCCGTCCGGCGGTCCCCCCTCCGACCACCTCGCGGCACGCCGAAGTGAGCCGGTCGACATCCCGCTGGTCCGGCACGATGAGCAGCACCTGCAGCCCCCGGCGCCGCACCGAGTCCGCGAGGGTGGCCAGGGCGTGCGCCCAGTCCCGACCCGGCGGGACCGTCCACACGGCCCGGGCCGGCACCCCCGCGGCCGTCGCCTCGAGGAACCTCGCCGCCATGGGATGGTCGGCCCACCCGTCGGGCATCTCCACCGGCCCGGCGGTGACGCCCCGCGGGGGCTGCGCCTCGGGGACCGACTTCTCCGCGGCGGCGTGTCGGGGCGGGATGGCCAATCTCAGGACGTCCGAGCGCGTGCCCACCCAGCGACGGGCCACGAGCTCGACCAGCCGGAGCAGGTCGGGAGTGAGAACCTGTTCGGTGGAGACGACGCGCTCCAGCCAGGACAGCTCGCCCCGGTGGTCCGTCCCCGAGGCCCGCTCCACCAGGAAACCGTCGACGAGCCGGCCTGCGAACCGCACGCGCACGCGGGTCCCGGGCCTCGCCTGCTCGGACAGCGACTCCGGGACCAGGTAGTCGAACTCGCGGTCCAGGTGCGGCACACCGAGCAACGGCAGGACCCGGGCCACGGGGGCGACTGCCGCCGGGACCCGGGTCACCGGGTGCGTTGTGGTCACGGCCTCGGATCCTCGCACCCCGCTACGACATCCGGGGGTCGGACGTCAGAGCCCGGCGGCCTTCTTCAGGTCCTCGACCCGATCAATCCGCTCCCAGGGCAGCTCGATGTCGGTCCGGCCGAAGTGCCCGTACGCGGCCGTGGCGGCGTAGATGGGGCGCTTGAGGTCCAGGTCGCGGATGATCGCGCCCGGACGCAGATCGAACACCTCCGACACCGCCCGCTGCAGCACCGCGATGTCGACCTTCTCGGTGCCGAACGCCTCGACGAACAGCCCCACCGGAGCGGCCTTGCCGATCGCGTACGCGACCTGGACCTCGACACGGTCCGCCAGCTTGGCGGCGACGATGTTCTTGGCCACCCACCGCATGGCGTACGCGGCCGAACGGTCCACCTTGGACGGGTCCTTGCCGGAGAAGGCGCCGCCGCCGTGGCGGGCCATGCCGCCGTAGGTGTCGACGATGATCTTGCGACCGGTCAGCCCGGCGTCGCCCATCGGGCCGCCCAGGACGAAACTTCCCGTCGGGTTGACCAGGAGCCGGAGCGACGCGGTGTCGATCCCGCCCGCCGCCTCGGCCAGCACCGGGTCGATGACGTGCTCGGTCAGATCGTCACGCAGTGTGGTCTCGATGTCGATCCCCTCCGCGTGCTGGGTCGAGATGACGATCGTGTCCAACCGGACCGCCTTGTCACCGTCGTACTCGATGGTGACCTGGGTCTTTCCGTCCGGGCGGAGGTAGGGCAGGGTCCCGTCCTTGCGGACCTCGGTGAGTCGACGAGACAGGCGGTGCGCCAGTGCGATCGGCAACGGCATCAGTTCGTCGGTGTCCGAGCAGGCGTAGCCGAACATGAGGCCCTGGTCGCCTGCGCCCTGGCTGGCGATGGCGTCCTCGGCGGAACCGTCCCCGGTGCGGGCCTCGTGCGAGGTTTCCACACCCTGGGCGATCTCCGGGGACTGCTGGCCGATCGAGATCGACACGCCGCAGGAGACGCCGTCGAAGCCCTTGTCCGAGGAGTCGTAGCCGATCTTGACGATCGTGTCGCGGATGAGCTGCGGGATCTCCACGTAGCCGCTCGTCCTGACCTCGCCGGCCACGTGGACCTGACCGGTGGTGACCATGGTCTCCACCGCGACGCGGGCGTCCGGATCCTGCGCCAGCATCGCATCGAGGATGGAGTCGGAGATCGCGTCACAGATCTTGTCCGGATGGCCCTCGGTCACGGACTCGCTGGTGAACAGCCGGAGTGCCTGCGTCACAGTGGTTCTCTCTTCCATGGTGGGATCGCGTGGGAACAGACTAGTCGGTGCGGTCCGCGGCGCTCACGCCGGAGGGTCGGCTCCACATCGCCGCCACCGCGTCGAGGATCCGACCGGCCAGGACGTCCTTGCTCGCCCTGTCCACCAGCACCTCGCCGCCCGAGGAGTCGAGGATCCACCCGCCGTTGACGTCCTCGCCGAAGGTGGTGCCGCGTCCGACCTCGTTGACCACCAGGAGGTCGCACCCCTTCCGGGCGAGCTTGGCCCTGCCGTGTTCGAGGACGGTGCCGGAGGAGTCGCCCGTCTCGGCGGCGAACCCGACGAGCACGCAGTCGGCCGGGACGTCTCCGGACCCGCGGGCGGCGACCAGGTCGGCGAGGATGTCGGGGTTGCGCACCAGCCGGATCCCGGTCGGCTCCGACCCGCTGTCCTTCTTGAGCTTGGAGTCCGCCACGTCGGCCGGCCGGAAATCGGCGACGGCGGCGGCCTTGATCACGACGTCCGCGTGGGCCGCTGCGCGCAGCGTCCGCTCACGCATTTCCAGCGCCGACTCGATGTGCACGGCCTCGACCGCGGGTGGAGTCGGCAGATCGGAGGACGTCACCAGCGTCACGCGGGCCCCCCGGGCGGCGGCCACCGCGGCGATCGCGTGACCCTGCTTGCCCGAACTGCGGTTGCCGAGGAAGCGAACGGGGTCGATCTCCTCGCGCGTGCCGCCGGAGGTGACGACGACGGTCTTCCCGGCGAGGTCCCACGGCAGTGATCCCCCGTCGAGCAGGAGTCGGGCCAGCCGGGCGATGTCGGCAGGCTCCGGAAGTCGTCCGGCGCCGGTGTCCGCCCCCGTGAGCCGGCCCCACGCCGGCGGCATGACGTGGATGCCGTCCCCCCGGAGGGTGTCGACGTTGCGTCGGGTCGCGGGGTGCTCCCACATCTCCGTGTGCATGGCCGGGGCGAGGAGCACCGGGCAGCGGGCGGTGAGGAGCGTGGACGTGAGGAGGTCGTCGGCCCGACCACTCGCCGCGCGGGCGAGCAGGTCCGCGGTGGCGGGGGCGACGACGACGAGGTCCGCCCGTTGCCCGAGGGCGACGTGGCG
>NZ_CALMYY010000030.1 GCF_937873725.1 uncultured Dietzia sp.
TGCCGATCCCGCGATCGCCCGCGATGAGCAGGTCGGCCCCGGAGTCCCCCTCCTCGTCCGCGAGCCGGCGGCCGGCTGCGATGGCGGCGCGGACCTCGTCGTGGCTCAGCGAGTCCTCGCGGTCGATGGACCCGCTGGAGCGACGGATCTTGTGCGCGTCGAGTCCGCCCGGTCGTTCGGCGGACATCGCCATGTCGGCCACGCGGATCGTGGCGCCGGCCGCCCGCGCCAGGACGGACACCGCCGCGCCGCCGCCGACGATGTTGTCGGCCATCTGCAGGGTGACCTCCTGCGGGAACGCGGAGACCCCGTGCTCGGCGATGCCGTGATCGCCGGCGAACACCACCACCCTGGGCCGCTCGAGCGGTCGCGGCGGGCAGGCCCCCTGGCAGGAGGACATCCACACGCCGAGCTCCTCGAGCCGCCCGAGGGAGCCGGCAGGCTTGGTCAGCGTGAGCTGCCGGGCGCGGGCCTCGTCGGCGACGGTGTGGGACGGCGGGTGGACCGGGGGGAAGGACACGGGGTCGTCGTAGTGCTCGACGTCGCCCAGCCCCGGGAACTCCGGGGAGGCCACGGCGGTGGGGGACGGTGCCGCGGGGGACGGCGCCGCGGGAGACGGTGCCGCGGGAGACGGTGCGATGACGGTGCGGGTGGAGGCGCTGCGGGTGGAATCAGTGCGGGTGGAATCGGCGCCGACGGGGGCCTCCAGGGGGAGGGCGCGCCCCGCGACGACGAGGACGGCCGAGTCGCAGACCTCGGCCAGACGCCGGTTGAGCGAACCGATCAGGTCGGAGAAGACCCGCCCCGCCAGCGTGTCCGGCACCACCCCGAGGCCGACCTCGGGCGAGACGAGGATGACCGACCCGGGATGGTCGGCGACGGCCGAGACCAGCGCGTCGATCTCCCCGGCCACGGCGGCGCCGCCGTCGGTCCACCCCAGGGTGGCGTCCATCCGGCGGGTGAGCCACCCCCCGAGATCGTCCACGAGAACCGTCCCCGCCGGATGCTCCGCCAGCACCCGGGCGATCTCCGCGGTCTCCTCCGTGGCCCACTCCGCGGGTCTGCGGCCGGTGTGCGCGGCGATCCGGCGGGCCATCTCGTCGTCGTCGGGATCCCGTCGCGCGGTGGCCACGTACACCACGTCGGTACCGGTGGCGGCGGCCACCGCCTCGGCGTGGCCGGATTTGCCCGAGCGGGTACCGCCGAGGACGAGCAGGCGCATGGGGGTCGTGGCCTTCCGGGTCGGTGGGGGTCAGATGGCGTCGCCCGGGCGGACCCGGGGACGCGGGGTGCGGAGCATCCGCGGTTGCGTGGCCCGCATCACCGCGTACCACCCCATGCCGAAGCCGGCGTCCTCGGTGCCGGGGAACCGGTCGCGGACGGCCCGGTTGACCGTGCGGCCCAGGAGGAGCCCGTCCACCACGATCACCACGATCATCGCCATGAACGCGAGCTGGCTGAGCTCCTGCAGGGGCCCGGGGACGAGCTGGAACACGATCACGAACAGCGCCAGCGGCATGAACCAGTTGATGAGGCGCCGGTGGGTGTCGATCCAGTCACGGGCGAAGCGACGGACCTCGCCCCGGTCGCGGGAGAGCACGTAGCGGTCGTCGCCCTCCATCATGAGCTGGCGCCGCTCCTCGCGCGCCGCGCGCTCCTGCGCCCGGGCGGCCTTGCGCTCGTCCTTGGTCATGGCGGCCTCGGTGGTCTTGCGGCGCTCCTTGGCCTCCTTGCGGGTCATGGGCGCGGTCACCGGGCCGGAGCGCAGACCCCGCGCGCGCTCCTGGTCGCGCCGCTTGGGCGTGGGCTTGCCCTTGCCCGCGGGTCGGCGCGCGTCGGTGGACGGGTCCGGGCCCGCGGCGGCCGCGGAGTCCGGCCCGACGTCGGGACCTGGGGAACTCATGCCGGTGTCGTTCTTACCGGAGCCGAATGCACGCAACTTCACGCCCCCAGGCTAGGCGATGGGCCCGGGAGGCGAGCATTCACCCGCTCGTCACTCCAGGCGTATCGTGTCGGGGGACCGGATGTCCGGGGAATAGAGAGCTCCCCGGTGGGCGTTGCACGACGGTAGGACGCCACCGAAGACCCTCTCGGATCGCAAGGAGAACCGACATGACCACTGCGGAGAACACCGCCACCGGTGTACTGCTCACCGACGCCGCCGCCTCCAAGGCCAAGGCCCTCCTCGACCAGGAGGGTCGGGACGACCTCTCGCTGCGCATCGCCGTCCAGCCCGGTGGCTGCGCGGGCCTGCGCTACCAGCTCTTCTTTGACGACCGCAGCCTCGACGGCGACGTGGTCGACGACTTCGGCGGCGTCAAGCTCGCCGTCGACCGGATGAGCGTGCCCTACCTCACCGGGGCGTCGATCGACTTCGTCGACACCATCGAGAAGCAGGGGTTCACCATCGACAACCCCCAGGCGACCGGCTCCTGCGCCTGCGGCGACTCGTTCAACTGACCTCACAGCGCCACGGACGACCCGGCCCGATCATCGATCGGACCGGGTCGTCTACTGTCGGGTCCATGTCTGTCGTCATCACCGGGTCCATCGCCACCGACCACCTCATGACCTTCTCGGGGAAGTTCTCCGAGCAGCTCCTGCCGGACCAGCTCGCGCACGTGTCGCTGAGCTTCCTCGTGGATTCGCTCCAGATCCGGCGTGGCGGGGTGGGGGGGAACATCGCGTTCGCCCTGGGCGTGCTCGGCCGCGCGCCGCACCTCGTCGGGGCCGCGGGCGAGGACTTCGCCGAATACCGGACCTGGCTCGAGGACCACGGCGTGGACTGCTCGGCCGTCCACATCAGCTCCGCGCTGCACACCGCGCGGTTCGTGTGCACTACCGACTCCGAGATGGCGCAGTTCGCGTCGTTCTACCCCGGTGCGATGGGGGAGGCGGCCACCATCTCCCTCGCCCGGCTGGTGGAGCGGATCGGCCGGCCCGAGATCGTGCTCATCGGCGCCAACGACCCGACGGCCATGAACTCCCACACCGCGGAGTGCCGCGAGCTCGGCCTGGATTTTGCCGCCGACCCCTCCCAGCAGCTGGCGTTCCTCGACGGCGAGGCGGCCGCCGCGCTGGTCGACGGCGCCCGGTACCTGTTCACCAACGAGTACGAGTACGAGCTCCTGCTGAAGAAGACCGGGTGGACGCCCGAGGAGCTGGACTCCAGGGTCGGCACCCGTGTCACCACCCGGGGTGGGAAGGGCGTCGTGATCGTGGAGAGGGGCGCCGAGCCCCTCGAGGTGGGCATCGTCCCCTCGGAGAACCTCCTGGACCCCACCGGCGTCGGCGACGCGTTCCGCGCCGGCTTCCTCACCGGGGTCCTCGACGGCCTGTCGCTGGAGCGTTCCGCGCAGTTCGGCGCGCTCATCGCGACCCACGTCCTGGAGACCACCGGGACGCAGGAGTGGACCATCGACCCCGCCGCGGCGCGCCGCCGGCTTGCCGCCACCTACGGCGACGAGGCCGCCGAGGAGATCGCCGCGCTGCTCCCGGCCTGACCCCCGCGAGAGGCCCGGCCGCTGCGGGCCGGGCTGGCGGGGCCTAGAGGCGGACCGGGTACTCGCGCCGCTCGATGTCCGGGGTGATCCGCCCCTCCACGAAGATGCCGTGCCAGATCATGAAGCACAGCATGGTCCAGATCCGGCGGCTGTGATCGGAGACGCCGTCGCGGTGCTCGTCGAGCATCCTCAGCACCGCCGCCTTGTCCACGAACTCGTCGGTGCCGGAGGCCATGACGTGCTCGCGGGCCCAGTCGTGCAACTCCGGTCCGGCCAACCAGTGGCGGGTCGGCACGGGGAAGCCGAGCTTCTTCCGGTGGAGCACGTGCGCCGGGACGATCCGCTCCAGCGCCCTGCGCAGCGCGTACTTGGTCGTGCCGTGCGCGACCTTCTCCGTGTACGGCAGGCGGGAGGCGACCTCGTAGACCTCGCGGTCGAGGAACGGCACCCGCAGCTCGAGGGAGTTGGCCATGGTGACCTTGTCCGCCTTGACCAGGATGTCGCCGCGCAGCCACGTGAACAGGTCCAGGTGCTGCATGCGGGCGACGGGATCCCAGCCCCGGGAGCGCTCGTAGATCGGCGCCGTGACGTCCTGGTGGCCCCACTCGGGCCGGTAGTCCCTGAGGACCGACCTCACCTGCTCCTCGGAGAAGGACCGCGCGTTTCCGTAGTAGCGGTCCTCGAGGCTCATGGAGCCGCGGTGCAGCAGGCTCTTGCCGCGGGTGCCCTCGGGGATCCGGGTGCTCGCCCTGCCCAGCGCCCGGCGCAGGCCGCCGGGGATCCTCTCGAACGGCGCGAGTGAGAGCGGCTCCTTATAGATGGTGTACCCGCCGAACAACTCGTCGGCGCCCTCTCCCGAGAGGACCACCTTGACGTGCTTGCGGGCCTCGCGCGCGACGAAGTACAGGGGGACCAGCGCCGGGTCGGCGACCGGCTCGTCCAGATACCAGATGATCTCCGGGATCGCGGCGGCGAACTCCTCGGGGGAGACCACCTTGACGATGTGCTCGACTCCGATCGCCGCGGCGGATTCGGCGGCCACGTCGATCTCCGAGTAGCCCTCCCGCTCGAAGCCGGTGGTGAAGGTCAGGAGGTTCTCGTTGTGCCGGCGGGCCAGGGCCGCGATGGCGGTCGAGTCGATGCCGCCGGACAGGAACGAGCCCACGGTGACGTCGGCCCGCATGTGCTTGGCCACCGAGTCCTCGAGTGCGGCGGCGATCTCGTCGTACCGCCTCTCCTCCTGGCCGTCGGCCACCGGGACGACCGGGAACGTCGGCTCGAAGTACCGCTCGATCACCGGGGCCGTGCCGGGGGAGAGGGTGGCGTGGCAGCCGGACTCCAGCCGGCGGACCCCGCGGGTCAGCGTCTCGCCCTCCGGGACGTACTGGAGGGTGACGTAGTGCTGGAGGGCGCGGGTGTCGAGCGAGGTGTCGACGACGAGGAGGTCGACCAGTTCGGTGATCGACTTCTTCTCGCTCGCGAACGCGGTCCCCCCGGGGCCGGTGGCCATGTAGAGGGGCTTGATGCCAAATGGGTCGCGGGCCACGAAGAGCGTCCGCTCGACGGTGTCCCAGATGGCGAAGGCGAACATCCCGCGGAGCCGGCGGACCGCGGCGGGGCCCCAATGATGGAACGCGACGATGATCGGCTCGCCGTCGCCCTCGGTGTGGAACGTCGCGCCGTGCTCGTTCCGGAGCTCCTCCCTCAGTTCCAGGTAGTTGTAGATCTCGCCGTTGAACGTCAGTGCGTACCTGTCCGGTTGCCCGGGCGGTCCCCAGCGCAGGGGCTGGTGCGAGTGGGCGATGTCGATGATCGACAGCCGGTTGAAGCCGAAGGCCAGGTCGCCGTCGGCCCACGTGCCCACCTCGTCGGGGCCGCGGTGGCGCTGGCACCCCATCGCGCCCAGGATCCGCGACTCGTGGGTACGGGCGGAGCCGTCGGGGGTCAGTAGACCAAGCAGGCCACACATTCGTCGGGTACCTCGTCGATCGTGGTCGGGGTGGGGCTGGACCCGCCGATACGGGTCACGATGGCTTCGAATACTACTGCTCCGGATCCTCCCGGCCGTGGTGCCGAACGGCGAAGGGGTGAGTTGGGTGAAAAGCCGGGACCCGCAGCGTCCAAACTGAGACTCGTGGTCTACTCTTCTAAGGTGTCCCGGCCACGTGGCCGGAGCCGCTGATCAGGAAGGCGTGATGGTGGAACAGCGTGACGGGCGTCGTCGGACGCGCAGAGCTGCACTCGCGGTGTCTCTCGGCACATTGGGCTTGCTGTTGTCCGGTTGTAGCCTCCACACCGACAACAAATGGTGGAACCAGACCATGAACTTCGGGTTCCCCAACGGGATCACGCCCGAAGGCATCGCCATCAGGGAGTTCTGGACCCTGACGGTGGTCACCTCGCTGATCGTCGGCTTCTTCGTGTGGGGCCTGATCTTCTGGTCGATGGCCTTCCACCGCAAGCGGAAGAACGACAACGGCGAGTTCCCGCGTCAGACGGCGTACAACGTACCGCTGGAGCTGGTCTACACGGCGGTGCCGTTCGTGATCATCTCGGTGCTCTTCTACTTCACCGTCATCACGCAGAACAAGGTCCTCGACCTCCGTCCGGAGGAGGAGGTCGGGGTCAAGGTCGACGTCACCGCCTTCCAGTGGAACTGGAAGTTCGGCTACAACAAGGTCGACGTCGCGGGAGTGAGGATCGCCGACGGTACCAACGAGGAAGCCCAGCAGGCTGCCCTCGAGGCCGGCGTGCTCTCGGACGAGCAGCGTGAGGCGCTCGGTCACCACGGTGAGCCCGCCGCCGGTGGCCCGATCCACGGCCGACTCGCCGAGGACAAGTCCTACCTGTTCTTCAACGACATCGAGACCATCGGCACCTCGGAAGAGGTCCCGGTGCTGGTCGTGCCGACCGGTACCCGGATCGAGTTCCGCCTCGCGTCGGCCGACGTCGTCCACTCCTTCTGGATCCCCGAGTTCATCTACAAGCTGGATGTCATGCCGCACCCGGGCAAGAACCAGCAGCTGAGCATGTTCCAGGTCGAGCAGATCGAGCGTGAAGGCGCCTTCGTGGGACGGTGTGCCGAGATGTGCGGCGCGTACCACGCGATGATGAACTTCGAACTCCGGGCCGTGTCGCCCGAGGACTTCGCGAAGTACATCCAGTTCCGTGAGGACAACCCGACCGCGTCCAACGCGGAGGCCCTGCAGTCCATCGGGCAGGCGCCGTACTCCACGTCCACGGCACCGTTCAAGACCGGACGTAGCGATACCCGCGACCAGAACAACATCATCGAGAACGCATCCGCTAACTGACGTCTCTCTCCGGTATCACGCGAAGGGCTCCTGCACGATGAACGCAACAGTAAGAATCTTCGACGGACTGGTGATCTTCCTCGCCGTCATGGCCATCGCGTACGGCTACCTCACGGGCGCCTCGCGTACCGGGGTCGAGTGGGTCGGCACCACCGCCCTGGTGCTGTCCGCGGGGCTCTGCCTGCTGGTCGGCGGCTACCTGCGCTTCGTGGCCCGTCGCATCAGCACGCTGCCCGAGGACTACGAAGAGGCGGAGGTCTCGGACGGCGCGGGCGAGCTGGGCTTCTTCAGCCCTCACAGCTACTGGCCGTTCTTCATGGCGTTCTCGATCCTCATCCTCGGTTACGGCGCCGCCTTCTGGAACTGGTGGATCCTCATCGCCGGAGCGGTGGCGCTGATCATCACCGCCTCCGCGCTGGTGTTCGAGTACCACTGGGGCCGCGAGAAGCACTGACCCCACGCCACCGCGTGCAGCCGGGCCCCCACCGCGATCCGCGGTGGGGGCCCGGCTTGTTGTCCGCCGTCCTGGGATGATCGGATCGTGAGGGACCGCGAGACGGGTCGGGCCGGGGCCACTGCGCGTCGGCAGCGGCCCCGGCCCGTGCGGTCCCGGAGGGAGGCGTACAGGGGGCAGGCTTACAGCCCCATGTCCTTGGCGATGATGGACTTCATGACCTCGTTGGTCCCGCCGTAGATCCGGTTGACCCGGTTGTCCGAGTACAGGCGCGCGATCGGGTACTCGTTCATGAAGCCGTAGCCGCCGTGCAGCTGGAGACAGCGGTCGATGACCTCCGCCGCGACCTCGGTGCAGAACAGCTTGGCGGAGGCCGCCTCGGCCGCGGTCAGCTCGCCCGCGTCCAGGGCCTCGAGGGCGCGGTCCGCGACGGCCTGGGCGGCGTCGACCTTGGCCTGGCAGGCGGCCAGCTCGAACTTCGTGTTCTGGAACTCGGCGACCTGCTTGCCAAACACGACTCGCTGCTGCGTGTACTCCTTGGCGAAGCGCACGGCGGCCGCGGCCTGGGCGTACGCACCGTAGGCGATACCCCAACGCTCGGACGGCAGGTTCTGGCCGAGGTAGAAGAACCCGCGGTTCTCCTCGCCCAGCAGGTCCTCGACGGGAACCTTGACGTCCGTGAACGAGAGCTCGGCGGTGTCGGAGGTCTTGAGGCCGACCTTGTCCAGCTTGCGTCCCACCGCGTAACCCTCGAGCTTGGTGTCCACGGCGAGGAGCGAGATGCCGAAGCGGCGGTCGTCCTCGCGCGGGGGAGCGGTGCGGGCGCAGACGATCACCCGGTCGGCGTGGACGCCGCCGGTGATGAACGTCTTGGCGCCGTTGAGGACGTAGTGGGTGCCGTCCTCGGAGAGCTTGGCGGTGCTCTTCATGCCGGCCAGGTCCGACCCGGTCCCCGGCTCGGTCATGGCCAGCGCCCACATCTCCTCGCCCGCGACGAACTTCGGCAGGTAGCGCTGCTTCTGCTCCTCGGTGGCCAGGGCCTTGATGTAGGGCAGTCCGAGCAGCACGTGGACACCCGAGCCACCGAAGTTCACGCCGGCGCGGGCGGTCTCCTCGGACTGGATGGCCTCGAACTTGTGGGAGTTGATGCCCGCGCCGCCGTACTCCTCGTCGACGTTGATGCCGAACAATCCGAGGTCGGCGAGCTTGTAGTAGAACTCGCGGGGGACGATGCCGGCCTCGAACCACTCCTGGAAGTGAGGGGTCACCTCGGACTCGATGAAGTCGCGGAGGGTCTGGCGGAAGGCCTCGTGGTCTTCGTTGAACACAGTGCGGCGCAAGGGGATGCCTTTCCGTGGGATGCCCCGGCGAATTCCGAGCGCCGGGAGCGTCAGGTGATTGTCTCCTACTGGTGGCGATCGTACTAGGCCGCGACCTGCGACACGGCGAGGGTTACCCGCCGGTAGCTTGAGTGCCCGGGGCCGTGTCCCCGGATGCCGGCCTGGAGTCGAGGGCGGCGGCCGCGACGATCCTGATCGGCCCGCGGATCCGCGACCCGGGCACGTCCTCGCCGCGCTGCCGGATCGCCACGATCCCTTGGTCACGGAGTTCGAGGGCCACGTCCCTGGCGGTGTCCATGAGGTCCCGCCAGTGCTCGCCGCCGACGGCGCGCGCGGCGTCACTCGGGCAGATCGAGCCGCCCCCTCGGGACCGCAGGAGGGTGCGGATGGTGGCGGCGAGGCGGCGGCGGGTCCCCTCCTCCGTGGGATCCCACCACGGGTCCCCCCGTTCCCCGAGCGCCACCTTGGCGTCGTCGACCATCACCCTGGCGGCGTCGCCCTCGGTCTTCACGAGCCGGCGTCCCGTCATGAGGGCGGACACGAGTTCCGCGCGGAGCTTCTCCGGGATCGCCGGATCGGTCGCGCGCCACCGCCGACCGCCGACCACGATGTACCGCCCGTCCTCGGAGCGCTCGACCTCGTCCCTCGCCACACCGCGATCATGCTCCCGTGCGCCCGGGCTGTCACGAAACCGGGAGACGGAAGCGGGGGACCCGCCCGAGTCGCTAGGGTGAAACCTGTTCCAGTAAGTGTGTCGTCCGAGGGCGATGGCGAACGGCTGCAGGGGATCGAGGAGAGGCGCGTGACCGTGACGACCGGGGAGAACACCGTGGATGCCGAATTTGACGTGGTGGTGGTGGGCTCGGGCATCGCCGCGCTCTTCGGGGCCGCGGCGGCGGTATCGCGGGGCCTGACGACCTGTCTGGTGGAGAAGACCGACCGGTTCGGCGGGACCTCCGCGTACTCCGGAGGGGCGGTGTGGCTTCCGGGCAACGCCGTCCTCGCCCGCGACGGTCTCGAGGACTCGGTAGAGAGGGGCCGAACCTACTTCCGCGCTGTGGTCGGTGACCGCACCGACCGGGACCTGCAGGACGCCTTCCTTAGCACCGGACCGCGGGTGGTGGACTTCCTCACGCACGACCTCGGTATCCCCACACGGTTCCAGGCGTTCCCCGACTACTTCGACGCCCCGGGGCGGCAGGAGACGGGGCGCAGCATCTACCCCAAGCCCATCAGGAGCGAGGAGGTCGGCGCCCGCACGGGGGACATCCGCCGCTCCGTCCCGGCCGACCAGTTCGGCGCCGACGAGGACACCGCCAAGCTGGAGGGCGGCCGTGCCTGGGTGGCCCGGTTACTCCTCGCGCTGGATGCGATGGACGCCGCCGAGCTGCGGCTCTCCACGGCCGTGGAGGAGCTCGTCCGGGACGACGACGGTCGGGTCGTGGGCGTGGTGACCCGGGGCGACGAGGGCCGACAGGTGCTGCGTGCCCGTCACGGTGTCCTGGTCGCGGCCGGCGGGTTCGAACGGTCCGCCGAACTGCGGGCACGGTGGCAGCAGATGCCCACAGCCGACTGGTCCGCCTCCCACCCGGACACCGGGTCCGGTGACGCGGTCCGGATGTTCGAGCGGGTCGGCGCCCGACTCGACCTGCTCGATCAGTCGTGGTGGTGCCCGGCCACGCTCTTCCCCAACGGCCACGCCGCTTTCACCCTGGGCTTCCGCTCGGGCATCATCGTCGACGCCACCGGGCGGCGATTCGCCAACGAGCTCCTGCCCTACGACCAGATGGGGCGGAGGATGCACGCGCGGATCACCGACGGGGCGGGGGACGAGTTCTGGTGTGTCTTCGACGACGCCGAGGCCGGCGGGTACCCGGCGATCTGCGTCCCCGCCCCCGACGCCGACGAGCTCCGCGCCGCCGGTCTCTGGCACACCGCGGCCTCGATCGGGGACCTCGCCGCGGCGACGGGCCTCGATCCGGAGGCCCTGGCAGAGAGCGTCGAGCGGTTCAACGCGCTCGCCGAGCGGGGCCGCGACACGGACTTCGGCCGGGGTGAGGACCCCTACGGACGGTTCTTCCTCGGGGCGTCGACGCCGGGGGAGTGCCTACGACCCCTGCCCGGCGGGCGACTGCACGCCGTCCGGCTCGTCCTGGGCGACCTGGGGACCAAGGGGGGCGCGGTGATCGACACCAACGGGGCCGTCCTCGACACCACCGGCTGCCCCATCCCGGGCCTGTACGCGGCCGGCAACTCGTCGGCCTCGGTGTCCGGCGAGGCGTACCCGGGACCCGGGGTCCCCCTCGGGTCCGGGATGACGATGGCCTTCCGCGCCGTCGCCCACATGGCGGGGGAGCCACTTCCGATCGAGGGGTCGCGGGTCGACTGACTCCCGACCCCGGCCACCACTGACCTTTCCGGAGGCCGCGGCCTCCCGGGGTGAGGACCTTCTCGTCGTCGTCCCCCTAGACTCTCCACGCCCGCGGACCGACGGGGGGCGGCGTGGGGGGTGGACCGCGACAGACCGCGGGCCGGACCTCCACGTGGAGGTCCGGCCCGCGGTCGGGTGTTACCGGTGGCTCAGTGCTCGTCGCGACGAGTGAGGATCTCCTCCTGCAACGTGGTGAGCATGGAGTACTCCTGCTCGTGCTTGCCGTGCTCGGCCTTGTCGAGCAGACGGGCCTCGTCGGCCGGGTCAGCCGAGAGTGCGCCGCGCGGGGGACGACCGGCCACGCCGAGCTGGTTCATCTTGCTGGGCACCTTGGCGCCGGCGTACTCGAGCGGGACGGCGTGGCCGTGCTCGTCGACCTCACCGAGCGGCTGGTGGACCTCGATGAACTCACCCTGCGGCAGGCGCATGATGATGCCGGTCTCGATACCGTGCTCGAGCACGTCGCGGTCGGCGCGCTGCAGACCCAGGCACAGCCGGTAGGTGAAGAAGTACACCAGCGGCGGCACCACGATGAGACCGATGCGACCGGCCCAGGTGGTGGCGTTCAACGAGACGTCGAAGTGGTAGGAGATCAGGTCGTTGGACCCCATCAGCACCAGGACCACGTAGAACGAGATGGCCATCATGCCGGCGGCGGTACGCACCGGCACGTCGCGCGGACGCTGCAGCAGGTTGTGGTGGGCGGTGTCGCCGGAGAACTTGGCCTCGATCTGCGGGTAGGCGAACATCAGCACGACCATGGCGCCGAGCATCACGGCCACCCACATCACCGCGGGGACGGTGTACGGACCCAGGTAGAGCTCCCAGGCGGGCATGACACGGGCGCCGCCCTCCGTCCACAGCATGTACCAGTCGGGCTGCGATCCCGCGGAGATATGGGAGGGGTTGTACGGCCCGAGGTTCCATATGGCGTTGATCGTGAACAGGCCCGAGAAGAGCATGAGCATGCCGACCGTGATGGCACCGAAGGCGACGGACTTGACCGCGAAGACCGGGAGGATACGGACGCCGACGACGTTGTTCTCCGTCCGGCCGGGCCCGGGGAACTGGGTGTGCTTCTGGTACCAGACCAGCGCGAGGTGCGCGGCGATCAGCGCGAGGATGATCGCCGGGATGATCAGCACGTGCAGCACGTAGAAGCGCGGGATCATGATGTCGCCCGGGAAGTCCCCACCGAAGATCATCCAGTGCAGCCAGGTGCCGATCACCGGCATGCCGACGATGATGCCCGAGGTGATCCGGAGGCCGGTGCCCGAGAGGACGTCGTCCGGCAGACCGTAGCCGAGGAAGCCCTCGACGATGCCCAGGAGCAGCAGCACGCAACCGATGGTCCAGTTGGCCTCACGCGGGCGTCGGAACGCGCCCGTGAAGAAGATGCGGATCATGTGGACGACCATCGAGGCGACGAACAGCAGGGCCGCCCAGTGGTGGATCTGCCGCACGAAGAGCCCGCCGCGGACCTCGAACGAGATGTTCAGCGCCGTCTCGTAGGCGCGGGAGATCTCGATGCCGTTGAGGGGCGCGTACGCGCCCTGGTAGATCACCTTCGACATGGAGGGGTCGAAGAACAGGGTGAGGTACACACCCGAGATCAGCAGGATGATGAAGCTGTACAGGGCGATCTCGCCCAGGAGGAAGGACCAGTGCGTGGGGAAGACCTTGTTGATCTGCCGGCGCATGCCCTTGGCCATGGTGTATCGCGAGTCGAGGCCGTCTCCGACCTTCGCGAGTGTGGTGTTGTTGCTCATGAACGACGCTCCCAGAAGGCAGGTCCGACCGGCTCGATGAAGTCGCCGTTGGCGACGAGGTAGCCCTCGCTGTCAACCGCGATGGGCAGCTGCGGCAGCGCACGCGCGGCGGGGCCGAAGATCGGCTTCGCATACTCCAGCGCGTTGAACTGCGACTGATGGCACGGGCAGAGGAACCGCTGCGTCTGCTGCTCGTACAGGGAGGTGGGGCAGGCGAGGTGCGTGCAGATCTTCGAGTAGGCGTAGAGGTCGCCGTAGTTGAACTCCTCCTGGCCCTTCCGCTTGATCACCCGCGCGGCGTCCTCGGGACGGAAGCGGATCAGCATGACCGCGTTCCGTACGCCGTGGATCGAGTGCATGTGCGCCTCGAAGTCGCCGAGGTCGTTCTCGGGGAGGGGGAACACGGACTCGAGCCCGCCCGCCGCCAGGTCCTCGACGTGGATCCGCACGAGGCGGCCCTCGCCGGCCGGGGGATGCCCGTCCGGGAACACCTTGCCGGTGTCGCGACCGAGGTAGACCTTCTCCGCGGGCAGGCCGTCGGGACGGCTGCTCGAGGCGAGGGTCCAGCCGGTGGTGTGCAGGGTGCCGTCGCCGGCGACGGTGAGCTCGCCGCGCTTCCACGGGTTCTTGATCATCCCGCCGAGCGGGAGGATCGCGGACAGCCCGATGAGTCCGACTCCCGCACCGAGGAAGCCGCCCATGACCTTGCGGCGACCGAGGGTCGAGGTCTTCCACGAGTCGTTGAGCTCGGCGACGATGGTGCGCCGGTCGGCTTCGTCCGACGGGCCGTCGTGGCGCGTCTGGACCGAGATCTCCTCGGGGACGAACTTCTTGGTGAACTGCACGGCGCCGAAGCCGAGGAAGAGGATCGACAGGCCGATCGTCACGCCGAGCAGCGGCGTGTAGACCATGTAGAGCCAGTAGCCGTCCTCGCCCTCGCCGCGGTACTCCCACGGCCAGGCGATGTAGATGACGGCAAAGGCGAGGGCCAGCACGGCGGAGAGCGCGAACCAGATGGTGACCGTGCGTGCCGCCCGCTTCTCGGCGCGGGTCGTGACGCCCTCCGGCCAACGGTTCTCGCGGAACCGGACGTCGACCTCGTCCATCTCGGTGCCGAGACGGACCAGATCGGCGTCGCTCATCCGGTCGAGGTCCGCGGGGGACGGGTTCTTGGGTGTCTCACTCATGAACGGGATCCGATCCACAGGGTCGCACCGATGAGGGCGACGATGCCGACAAGCCAGATGGCCACGCCTTCGCTCACGGGTCCGAGGCCGCCGAGCGCGTAGCCGCCCGGCGTGATCTTGGAGTCCGTGTCCTTGATGTAGGCGATGATGTCCTTCTTCTCGTCAGGCGTGAGCTGACGGTCCGAGAACCTGGGCATGTTCTGCGGCCCGGTCAGCATGGCCTGGTAAATCTCCTGCTCGTTGGCAGGATCGAGCGTGGGTGCGTACTTGCCGGCGGACAGCGCTCCACCGCGGCCGGTGAAGTTGTGACACGAGGCGCAGTTGAGGCGGAACAGCTCGGAGCCGCGAGCGATCTCCTCGGGGCGGGACTCGCCCGAGGCGCCGCGGAGGCTCCCCTGCGCGACCTGGCCGTCGGGATCGGTGACGATCGCGGGGCCGCCGCCGTACAGGTCGACGTAGGCGGCGAGGGCGACGATCTGGTGCTCGCTGTAGCGCGGCTTCTTCCGCTGCGCCTGGGCCTCGTTGTTGGCGGCGGGCATGCGGCCGGAGTGGACCTGGAAGTAGGTCGCGCCCGAGCCGGTGCCGACGAGCGACGGGCCGCGGTCCTGCACGCCCTGCAGGTTCTGGCCGTGGCACGTGATGCAGGCGACGTCGTAGATCGACTTACCCTCGGCGATCAGCGCGGCCTGGTCCTGCTGCGCCGTCGCGACCTGCGGCTCGGGAACCACGGCCGTGGCGATGGCGCCCGCACCGAGGAGGCCGGCGGCGATGACGAGCGCGCCAGTGGCCTTCCGACGACGCTTGGAGGAGGCCGGTCGCGCCGGAGTACCCGCGGGCTCCGGCGACGGCGTGTCCGCAGCGGGTGGGTGAGGTGAGTTCATTGTGAGTTCCCTTTGGTGTTGGGACCTGCTGGACGCGGCGTCCTGCGGCCAGCTGACTACTGAATGAAGTAGATGGTGACGAAGAGGCCGATCCAGACCACGTCCACGAAGTGCCAGTAGTACGACACCACGATGGCCGCCGTCGCCTGGGCGGGTGTGAACCGGGACATCGTCGTCCGCATCACGAGGACGACGAACGCCAGGACGCCCGCCAGCACGTGGAGACCGTGGAAGCCGGTGGTGATGAAGAAGACGGATCCGTACACGCTAGAGGAGATCGTGACGCCCTCGAAGTACAGCATCGTGTACTCGTACACCTGGCCGATGAGGAAGACCGTCCCCATCACGGCCGAGATCACGTACCAGCGGCGGAGGCCGAAGACGTCTCCCTGCTCGGCGGCGAAGACACCCATCTGGCAGGTGAACGAGGACGCCACGAGGATGACGGTGATCGTCAGGGCGAACGGCACGTTCAGGTGCACCGGATAGGAAGGCCAGTCACCTCCCGAGTTCGCCTTGGAGACGAAGTACATCGCGAACAGGCCCGCGAAGAACATCAACTCCTGGGACAACCAGATGATGGTGCCCACGCTGACCATGTTCGGCCGGTTCAGCGAATGAACACGCTGGGCCATAGCCGTTCCTGAGTTATCTACTGCGCTCGTCACGAGGCCAAGTATGACCCCTGAGATGGGCGGAGTCTGCACGGACCCCCGAAATCGGCGTGTCCTTCCGGCGTTTCCGCAGGTCGCCCGGGGAACTCTCAGCTTGGGTATGTGGGACCGCACCCCATGCAGGGGCTATCAGGGCCCTCTCAGGCTGATCGGCGCGTTCCGGGGACGGCCGATGACGGGCCTGGGCGAGCGACGGAGGTGGCGCTGGTGGCACGATTGGCGGGGCGCGGTCCGCCAGCGGAGACGGACCGGCGGTACCAGGGGAGAGAGGTCGGGACACGTGGGAAGTTCGGCATCGGTCGACGGGGGCCGATCGTGGCCCGCAGTGCTTGGCACGCTCACCTCGGGACGGGACCTCGATCCGGCGGACGCCGCCTGGGCCATGTCCCGGATCATGGAGGGCGTCGCGACAGACGCCCAGATCGCCGCGTTCGGGGTCGCGCTCGGGATGAAGGGCGTCACGGGGCCGGAGCTCGCCGCGCTGTCGGCGACGATGCTCGACTTCTCGCGCCGGGTCCCCACGTCCCGCCCGTGCCTCGACATCGTGGGCACGGGCGGCGACAGGCAGGGCACCGTGAACATCTCCACCATGTCCTCCCTCGTGGTGAGCGCGTGCGGGGTGCCCGTGGTCAAGCACGGCAACCGGGCGGCCTCGTCGAAGAGCGGCGGCGCCGACGTCCTGGAGGCCCTCGGGGTGGCGATCGACCTCGGGCCGGAGGATGTCGCCCGCTGCGTCGAGGAGGTGGGCGTGGCCTTCTGTTTCGCCCCCGTGTTCCACCCGGCCCTCCGGTTTGCCGCCGCGCCCCGGCGCGAGATCGGGATACCCACGGTCTTCAACATCCTCGGTCCGCTCACCAACCCCGCGGCGCCGGCGGCCAACCTCATCGGCTGCGCCTTCGAGCACCTGATGACGGTCATGGCCGAGGTGTTCGCACTCCGCGGTAGGTCGGCCCTGGTGGTCCGCGGCTCGGACGGGCTCGACGAGATCACCATGACGGGATCGACCCGGGTCCTGCGGGTCGCCGACGGCCAGGTCGACGAGGATCGGATTCACCCCGGGGACTTCGGGATGGACACCTGTTCGATCGAGGAACTGCGCGGCGGCGATGGCGAGCACAACGCCGGTGTGGCACGGGACCTGCTGGCGGGGAGGACGGGTCCGGTCCGCGATGCGGTGCTGCTCAACTCGGCCGCGGCGTTGGTGGCGTTCGACGGACTCGGGCGAGGGGCCGAGCTGGTGCCCGCGATGAGGTCCGCCCTGGACCGCGCCGCGGCGGCGATAGACGACGGCGAGGCGGCCGGCCTGCTGGAGAGGTGGGCGGCCTTCAGCGCGACGCGCGGCTGACCCCGGTCTCGCGGACCCCCGACGCGGCGCGTTCCGCACGCTCGGCCCAGCCGGACAGGGTGTGCGCCCCGCGGACGGGGAGCACCCAGGCGCCCTCGATCGACACGATGCGAGTGGGGGCGGAATCGATCCATCGGTGGACGTTGCGGACCTCCGCCGGCGTCGCCCCGCGGAGTGGGCCGGGATCGGGGAGCACGGTGGTGGCCCCCGACCTGAGGGAGTCGATGACGGGCAGTGGCGCCGCACCGGTCGGCACCGTCCCGGACGCGGCGAGGCGCCCATGCCGCACGACCGCGACCGCCCACGACCGGCGGGGCCCGGCCTGGACCAGGATCAGCTCGGGGAGTGCCGCGGTCGCCGTGAGTTCCTGGTGGCGGGAGAGGACGCGCACGAGGATCGCGGTGCGGTCCCGCAACCCGGCGGCCCTCTCGAAGGCGCCGCCGGTGGCGAGGGCCTCGATGCGGTCGATGAGGGCCCGCAAGGGTGCCGAGTCCGTTCCGGTCACCAGTTCCCGCCACGATTCGGGATCGGCGATCGAGCCGTCGACCTCGGACAGGTCCTCCCACGCCGAACGGGCGTCCTGCGCCCGGCGGAACGGCCCGATCGCCAACGGGTGCTCCGGGGACCTGGTGACCCGGCCTCGAACCGCCCTGCCGGTGGGAGGCGCGAGCCACCACCCGCGGCGGGGGCTGCGGGACCGCCTGTTGAACGGGGGCTGGAGGGAGTCGATGAGCCGCTCCTCGACGGTCCACGCCTCCAGGAGGTGCGCGCACGGGACCGACTCGGCGCTCGCCGCCAGGCCGATCATCGTCCGCATCCTGCCGCGGGCGTCCCCGCCCGAGTAGTAGGAGCGGGCCCTCCGGCGCACGGACCCCGACGACCCCACGTAGAGGGGACCGCCCGAGCTGTCTCGGAAGAGGTAGACGCCGGGTCCGGACGTGAGCGACTCGGTCAGGGTGGCCCGCCGCCGCACCTCGGGGCTGAGGCGCCCGTCGTACGCCCTCAGTTCCGAGACCGTGGACACCCCGCAGTCGCCGACCCGGGAGATCAGCGCGTGCAGCACGTCGACGGTCGCCCGGGCGTCCTGGAGGGCTCGGTGGTTCGGTTCGACCGCCGACCCCAGGTGCGCGGCGAGCACGCCGAGGCGGTGACCGCGGGTCTCGCCGCTGTGGAGCACCCGTCGCGCGAGGGTGAGGGTGCAGATCGACGGCGGGTCGGGCCACCGCCGGCCGGTCGAGGCCGCCGCGGCGCGGAGGAAGCCGAGGTCGAAACGCGCGTTGTGCGCCACCAGGACGGCGCCCCGGGAGAACTCGAGGAAGGTCGCCATCACCTCGCCCAGCGACGGGGCCCCCACGAGGTCGCCCGGGGCGATGCCGGTGAGGGTGCTGATATGTCCCGGGAGGACGCCGTCGATCGCGACGAACGTGGACAACTCGGCCCGGACCTCGCCGCCCACCACGCGGACGGCGCCGATCTCGGTGATCTCATCCGTTCCCGGCCGCGTCCCGGTGGTCTCCAGATCCACCACGACGAACGTCACCTCGGACAGCAACGGTTCGAGCTCGTCCAACGCCGTCTGGACCCCGGTCGGTGCGGCCGGCGCGCGCGAGGAGGTGGTGGACATGGCGCAGACGGTAGCTCCGGGGTCCGACAGCCCGATCCCGCGCCCTACGTCAGTCCGCCCGGGCCGTGGATGTCCGAGTCGTTCTATACGGTCGCCATCGACCCGGATCGCGGGCAGATAACGAATGGGCAACACGCCCAGGACGGAGTGTGATGTAGATCATGCTATCCATCGATTGTGCTCGGTGCCCGGCGCGGCCACGGACATGTGACGACTGCGTGGTCTCGGTCTTGATCGCGGGTGAACCGCAGGTGGACACGCTTTCCGAGGAGTCGTGCGGGTACGTTCTGCAGCCCGAGGTGCGCTCCGCGATCGAGGTGCTCATCGAGGTCGGGATGGTCTCCACGGTCGAGATCGTGGCCGAATACACCGCGGCGTGAGCGAGGGACTGGACTTCGGCGAGACGGTTTCGTAACCTTTTCGAGACCTCGGAAGTCATCACCCGCCCACCGGTGGGGAGCCGGGGTCACCACCTAAGCGCCAGAGGGGCGCACCGGGGAACCACGTTCCACTGGGGTGAATCGTCCAAGGGCCACCAGGTCCGGGGCGTAGGACAGACTTCCGTGTCCGAACCCGTCAGCTAACCCGGTCGGTGTCGCAGGAAGAAAGAGGAAAACACTCTCGTGGGAGCCCACAGCATCAAGACCGTTTCGACCGGACGCCGCGTCGCCGCCGCCGGACTGCTCGCGGCCGGAGCCGCCGTCGCGGGAGCCGGAACCGCGGCCGCCGCGCCCGTGACCGTCGACGTCCCCGTCGAGCTGCGCCTGCCGGGCGTGCCCGCCCAGGTCACCGTCGACGTTCCCGAGGGCATCGCTCTCCCGGCCGGTCTCGCCCAGGTCGCCCCCGTCGAGTTCGCCGCCCCGGCGCCGCAGATCTCGACCGGCCAGCGCATCCTCGAGGCCGCCGGCACCCGCGTGGGCTCGCCCTACGTGTGGGGCGCCACCGGCCCGAGCTCGTTCGACTGCTCCGGGCTCACCTCCTGGGCCTACAAGGAGGCGGGCATCTCCATCCCGCGCACCAGCCAGGCCCAGATCGGTGGCGGCACCCAGGTGTCCAAGGCGGACCTTCAGCCCGGCGACATCGTCGCGTTCTACAGCGGCGCCAGCCACGTGGGGATCTACGCCGGCAACGGTCAGGTCGTCCACGCCCCCTACTCCGGCACCAGCGTGAGCTACGCCCCGCTGGACTCCATGCCGTTCTACGGTGCCACCCGGTACTACTGAGTCCCACCGGAGACTCAGGCCTCCACGTACCCCGTCGACGACCGGCCACCAGCCGGGTGTCGACGGGGTTCGTCGTCTGTACTATGCGGTGACGGAGCCTGACGGCGTCCCTGCCCCGCTCCTGCCGCCTCCCGCGAGAACCCCCGCCACGACCGACCCGAGAGCCGACAGTGCCCCTACCCCGCAGTTTCCGTACGGTCGCGATCGCCGCGACCGTGGCCGCCGCGATGACGACAGGTGTCGCGGTGGCCTCGGCGCAACCCTCGGCCCCCGCCCCGGTGACGCCGACGGAGGTGGAGGCCGCCCCCGAGGGCGCGGTCGGCGAGGACCTCGTCGAGCTGGCCCGGCTGTCCGAGGAGGCCGGTGCGCTGGGCGAGGAGCTCCACCTCGCGCAGGCCGAACTCGACCGCGCACAGGCGGAGCGGGACAGGCGCGAGCGCGACGCCGGCGTCGCTGCCGGTCGCGCGGTGGTCGCCGACCTCGGCGCCGCGAGGGACCAGTCGCTCGTGGATCGCCTCGCGACCATGCGCTACCGCGGTGGTGATACCGGCGCCACCCGGGCCGCCGTGCTCGCGGCCAGTCCCGGCGACCTCGTGGACAGGCTCGGGACCCTCCAGCGGCTGTCGGGGGTGACCACCAGCGCACTCGACGCCTCGAGGGCCGCGTCGGTCGAGGCGGCCCGGCTCCGCGACGAGGCGGACCGGGCCTCCGAGGTCGCCGGGGAGGCGGCTCGGGAGGCCAGGGATCGCGCCGACGAACTCGATCGCCGCTCGGGGGAGATGAGGCTGCGCATCGACGAGGTGCGGCGCCGGGTGGACGCGCTCTCGGAGGCCCAGCGGGCCGTGTGGGCAGGGGGACCGGTCATGCCCCCCGGCTATGTCGCCCCGCCGATCGACGGCGTCAACTCCGCCGCGCTCAACGTCGCGCTCTCCCGGCTCGGCGCCCCCTACTCGTGGGGGGCCACGGGCCCCTCCGAGTTCGACTGCTCCGGGCTCATGGTCTGGTCGTACGCCCAGGAGGGTAAGGCGCTCCCGCGGTCGAGCCAGGCGCAGGCCGCCTCCGGGGCGCCGGTCGCGATGGCGGACGTCCAGCCCGGTGATCTGGTCATCTACTATCCGGGCGCGACGCATGTCGGGATGTACGCCGGAGACGGACTGGTCCTCCACGCGCCGACGTACGGCGTCCCCGTCAAGCTGGAGAAGGTCGACGCGATGCCGATCAGCGGCATCCGCCGATACTGAGCACGGCAGGCGGTCCGGGCGTCGCCGGGGCTCTGTGGCAGTCTCGGATGCGATGACGAGGACGCTACTGATCACGAACGACTACCCCCCGCGGCCCGGGGGCATCCAGTCGTACCTGGAGACCTACCTGGCGCACTTCGATCCCGAGGACGTCGCGGTGCTCGCGTCGACGTTCCGCGGGGCCGAGTCGGTCGAGTACGACGCGACCCGCCCGTACCTGGTGGAGCGGGTTCCGACGGAGATGCTGCTCCCCACCCCCGACCTGGCGGCGCGGGCGAGGAGGCTGGCCTCGGACTTCGGGGCGAGCACCATCTGGTTCGGAGCCGCTGCGCCCCTCGCCGCGATGGCCCCCGTCCTCCGGAGCGGTCCGGTCGATCGGATCGTCGCGAGCACCCACGGGCACGAGGTGGGCTGGTCGATGCTCCCGGGATCCCGGCAGGTGCTGAGGTTGATCGGGGAGTCGACGGATGCCGTCACCTACGTCAGCGACTACACGAGGCGTCGCGTCGCGGCCGCGTTCGGCCCGCACGCCCGCCTGGTCCACCAGCCGGGAGGGGTCGACACGGAACGGTTCCGTCCGGATCCCGTCCGGAGGAAGGCGATCCGTGAGCGCTACGGGGTCACCGGCAGGGAGGTGATCGTCTGTCTGTCCCGACTCGTGCCGCGCAAGGGCCAGGACGCGCTCATCCGGGCGCTGCCGGAGATCGCCCGCCGGGCGCCCGGGGCGGTCCTCGTCGTCGTCGGGGGTGGTCCCTACCGACGGACGCTGGAGGGGTTGGCGCGCCGACACGGCGTGGCCGACCGGGTGATCTTCACCGGTCGCGTCCCGGCGTACGAGATCGTCGACCACCACCGGATGGCGGACGTGTTCGCGATGCCGTGCCGCACCAGGGGAGCGGGGCTCGACGTGGAGGGGCTGGGAATCGTCTACCTCGAGGCCTCGGCGTGCGGGGTGCCGGTGGTCGCGGGTCGCAGCGGCGGCGCCCCGGAGACCGTCCTGGACGGGCGGACCGGGCTGGTGGTGGACGGTACCTCCGACGGCGAGATCGCCGAGGCCGTGGCCGGCCTGCTCACGGACCGGCCCCGGGCGTCGGCGATGGGCGTCCGGGGCCGAACCTGGGTTCTTGAACGCTGGCGCTGGGAGGACCTGGCGCGAGACATGGAACGCGTGCTCTCAGGCGACTGACCGCGGCCTGACATGGTCAGGCCGCGGCCGGGTCGCCGGGCCGGCACCGATCAGGAGTAGAGGTCCTCGATCTGCGCCGCGTACTTCTGGTGGACCACGTTCCGCTTGACCTTCAGCGAGGCCGTGAGCTCGCCGGTCTCCTCGGAGAACTGGTCGGGCAGCACGTGGTACTTCTTGATGGCCTCGGAGTGGGAAACGGTCCTGTTGGCACGGACCAACGCCTGGTCGAGGTGCTCGATCATGTCCGCGTCCCGGAGGAGCTCGTAGAGCGAACCGGTCTTCTCGTGGTACTGCTTCCAGCGCTCGAGGGCCTCCGGATCAAGCGTGAGCAGGACCGAGATGAACGGCTTGCCGTCACCCACGCACACGGCCTCGGACACGAGCGGGTCGGCCCGGAGCGCGTCCTCGAGCTGGTTCGGGGCGACGTTCTTGCCGCCCGCCGTCACGATGATCTCCTTCTTGCGGCCGGTGATGGTGAGGTAGCCGTCCTCGTCCAGTGATCCCAGATCCCCGGTCCGGAACCAGCCGTCGGAGAACGCCTCGGCGGTGGCCGTCTCGTTGCGCCAGTACCCGGAGGTCACGACAGGACCGTTGACCTCGACCTCGCCGTCCGTGGCGATACGCACGGCACAGCCGGGCAGTGGCTGCCCGACGGATCCGATGCGCATCTGCGTGGGGGTGTTGACGGTGATCGCGGCGCAGGTCTCGGTGAGGCCGTAGCCCTCGAAGATGTTGACCCCGATGCCGTCGAAGAAGTGGGTGAGACGCTCGCCCAGGGGTGCGCCGCCCGAGATGGCGATCTCGCAGCGTCCGCCGAGCGCCGCGACGAGCTTGGAGTAGACGAGCTTGGAGAACAGCGCGTGGCGGAGCTTGAGCAGTGGCCCGACCCGGCCGCCCCGGTTGGCCTTGGAGTAGGCGACCGCGGTGTCGGTGGCCTTGTCGAACATCCACGCCTTGAACGTGCCGCCGTCCTGCGCCGTCGCCTGCGCCTTGTCGAACACCTTCTGGAACACGCGCGGGACGGCGAGGATGTAGTGCGGCCGCATCTCGGAGAAAGTGCCGACGAGGTTCGACAAATCGGACGAGTGGGCGATGCGGACCCCGGCGTGGAATCCCGCATAGGTGATGGCGCGGGCCAGGACGTGCGCCAGCGGCAGGAACATGACCGTGGTCGCGTCCGCGCGCAGGTACTGGTTGAACGGGGTCTCGAGGATCGCGAGGGTCTCGGACATGAAGTTGCGGTGGGTGAGCATGCAGCCCTTGGGCCGTCCCGTGGTCCCCGAGGTGTAGATCAGGGTCGCGGGGGAATCGGCGGTCACCGCCGCGCGACGCTCGGCGAGCACTCCCGCGTCGACTCCGGCCCCGGCGGTCGAGAGCAGCTCGACGGCGGGGGAGTCGCCCTCGATCGCGAGGATGTCGGGCGCGGTGTCCAGTCCGCTGGTGCCCTCGCCGGCGGTGGCGGCGTGGGCGGCGGTCTCCACGATGATGAGCCTGGCGCCCGAGTCCTCCATGATCCAGCGGATCTGCTCGGAGGACGAACTGTCGTAGACCGGCACGGTCACCGCTCCGGCGGCCCAGATGGCGAAGTCGATGACGTTCCACTCGTACCGGGTGGAGCACAGGAGGGCGACACGATCGCCGGCCTCGATCCCCCGGGCCACCAGACCGCGGGCGACGGCGCGGACCGAGTCGGCGAACTCGCGGTTGGTCACGTCCGTCCACCGTCCGTCCACCGGGCGCTGGAAGGCGACGTTGTCCGGCGTCTGCTCCGCGCGGTCGTAGGCCGCCTGGGCACACGACCAGTCGTCGGGGACGGTGAATGTTGCGGGGGCGGCGACATATTCGCGCACTGCGGTCCTCCTGGTGGAGACGTTCGATGGTAAAAAGATGAGAACACCCTATCCCCGGGCGGGTCGCACGGCCACGCCGCCTGCCGCCGGACGCCGGACCGAGGACGCATCCGGGGTGCAGATGTGTGAAGCTTGGGGGCATGAGCGAGGACATCGGTGCCCCGGGGGTCTGGCCCACCAGGGACTCCACGATCATCTCGGCGAACGTCGAGGACGTCATGGCCGTCATCTCCGACTTCGCCGCCTACCCGGAGTGGTCCGCGTCGATCCGGGAGGCGGAGGTCCTCTCCCACGGACTCGACGGCCGGCCGGACCGGGTCCGGTTCACCCTGGACGCCGGCGCGATCGTCGACGAGTACGTGCTCGCCTACTCCTGGTCCGCAGACGACAGGAGCCTCGAGTGGCGATTGGAGAGCTCGACGCTCCAGCGATCCCAGACGGGCGCGTATCACCTCGAGCCGGTGGAGGACGGCACCAGGGTGGACTACCAGCTGGAGCTCGAGCTGGCCGTCCCGGTGATCGGCAGACTGCGCAGTCGCGCCGAGCGCCGGATCCTCTCCGAGGCGCTGAGCGAACTCAAACGCCGGGTCGAGTCGCGGTGACCGAGGCGAGATTCGTCACCGTCCTGGGGGGCGGACCGGCGGATCGTTCCGAGGCCACCGCCGGAATCCTCCTCGGCTCCGGCGGGACGGCCCTGGTCCTCACCGGCGACACCACCGCGGTCGATCCGCGCCTGGACACCAGCGAGGACGGACCCGTGGAGGTCCGCGCAGACGACCCGGTGGCCAGGCTGGAGGCGTACCGCTCGGGGGCGTCGGATCCCGCAGACGCGGTGCTCGCGGCGCTGGCCAGCGGTAGCGATTCCCCCCTCGCGACGGTTCTCGGATGGGAGTACGCGCGCAGGGCGGCCGCGGCGGGGGTCTGGGACACGGTGGTGGTGGAACTCGACGGCGACCTCGCCGGGGTTCGCAAGATCGCGGCCGCGGGGGAGCTGGCGACGTTCGTCGAGACGCTCTGGCCCGCCCACGTCCGCTTCGCGTCGATGGCCGCCGGTGATCGCGCGGACACCCGGGTTCGGGAGGCGCACCGGCTGGCTCTCCTCGCCGCGGACGTCTCCGCGTTCCTCGCCGGACCGATCGAGGTGGTGGTGGCCGGACGCTCGCCACGCCGGACCGCGGCGCTGGCGGCCCTGGCCCGGGGTGCGGTGTCCCCGACCGTGACGGAGGACGGCAGGGGCGGGTACCGGGTGGAGTACCCGGTCCCCGCTGCTCCGACGTCGCCGCCGTCGGTGGAGGGCGACGGATTGCGACTGGAGCTCGACGGCTTCCGGGCGGTGGTGCCGCTGCCCGCGCTGCTGTCCAGGTGCGTCCTCGTGGACTCGGGCTTCGACGCCGCCGCGGGCGCCGTGGTGGCGGACTTCGTCCCGGATCCGGATCTCTGGCCGCCGAATCTCGTACCGGCGGGATTCGCCGATCGCGCCGGGTAGTATCCGGACTCGTCCACCCCCCAACGACACGAGGACCGGTGACCACGTTGCTGTACTGGTTGTTCAAGTACGTGCTGATCGGGCCCTTCCTGAGGGCGACCGGCAGGCCGGTCATCTCCGGGCGGGAGAACTTCCCGGCCTCGGGTGCCGCGCTGCTGGTCGGCAACCACGAATCGGTCGCGGACTGGCTGTTCACCCCGCTGCTGCTGCCCCGCAGGGTCACCTTCCTGGCCAAGAGCGACTACTTCACCGGTACGGGTGTCCGGGGGATGCTCAGCAGGTGGTTCTTCGCGGGATCCGGGCAGTACCCGATCGACCGCACCAACGCCGACGCCGCCCAGGCCGCGCTGAACGCGGGCATGGAGGTCCTCGGTTCGGGTCAGATCCTGTGCATCTACCCGGAGGGCACCCGCTCCCCGGACGGCAGGCTCTTCCGCGGCAAGACCGGGCCCGCCCGCCTGGCGCTGCGCGCCGGGGTCCCGATCATCCCCGTCGGGGTGAAGGGCACCAACGAGTACATCCGCAGTATCAGCAGGCTCCGCCGCCCCGATCGGGTCCAGGTGATCATCGGGGAGCCGCTCGACCTCACTCCGTGGGCGGGCCGCGAGGGCGACCGGGCTGCCGAGCGCGAGGTCACCGACGAGTTCATGCGCCGCATCCAGGCCCTGACCGGCCAGGACTACGTCGAGGACACGTACGGCGCGGATATGAAGAAGCGCTACGAGGCCGTCCTGAGGTCCGGGCACAACCTTCTCGACCAGCCGGTCGAGGGGCAGCGCTGACCCGGGTGCGGTACTTCTACGACTGCGAGTTCATCGAGGACGGCACCACCATCGAGTTGATCTCGGTGGGGGTCGTCGCCGAGGACGGGCGGGAGTTCTACGCGGTCTCCACCGAATTCGACCCCGGGTCCGCCGGGCCGTGGGTCCGACGGAACGTGCTGCCCAAGCTGCCCAATCCCTCCTCCGCCGCCTGGATGTCACGGACCGGGATCAGGGACGGGCTCTACGACTTCGTCACCGCGCCGATGTCGGGCTCGGTCGACCTGTGGGCGTGGATCGGGGCCTACGACCACGTGGCGGTGTGCCAGCTCTGGGGGGACATGACCGAGCTCCCGCCCGCGATGCCGAGGTTCACCCGCGACGTCCGTCAGTTGTGGGAGATGGCGGGCGAGCCGGAGCTTCCCCCGCATCCGGGAGGCGCCCACGACGCCCTCGGCGACGCCCGCCACGCCATGATGAGGTTCCGCGCGATCGCGTCCAGGGCACCCCACCTCGGACTCTGAGGTCGTCGGCGCCCGCGGTCACGTATCCTCGCGGGGTGAGCAACTGGACAGTCGACGTCGACATCGCGCAGCTACCCGAACTCCCCCCGCTCTCCGCGGACCTCGATCGGTTGCTGGCCGACGCCCTCTCGCGGCCCGCCCTGCAGCAGCCGTCGTGGGATCCGGAGCACGCCGCGGCCATGCGCAGGGTCCTCGAGAGCGTGCCGCCGATCTGTGTGGCGTCCGAGGTCGAACACCTCTCGGACAAGCTGGCGGAGGTCGCGCACGGTCGGGCGTTCCTCCTCCAGGGCGGGGACTGCGCGGAGACGTTCGAGGCCAACACCGAGCCGCACATCAAGGGCGTCATCCGGACGCTGCTGCAGATGTCCGTCGTCCTGACCTACGGCGCGTCGATGCCCGTGGTCAAGGTCGGCCGGATCGCCGGCCAGTACGCCAAGCCTCGCTCCGCCGACCGCGACGGGACCGGCCTGCTGTCCTACCGCGGTGACATGGTCAACAGCCTCGAGTCCGACGACGCGGCACGTCAGCACGACGCGTCCCGCCTCGTCCGCGCCTACGCCAACGCGGCCGCCGCCATGAACCTCGTCCGGTCTCTGACCGCATCGGGGACGGCGGACCTGCACCGCGTCCACGAATGGAACATGGAGTTCGTGGCCGGGTCGCCCGCCGGCGCGCGGTACGAGGCGCTGGCCGCCGAGGTCGACCGCGGTCTGCGGTTCATGGACGCGTGCGGGGTCTCCGACGTGAACCTGCGCTCCGCGGACATCTTCTCGTCCCACGAGGCGCTGGTCCTGGACTACGAGCGGGCCATGCTCCGCCTGGCCGACGACGGGACGGGGCTGACCGGCGACGCCGAGCAGGGCCTGTACGACCTGTCCGCCCACTTCCTGTGGATCGGGGAGCGTACCCGTGGGATCGACGACGCCCACGTCGCGTTCGCCTCCCTCATCGAGAATCCCATCGGGTTGAAGATCGGGCCCTCGACCACCCCGGAACTCGCCGTGGAGTACGTCGAGAAGCTCGATCCGCGCAACCGTCCGGGTCGCCTGACGCTCGTCTCGCGGATGGGCAACGACAAGGTGCGGGACGCACTCCCGCCGATCGTCCAGGCCGTCGAGGCCTCGGGTCACAAGGTCATCTGGCAGTGCGACCCCATGCACGGCAACACCCATTCCACGTCGAACGGATACAAGACCCGGCACTTCGACCGGATCATCGACGAGGTGCAGGGCTTCTTCGAGGTCCACCACGCCCTCGGCTCCCACCCGGGCGGAATCCACATCGAGCTCACGGGCGAGGACGTGACCGAGTGTCTCGGAGGCGCCCAGGACATCTCCGACCTGGACCTCGAGGGCCGGTATGAGACCGCGTGCGACCCGCGGCTCAACACACAGCAGTCGCTGGAGCTGGCCTACCTCGTGGCGGAGATGCTCCGGAACTGACCCGGGGCCGCTCCCGGTGGCTCAGCCCAGCGCGTCCAGCTCGACCTGGCTGCCCCTGGCCACCACGCGACCGGGCAGCGGGGTCTGCCCGTAGACGATCCCGCTCGCGGTCCCCGCGTCGATCGTCGACGTCAGGCCCGCGTCCTGCAGGGTGCGCTGGGCGTCGGAGGCCCGAGCGCCCAGCACCACGGGGACGGTGACGGCGTTCGACGGGACGATCCGCAGGACCGGGGACGCGGGGTCCACCCGTCGCCCCGCAGGCGGGTCGGTGCGGACCACCCGGCCGTCGGACACCTGACGGTCGGTGACCGGCGCCTCACGGACCAGGGTGAATCCGGCCCTGGTGAGAACGTCGGTGGCCTCGTCCACCGGCACGTCCCGCACGTCCGGAACCGTGAGGGCGTTGGACACCAGGAGGGTCACGCCGTCACCCCGCGCGACGTCGGCTCCGGAATCGGGGTCGGTGCCCACGGCCAGGCCGCCGTCCACCTCGCCGTCGTAGACCCTCGTGACACCGGAGACGGTCAGGCCGACTCCCTCCAGGGCCCTCCTGGCCTGCTCCTCCTCGAGCCCCGCCACGTCGGGCACCGTCACCGGCGCGGGGCCCGAACTGGTCACCATCGACACCCGGGTCCCCACGTCGACGGTCGTCCCGGAGCGGGGGTCGAGGGAGATGACCTGGCCCACGGGGACGGAGTCGGAGTACTCGGCCCCGCCACGGACCGGCTCGAGGGAGGAGTCCCGCAGCAGCCGGGAGACGGTCTCGACGTCCCGGCCGGCCCCCACCTCGGGGACGACCGGGCGACCCACGGAGACCAGGACCGCGACGGTGTCGCCGCGGGGCACCCGGGAGCCGGCGTCGGGGTCGGTTCCGACCAGACCCGAGCGGGGGACGTCGTTGCTGAAGGCGTCCCGGATGGCGGCGGTCAGCCCGACTGCGCCGACCGCCTCGGTCGCCTGGCCCACGGACATGCCCTGGACGGACGGCACGGTGACGAAGCGGCCCGAGCCCAGCCACCACCCGGCCACGGCCAGCGCGATGGCGGCGGCCAGCACGACGATGAGCCACAGCAGGCCGAGTCGCCGGCGGGGGCGGACCGGTGTCCGGTCGGGGACCGGCTCCACCTCGCTCCCGGCGTGGGAGCCCGCGGCGCCCCGGGGGAGGGGGGCCGGGGCGAGATCCGCCCGGGTCTGGACCCGCGTGGGGACCGGGCCGTCGCCCGAGGTCAGCGCCTCTCCGCTCTCGCGATCCGCCGCATCGAACTCCGATTCGCCGTCGGGGGCCGACCTGGCCGCGTTGGCACGCGCCCTGGCCCACGACGACCGCCGCGGAGCCGGGACGACGTACGGCGGGAACCGGCCGATCGCGGCCGCTCGGTCCAGGTCGTCGAGCATCTCCCCGGCGTCGGCGTAGCGGTCCTCGCGGCTGCGGCGGGTGGCGCGGAGGATCAGGTGGTCCAGGTCCTCGGCCACCGTGTCCGACTGCTCGGACGGGGCGGGGACGTCCGTCTCCAGCCGCCGGTAGGCCACCGCGATGGAGTTGTCCCCGCTGAACGGGGGCTCCCCGGTGAGCATCTCGTACGCGAGGACGCCCAGGGAGTAGAGGTCGGAGCGGGCGTCCGTGTCCGCGCCCGAGATCTGCTCGGGGGACAGGTAGGCGGCGGTGCCCATCACGACGCTGCGGGAGGTCGCCCGGGATTCGGCCACGGCCCGCACCAGTCCGAAGTCGGCGAGCTTGACCGCCCCGGTGGTGGAGATGAGGACGTTCTCCGGCTTGATGTCGCGGTGGACCAGGCCGGCCTCGTGGGCCTCCCGGAGCGCGCCGAGGAGGGGGCGCAGCACCGCGGCCGCGGCGTACGGGGGCATCGGGCCGCGCTCGTCCAGCAGTTCCCGGAGCGTGCCACCGGGGACCAGTTCCATCACGAGGAACGCGAAGTCGCCCTCGACGCCCTGGTCGAAGACCTGGACGATGCCGGGGTCGGAGAGGCGGGCCGCCGAGCGCGCCTCGAGGGTGAACCGGTCGACGAACGCCCTGTCCCCGGCGAGGGTCGGGTCCAGTAGTTTGACGGCGACGTGGCGGTCCAGCCGCTCGTCGGTGGCCAGGTGGACGATCGACATCCCGCCGCGGGCGATCACGGCGTCCAGCCGGTATCGCCCGTCGAGCAGGGCGCCCGGCCCCGGTAACTGCCCGTCGTTGATGCTCATGGACCCTATTCTGCCCCTCCCGTCCCGAAACCGGTGCGTGACGGGCGGCGCGGCCGGTGGTGATGACCGGCGCGGGCCGTGGGACTACGGTGGTGGGGGTGAGTACCGTTCCCCACTGCGATGACGTCCTGCCCGCCGACGTCCAGACGATCAATCTCCCCGAGGTGTCCGAGCGACTGGGCATCCCGGTCACCCGCGTCCACGACCTCCTCCGCGAGGGGGTGCTGCTCGCCGTGCGCCGCTCCGGTGTCGTGGCGGTCCCCGCGGTCTTCCTCGACGGGGACGAGGTGGCGCGGTTCCTGCCCGGACTCGTCTCGGTCCTCCGGGACGGCGGGTACCTCGACGAGGAGATCCTCCGGTGGCTCTTCACGGAGGACGACAGCCTCCCGGGCCGTCCCGCGGAGGCGCTCCACGGGCACCGGGCCCGCGAGGTGGTCCGGCGCGCGCAGGCGATGGGGTTCTAGCCCTCGGCGGTCGCCCGCCACCACCACCAGCCGGTGGCCAGCGATGCGACCACGGCGATCCCCGTGACCACGGGACTGTAGAGGCTCGTCGACCCGTTGGGTCCGATGGCCATGACCAGGAACACGACGACCGCCACGGCCACCGTGGTGGCCCGCCGGCCGGGGCGGGCCAGCACCCAGAACGCGGCCACCCACAAGTGGTACCAGGGCCAGGCCAGCGAGTTGAGTACGACAAAGGCCAGCAGCGCCAGCATGATGCCGCGGACCGCCGTGAGTCGATCCCGCCGATGGCACCACCACACGGCGACGAGCGTCGCGGCCAGCAGTACCTGTCCGATCCGGCGGGTCACGGCGAGGACGTCCTCGAAGCCGGGGGAGTCCGTGACGGCGTGGATGAGGTGGGCCGCCGCGGTGGGGGCGCTGAGGTAGTTGATCACCCGGTCCGACACGGAGATCGCGTTGAGCCACCCGAGCCCCGTGCCCGAGGCGAGGGTGGCCAGGGCGAACACGGCGCCCGCGGCCGCGGCGGCGACGGCCGTGTCACCGAGCGCGCGGATCGCCGGCCGCGTCACGGCCCGGTCCCGCCGGCGCGCGTCCAGGGCGATCCACAGCAGGAAGGGCGCCACGATCACGGCCGTCGCCTTGAACGCCACCGCGACGCCGATCGCCGCGCCGGCCCACGCGTACCGCCTGTCGAGGGTGAGCACCACCGCGCCCAGGCACGCGACGAGCGGGAAGATCTCGTTGTGCAGGCCGCCGGCCAGGTGGATCACCGACAGCGGAGACATGCACGCCATCCACACCGCCGCGCCCGGGTGGACACCGGTCCGGCGTGCGGCCGTCACCACCAGCGCGACCAGGGCGCCGAGCGCGGCGAACACGGCCAGCCTGAGGAGGAGGACGCCCACGCCCGGGTGCCCCCCGGACAGTGCCACGAGGATCCGCATCGCCAGCAGGTGGAGGGGCCCGTACGGCGTCGCCGTGGACTGCCAGTCCGGGCTGACCTCCACCGAGAAGGCCCCGGGGTTCGCCTCCGGGCCGAACTCGTACGGGTCGACCCCGGCCGCGGTCATGGCCCCCTGCGCGAGATACGACCAGGCGTCGCGGCTGAAGAGCGGGACGGCGGGCAGGAGGGGGAGCGACCACAGCGCGGTGGCCCAGACCGCGTCCCGGGTGGCCAGTCGGCCGGACACCGCCCGCGGGCCCAGCGCCAGCCAGGCCGTGACCAGCAGGACCACGCCGGTCCAGGTGAGCGCCAGCGCCAGGATCTCGCCGTGGCCGAAGGCGAAGCCGATCAGGCCAACCCGGGCGGCCGGGCCACCGTCCACGGGCAGCGCGCCGGTACCGAACCCCCCGAGGGTGAGCAGGACCGACCCCAGGACCCCGCGCAGCAGTGCGGGACCCGAGGGGCCGGTCAGGGCGGTGCGGGCCGAGGCGGTGAGGGAGGTGGTCGCCGTGACGACGCGGGACGACGACGACGAGGCCGACGCCGCCGTCCCGGCGTCCGGAGCAGGGGCCGGGGTCACCCTCAGGCCTGTCGACGGGTGGCGGCCTCGGCCAGCGCGCGCAGGGTGATCCGGCCGTGATCGCTGATCGCCTCGGAGGAGACGGCGTCGAGGGCCCGCACAGTGAGGGTGTCGATCTCCGCCTCGACCGAGGCGACCGCGCCGGAGTCGACGAGCACCCGGCGGGCCCTCTCGAGCGCGGCGGCGTCGAGGTCCGTCCCGGTCACCGAGAGCAGGAAGTCGGCGTCGTCGGCCGAGGCCAGCGCGACCCCGCGGGCCAGCAGCAGGGTGCGCTTGCCCTCCCTCAGGTCGTCACCGGACGGCTTGCCCGTCACCTCGGGGTCCCCGTAGACCCCCAGCATGTCGTCCCGGAGCTGGAACGCCTGGCCGATCGCGACGCCGAACTCCCGGAGGGCCGACACGGTGTCGGCTCCCGCGCCGGCGAGTGCGGCCCCGATGTGAAGAGGGCGCTCGACGGTGTAGGCGGCGGTCTTGAATCGGTTGACGCGAGCGGGTGTCGCCTCGTCGGTGGCACCCGAGGCCTCGGCGAGGATGTCGAGCATCTGACCGGCCAGGACCTCGGTCTTCATGGCGTACCAGGGCCCGAGGGACCGCGCGAGCGCGGCGGGATCGGCGCCGGAGGTCACGAACATCTCGTCCGCCCAGGTCAGGGCGAGGTCCCCGACCAGGATCGCTTGCGAGACGCCGTACCTGCCGGCGTCTCCGCCCCAGCCCTCCGCGCGGTGGACGGCCTCGATCGAGCGGTGCACGGTCGGGTGGCCGCGCCGGGTGTCCGAGGCGTCCACGATGTCGTCGTGGATCAGGGCGCAGGCCTGGATGAGCTCGAGCGCGGCGCAGGCGGTGATGATGTGGTCCGGCACGACCGCGTCCGCGGGGCTCGCCGCGGACCAGCCCGCCAGCGCGAACCGCGGCCGCAGGCGCTTGCCGCCGCCCAGGACGAAGTCCGAGAGCAGACCCGCCAGGCGGTCCACCCGATCGTCGACCCCGGCCACGATCCCGCGACGCTGGTCGAGATGGCGACGGAGCGAATCGAGAATCCGATCCGCGTCGTCCGGTCGAGTCGACGTGACCACGGCCACCATCCCTTCCGGGCGTCCGTCCGGGCGCCCTCGCCCCTGCGATCCTAGTCGCCGGGCGGAGGTCGGCACGGGTGCGTGTCGGGCTACCCTGATCCGGTGACCCAGCTACCCGACCCCGGCCCCACGGGCGGCGAGCGCCACCCGAGCATCGTCGATCGGATCGCCGCGTCGACCACCCCGAGGGTGCCGTTCTCAGTGGAGTTCTACCCGCCCCGCGACGAGGCCGCCGAGGAGCGTCTCTGGCGCGCGGCGTCCGTGTTCTCCGAGCTCGGAGCGGCGTTCGTCTCCGTCACGTACGGGGCCGGCGGGTCCACCCGCGACCGCACCGTCAAGGTGGTGGAACGGGTGGTCCGGGAAACCGATCTGCTGCCGATCGCCCATCTCACCGCGGTGGGCCACACCGTCGCTGAGCTGCGCGAGATGATCCAGCTGTACGCCGACGTCGGCGTCTCCAACATCCTCGCGCTCCGCGGCGACCCGCCGGGGGACCCGTTGGGGGACTGGACGCCGCATCCCGACGGCCTGCACTACGCGGAGGAGCTCGTCCGGCTGATCCACGAGGTCGGCGACTTCCACGTGGGTGTCGCCTCGTTCCCGGAGGGGCACTACCGGGCGCGCGATCTGGACCATGACACGGAGGTCCTCACCACCAAGCTGCGCGCGGGGGCCGAGTACTCGATCACCCAGATGTTCTGGGACGTCGAGCACTACCTCCGGTTGCGGGACCGGGTGGCGGCCGTCGACGCCGAGCAGGCCGCCAAGCCGATCATCCCGGGTCTCATGCCCGTCACGAGCCTGCGCCAGGTCCGCAGGATGGTGGAACTGTCCGGGTGCGAGCTGCCCGCCGGGTTGTCCGAGCGACTGCGCAGGGCGGCGGGGGACGGGCCGGAGGAGAACCGGGCGGCGGTGCGCGAGGTGGGCATCGGGTTCGCCACGCAACTCTGCGAGCGGTTGATCGCCGAGGGCGTGCCCTGCCTGCACTTCAACACCCTGAACTTCTCCCGTGCGACCCACGAGGTCCTGACCAACCTGTCGATGGTCCCCTCGACAGGCGTGGGGGCGGCCAGGTCCTGACGCGGTCGGCCGGATCGGCGACCGGCCCGCGCGCCTCGGGTCAGCGCACCAATCGGTCGGCGCGTGCGCGCGAGGTCCGCGCCGCCAGGATCGTGCCGATCGAGACGACCAGCGCCGCACCGATCCCCACGATCATCCACACCGCGAACCCGCGTGCCGCCGGGTCCGGATAGGACGACGACGCCTGCATCCGGGTGATCGAGCCCGGCGCGGGACTCCAGCTCACGGAGTTGCGCGCGCCGATCGTCCCGTTGGTCTCGCTGATCCGGTTGGGGAAGGTCAGGTCGACCCGGGTGGTGGCGGTCTGGGCGCGGTCCGCCGGGATCCCGGAGAGGTCCACCGAGCCGCTGAAGGACACCGTGTCCCCGCTGCGGCGGAACCCCAGGCTGTACGGCCGGGCGCCCTCGATGTCGATCGCCAGGGACAACGCGTCCACCTCGGCGAAGGTCAGCTGGGTGAAGTAGATCTCCTTGCCGCGGAAGCCGTCGGCGGAGTACTCGGTGATGCGGACCTTCTGTTCCAGGCCGGAGGGGGTGGAGAGTCGGTCCAGCGCGGCGGCCTGGGCCGGTTGGTCCCCGGCCACGAGGATCCGGCCGGAGATGGTGTCGTCCTTGCGCACGCTCATCTGGGCGTTGAGCTGCAGGCACCCGGTGAGGACGAACATCATCGTGACGAGGGCGGCCACACCCGCGAGTCGGCGCGGCACACGGGCGGTGCCGCCGGACGCGGAGGCGGTCGGGGTGGGGCTCGGCTCTGTCACGGTCGTCATTGTGCCCGCGTACGCCGCCGGTGCCGAGTCGACGTGCCGAGCCGACGACCGACGAGGCGGGCGACGGTCCGGCCGCTGGTGCCGATGACGCCCCCGCCGGGGTGGGTCGACGCGCCCGCGAGGAAGACCCCCTCGGCCCCGGGGACGGTGTGCCCGGCCAGGTCCGGGTGGGGACGCATGGGCAGCATCTGGTCCAGCGACATCTCCACGTGCATCACGTTGCCGCCGATCAACCCCAGTTCCGTCTCCAGGTCCTCGGGGGTCTGGACGTGGCGGTGGACGATCGAGTCGGTCAGTCCCGGGGCGAAGCGTTCCGCCGCCGCGATGATCCGGTCCGCCTCCTCCGGACCCGCCTCGGACCAGCTCCGGCCGTCGGCCAGGTTCCGGGGGTGCCACTGCGACCACAGGGTCAGTTCGTGTCGTCCCGAGGGTGCCAGCGTCGGGTCGAGCGCGCTGAAGCTCATGGCCAGGACGGCGGGGTCGGCGTCTAGCCCGCCGGCGGCGGCCACCCCGTGGCGACGGTCCAGGATCCGACGGTCGGTGACGAGGAGTTGGAGCCCGTGCGCGCTGGTGGAGGGGTCCACGCCCGGGTAGCGGGGCAGGTCGGTGGTCCCGAGCCTCACCACCATCCCCAACCCGAACCCGGGGCGGATCCGACGGCGCCAGGCATCGAGACGACCCGCCGGGAGCTCGTGGGAAAGAAGGTCCAGGGTGGTGTGGACGTGGCAGGCCGCGATGACGGCCGAGCAGTACAGCGCCCTCCCGTCCACCGTGTCGACACGCCATCCCCCGCCGGATCGACGGATCGCGGTCGCACCCGCCCCCGCCGTGACCGAGCCGCCGTTCGAGCGGACGACGGACACGAGTGCCTCGGCGAGCGCCCCCGACCCCCCGACGGCGCGGCCGGGGGGGATGCGGTGCATGAGGGCGGCGAACCCGATCATCGGTGCCGTGGCCGGGTGGGACATGGGCGGCCCGGACTGGGCCCCGAACCAGGACAGCGCGGCCTTGAGCCGCTCCGAGGCGAAGGTGGCGTCGAGGAGCGCGTCACCGGAGGACAGGAAGGTCTGGACGGCCCCGAAGGGGTCCCGGAGGTCGTCCGCCCCGAGGAACGCCGAGCCCAGCCCCGCGGCCGTGGGTCGGACCCCGAATCCCTTCATCATGCGGCCGGCCAGGACGTCCCACCGGTGGACGAAGCTCCGGTAGGCGTCCGCATCGGCCTTCCCGCAGGCCGCGGCGATGCTCGCGCAGGTGGCCTCGAGGTCGCGGTGGAAGACGATCGGGGGGGAGTCGCTCCCCGGTGGTGCGGGGGCGAACCCCCACGGGTCGCAGTCGATGTAGCGGAGGCCGTGGGCGGCGAGATCCAGCTCCTCGAGGATGCCGGTGTGCCGGATCATGAGGTGCGCCGACGACCCGCGATCCGTGCGATGGCCCGGGTAGCGCTCGACGGTCGACGTCGCGCCGCCGAGGACCGTGTCCTTCTCGACCACGTGCACGTCGAGCCCCCACCGCGAGAGGTAGGCGGCGGAGATCAGGCCGTTGTGTCCGGACCCGATCACCACGACGTCAGGACGGTTGCTCACGCGGACCTCCGGGCTCGGTGAGTGGGAGCGGTCGCGACAGGACGGCGAACGGCCGCGGGTCGCCCTCGAACCTGTACGACCGGAGCACGTCCGTGAAGTCCATCGACCGGTACAGGCGCCAGGCCCCGTTGGACTCGTCGTCGACCTCCGGGGTCGAGAGGAGGACGCTCCGTTCGGGTCGCCCGGAGAGGAACTCCCGGAGCAGGGCGGTGCCGATACCGCGCCCCTGATACCTGGGGGAGACGTGGAGCTCCGTGAGTTCGACGTAGTCGGCGGGCAACTCCCGGTCCTGCTCGCGTAGCCCCTGCGACACCTGCTCGTACCACCACTGTCCGGGGCCGCCCCTGTAGCCGTAGCAGATCGCGATCAGGCGTCCGCGGGTGTGCCCGAGCAGCCGACGCCGGGGGGACTCGAACGCCGCGACGCCCGACCATCCCTCGCGGTGGCTGTGCTCCAACCACGCCGGTGCGCGCGTCCGGACCACCTGGGGCGGGTAGCCCATGGCGTCGACGTAGACGCCGAGTGCCTCGGGCAGTCGGTCACGGAAGTCCCCGGCGTCCAGCCGGGCGATCACGGTGTCCATCCACCACATCTCACCACGGACGGGCCCCGCCGACCCCGTGTTGTGTCGGACCCCGGTTATACGGTGCGGGCCAGAAGGGGAGGTGCAGCAGAGATGACAGTGAAAGTCGACGGTCGGGGTCCGGGCGGGGGTGCCCTCGGATCCCTGTCGCGGGCGGGGCGCGCCGAGGTGCTGCGCGGTCGGGCCGTGGCCGCGCACTCTCCCGCCGAGCGGTTCCTCGAGGCGTATCGCGCCGCCCGCACCGCCGCCTCGGCGCTCCTGGCCCCGGGCCCACGTCGCCGCGGGCCGTCGGACGTGTGGCACAGGCTCGCCGCGGAGGTTCCGGAAATGGGGGAATGGGCGGCCGCGTTCGGCGGGTATTCGACTCTCGCCGCCGCGGTGGAGGACGGTCTCCCTCGCACCGTGACGGCCCGGATGGCTGATGATTTCCTGTGGGCGGTCGGGCGGTTTCTCGACCTGGTCGACGAGCGGCTGGGGGTCCTGGGTCCCGCGGCGTGAGGATCCGGGAGCGGGTGCCGGGGGCGGCGGTGTCCGTCCCGCAGATCTTGGTGGTCTCCGCAGCGTTGCACTCGTATGATGGGGGGAACCCTTGACCGGTTGATCCCCCGTTGGCGGTCGACGTCATACGGCCCACTCGGCCGAGCTCGTACCCCGCGAGCGACTAGAGGAGGTCGAAGTGCCCCTGTCCGAGCACGAGCAGCGCATGCTCGACGAGATCGAGAGCGCGCTCTACGCCGACGACCCCAAGTTCGCGTCGTCCGTCCGAAAGACCCGGGCGGCCGGTCCCCGTCGACCTGCGGCCCTGGTGGTCGTGTTGGGCATCGTGGGCGTGGGCCTCCTCGTGGGTGGGCTCGCACTCAGCGGCAGGACCGGGGGCTTCCCCGTGCTCAGCCTCGTGGGCTTCCTCGTGATGTTCGCCGCGGGAGTGCTCGCGCTGCGCTCGACGCCGCCCAAGGGCGCGTCGGCGCCCGGACGGGGTGGCGGCGCGCGGGTGCCGGGTGCCGGGAAGGCGTCCCCCAAGAGCGCCGGCGGCCGGTCGTACTCGTCCCGCATGGAGGACCGGTTCCGCCGACGGTTCGAGCAGTAGCCACGTAGTCCCCGATTCCGTCCCGGGAGGGGCGAGCGCACCAGCGCTCGCCCCTTCCGCCGATTTCGGGGCCCGGTTCCGCCGCGGCGCGTCCCCGCCGGACCCTGGTGCCCCACCACGCCCCACCACCGGTCACCACTTCGCCCCACCGTCGGTGACACATGGCTCTCGATTGTGTGAAATCGTCCCAACTGACCCAGGGGAACGGTGTGATTCCGGACGTTCGGGCGGCGTGCCACGGCGTGGATCTCCAGAAACCCGCCCGCAATATGGCCTATGAACTGCATCGATGTAACTCGGTGGGGCGAAGTGGGGCACAGGCCTTGAATGTGGGGCGTTGTGGGGTACAGTGGGGGACGCAAGGAGCTCGAAGGGCCTGAACCCCAGGAGGTGGCGGGTGACCGACGCCGATCCCGTCGACTCCGGACGTGAACGAGCCTTTGTCGGGTACGGGACGCACCGTCCCAAACTCGACGACAAGGGGCGACTGACGATCCCCGCCCGATTCCGGCCAGGCCTGGCGGACGGGGTGGTCGTGTGTGGGTGGTTCACCAACACGCTCTCGGTCTTCCCGGAGGACGAGTTCGACGCGCTGGTCAGAAAGGTCCGGCCGACCGCCAACCTCAGCGAGAGGCACATGGCGTTCTTCCGGCTCCTGGTGAGCGGCGCCGAAGTCCAGCAACTCGATTCGCAGGGGCGGGTGTCCATCCCGGCGAGTCAGCGGAACTACGCCGGTCTCGACAAGGACTGCGTCGTCAACGGTCTCGGGGAGCGTCTCGAGGTCTGGAACGCCGAGGCCTGGGATCGGTACAGCGCGGAGAACCTCCCCGTGTTCTCCGAGATGGAGGGCACCTCCCTCGGGATCGAATTCTGATCCCGCGGGGGAGAGGCCGGAACGACAGCACGGCCGCCCGCGACGGACGGAGCCCCCCGGCCCCTGCCCGGCACCACCCTGACGTATTTCCCCAACGCCAGGTGGGTACCGGACGGGGACCAGGGGGCTCCACCACAACCGGGGCACCCACCACATCCGGACGCGAGGGAGGCGAGATGGCAGGAGAGCCCGACGCCGACCGCGCCGCCGCGCGAGCGGGCCACGTCCCCGTCTTCCTCGACCGCACCATCGACCTGTTCCGCCCCGTCGTCGACGCCGCCCGCGCGGAGGGGCGTCGCCCGGTCATCGTCGACGGCACGTTGGGCCTGGGCGGCCACTCCTCGCATCTCCTCGCCGAGTTCGACCACCTGAGGATCGTCGGGGTCGACCGCGACCCGGAGGCCCTCGAGATGGCCACCCGCCGCCTCACCGCCTACCGTGACCGGTTCACCCCCGTCCACGCCCGCTTCGACGACTTCGATCGGATCGTGGAGAACCTCCCCGCCGACGCCCGGGACGAGGTCGGCCCGGCGATCGACGGCGTCCTGCTCGACCTCGGGGTGTCCTCGATGCAACTCGACGTGGCCGATCGGGGGTTCGCGTACTCGGTCGATTCGCCCCTCGACATGAGGATGGACCCCACCACGGGTCCGACGGCGGCCGACATCCTGGCCGAGTACACCCGTGACGACCTCTCCCGGATCTTCCGGGTGTACGGCGAGGAGCGGTTCGCGCGCCAGATCGCCGCGGCCGTCGTGCGTCGCCGGGATCACGACCCCGTCAGGACCAGCTCGCAGCTCGTCGAGCTCCTCTACGACACCATCCCCCACGGCGCGCGACGCACCGGCGGGCACCCCGGGAAACGGGTGTTCCAGGCGCTCCGGATCGAGGTCAACGCCGAGCTCGAGGCGGTGGAGAACGCCGTCCCCGGCTATCTCGACCTCCTCCGCCGCGGCGGGCGCGCGGTGTTCATGGCCTACCACTCGCTCGAGGACAAGATCGTCAAGCGCGAGCTGACCGCCCGCACCGCCTCCCGCACCCCGGCGGGCCTGCCGGTGGAGCTGCCCGGGCACGGGCCGGAGTTCGAGTCCGTGACCCGCGGCGCGGAGAAGGCGTCACAGGCGGAGATCGACCACAACCCGCGCTCGGCCTCGGTCCGGGTGCGCTGCGTCCGGCGCATCGACGGGAGAACCCCATGACGAGAACGATCGACACGCCGGGGCGGGCCGAGGATTCGGACACCCGGACCGGGAGCCGGCCGGACGCCGTCGACGCGGCCTCCGAGCGGGTTCCGGGCGTCGTCGGATTGCGGCGCAAGCCGGTCACCCGCTCGGTTCGCGGCCGCCGCACGGTGGTGGTCCCCGCGCAACGGCTGAGTCCGGCAGACCTCGCGGGTCGAGTCCCCTTCGTCGTCGTCCTGCTCCTCCTCATCGGAACCGGCGTGGGCGGCACGCTCCTGTTGTCCGCCCAGACCACCCAGGACACCTACGACCTCAAGAACGCGCGCGACGCCAACGTCGAACTCGTCGAGCGGATGGAGGCGCTCCGGGCCTCCAACGAGCGGGCCCGGTCGGCGGAGGTCCTGGCCCAGCGCGCCGAGAAGCTGGGGATGGTCGGGGTGGCGAGCGCGCCGATCCTCACCCGGGGCTCGGACGGGGTGATCGAGGTGGTCGGGGAGCCCGACGCGAAGCTCGGCGCGCCGATCAAGCCGCTGCAGCCCGCTCCGGTAGCGTCCGGACCGTCGAGGTCCCCGGACCGGGGTCAGTTCGACGCACCGCCCGCGCAGGCCCCACAGGACCGCGCTCCGCGCGGGGTCGCACCAGTCCCGTATCCGCCCCTCGCCGGCCCACCGACACAGGTCGCGCCGCCGGCGCCGATGCCCGCTCCGATCCCGCCGGCCTCCGTGCCCCCTGCGCCCCCCGGGGCCGTGGCGCCCGAACCGCCGGCGCCCGCGCCCGAGGCGCCGCGAGTCGACGCCGCGACGCTCGCCCCGGTACCCGGCCAGCTCTTCTGACGAACCGATCCCGAAAGGCCCCTCGATGACCGATCGACGCACCCCGGGGAACGGCCCCCGGGTCCCCTCGGGGGCTCCCGGCGGTGGGCGATCGGGTCAGGGCCGTCCGCCCACCCGGTCCGGCAGGATCCGGACGGTCGGGGGGACCGACCGGCGGTTCACCTGGATGCGGTCCGCGTTCGCCGTGATCCTCGTGATCGCGCTGACCAAGCTCCTCTGGGTGCAGACCATCGGCGGAACCGAGCTCGCCGCCCGCGCCGAGAGCCAGCGACAGGTCCAGCAGGTCCTGCCCGCGGCGCGCGGATCCATCGTCGACGTCCACGGCGATCCGATCGCGTTCACCCGCGAGGCGCGGGACCTGTCCATCCAGCCACTGGTCGAGCGGCGCAACGCGGAGGCGCGGAGGGATCTGGACAGCAGGAAGCCCACCTGGGACGAGCTGGTCGACCAGATCGCCGACGAGTTCGTCGCCGTGCTCGGCGACGCGGTGGTTCGCGAGGAGGTGGAGGCCAAGCTGAGGTCCGAGGGAGGCTTCACCTATCTCGTCCGCAACGTCGACGTCACCCAGGCCAACGCGATCACGAGGAAGTTCCCCATGATCGGCGCGGAGCGGGTGGACATCCGTGAGTACCCGGGGGGAGCGCTGGCGGCCAACGTGGTCGGGGCGACCTCCAAGAGCGACGACGGCAAGCTCATCGGACTCCAGGGCGTCGAGGCGTTCTTCAACGACCAGCTCGACGGCGAGGACGGGCGTCAGACCTTCGACAGGGCCCAGGACAACACCGTCATCCCGGGCACGCTGCGGGGCGTGTCCGCCCCGCGCGACGGTGACACGATCCGGCTCACCCTCGACGCGGACCTGCAGTGGCACGTGCAGAAGGCGGTGCAGTCCGCCAAGGACTCCTCGGGCGCGCAGGCCGCCTCCGCGGTGGTACTCGACGCGGCCACCGGCGAGATCCGCGCGATGGCCAACGACAACACCTTCAACCCGGCGGTGGGCGTCGGCGCCGAGCTCGAACGCGGGGCGGACCTCGGCAACCCGGCGATCACCTCGCCGTTCGAGCCGGGATCGGTGCAGAAGATCATCACCGCGGCGGCGGCGATCGAGGCCGGGCTGACCGACCCGCACGAGGTCCACTCGGTGGACGGCAGCATAACCATGGACGGGGTCACCGTCTCGGACGCCTGGCAGCACGGGCCGACCCCGTACACCACCACCGGCATCTTCGGGAAGTCCTCCAACGTGGGCACCCTCATGCTGGCGCAGCGCGTGGGCAGGGAGTCCTTCTCCGACTACCTGGAGAGGTTCGGCCTCGGGCAACGCACGGGGGTCGAACTCGCGGGTGAGTCCGACGGACTGGTGCCCGATCTGCAGAACTGGCAGGGCGGGTCCTTCGCCAACCTCCCGATCGGCCAGGGCCTGTCCATGACCACGCTGCAGATGGCGGGCGTGTACCAGACCATCGCCAACGACGGTGTCCGCGTCCCCCCGCGGATCATCGCCGAGCGCGTGGGTCCGGACGGCGAGTCCCACCCGGCCGAGCGGCCGGAGGGCCAGCGCGTGGTGAGCGAGGAGACCGCCCGGACGGTCCGCGACATGTTCCGCGCCGTCACCCAGTCCGGACCGGGCGCGCAGTCGGGAACGGGTCCGCAGGCCGCGATCGCCGGGTACCAGATCAGCGGCAAGACCGGTACGGCCCAGCAGATCGACCCGGGGTGCTCCTGCTACTCCAACTCCCGCTACTGGATCACCTTCGCCGGCATCCTGCCCGCCGACGACCCCCGCTACGTCATCGCGATCATGCTGGACGCCCCGTCCCGCGGGGTGCTCGGTGCGTCCGCCGCGCCGCTCTTCCACGACATCGCCTCGTGGTTGATCAACCGCGACAACATCCCGCCGTCCGCCCCCGCCCCGGACCTCGTCCTGCAGGCGCAGTGACGGGCGCCGCGCAGGGTAGCGTGTAGCGGGTTCACGGGAGGTCACGGACAAGGAGAGGCGGGTCGAGGGCAGGTCATGACCACGGCAGCACAGCGGGCGGCCACGGTGCGGGCCTCGGTCCTCGGCCACGGCGACGGATCCGACGTCGAGGTGACCGCCGCGACCATCCGCGCCCAGGACGCCGGGCCCGGAACGCTCTTCGCCGCGCTCCCCGGGACCCGCGTCCACGGCGCCTCGTTCGCCTCCGCCGCGCTCGACGCGGGGGCGTCGGCGGTGCTCACCGACGCCGCGGGCCTGGAGTTGATGGGGTCCGCCGCCGAGCGGGTCCCCGTGCTCGTCCACCCCGATCCCCGCTCGATTCTCGGCGCGGTGTCCGCGGTCGTCGCGGGCGACCCGTCCGCGGACCTCGACGTGGTGGGGATCACCGGGACCTCGGGCAAGACCACCACCTCGTACCTGGTCGAGGCCGCGCTCGAGGGCTGCGGCCACGTGGCCGGGCTGATCGGGACCACGGGAAGCCGCGTCGCGGGGCGACCGCTGGCCAGCCGGCTCACCACCCCGGAGGCCCCCGACTTCCAGGCGCTGCTGGCGGTCATGCGGTCCGAGGGGGCCCGCGCGGTGGCCGCCGAGGTCTCCAGCCACGCCCTCCGGCTGGGGCGCGTGGACGGCACCCGCTTCGCCGTGGCCGCCTTCCTCAACCTCTCCCAGGACCACCTGGACTTCCACCCGAGCATGGAGGACTACTTCCGGGCCAAGTGCAGGCTCTTCGACGCCGCGGCGGACCCGGGTTCGGCCGTCCGTCCCGCGGACCGGGCGGTCGTCGTGGTGGACGACGAGTGGGGCCGCAGGCTCGTGGGCATGCGACCGGACGCCGTGACGGTCTCCGCCGACCCGCAGGGGCGGGCGCAGTGGACCGCGGGGGAGTCCACGACGACCGAGCAGGGCACCCAGACCTTCACCGCGCGTGGTCCCCGGGGCCTGCGGGTCGACGTGGAACTGCCGCTCCTCGGTCGGTTCAACGTGGCCAACTCGCTGGTCGCGCTGGCGGTCGTCGACGCCCTCGGCGCGGACGTCCGCGCCGCCGCCGCCGGTCTCGGGAACGCCCGGGTGCCGGGCCGGCTGGAACCGGTGGAGCGCGGCCAGGATTTCCGGGTCCTCGTGGACTACGCCCACAAGCCCGGGGCGGTCGAGGCGGTCCTGCGGTCGGTCCGCGCGCAGGCCGCGGGGCGTGTCGCGGTGGTCCTCGGCGCCGGCGGGGACAGGGACCCGGGCAAGCGGGCACCGATGGGGGCCGCCGCGGCCGAGGTCGCCGACCTCGTGGTGGTGACCGACGACAACCCGCGCAGCGAGGACCCCGCCGAGATCCGCGCCGCGGTCCGCGCGGGTGCCGAGGCCGCGGCGGGGGACCGGGCGCGGGTCGTGGAGATCGCGGACCGTGGCGCGGCGATCGCCGCCGCCGTCGACTGGGCGCGCTCCGGCGACGTCGTGCTGATCGCGGGCAAGGGACACGAGACCGGCCAGGAGGTGGCCGGTACCGTGGCCCCCTTCGACGACCGGGTCCGCGCGGCCGAAGAACTCACCAGACGCCTGGGCGGCTCCGCCTCGCCGGGCGGGACGGAGGACAGCACCTCATGATCGACCTCACCCTCGGCCAGATCGCCGGGATCGTCGGCGGTCGGTTGGTCGGAGGCGATCCGGCCACGCCCGTGACCGGGTCCGTCGAGTTCGACTCCAGACGGCTCCGGCCCGGCGGCCTGTTCCTGGCGCTGCCCGGCGAGCGCGTCGACGGACACGACTTCGTCGCCCGCGCCCTGGCCGCGGGAGCGGCCGCCGCCGTGGTGGCCCGCGAGGTGGACGGGGTGTCCGGCGCTCAGATCGTGGTGCCGCCCGTCGACCGGCGCGAGACCAACGCCATGGCGCTGGCCGCCGACTCCGACGGGTCCGGCGCGGCCGTCCTCGTCGCGCTCGGCCTCCTCGCCCGCGCGAGCGTGGACCGGCTCGTCGCCGAGCACGGGCTCGTCGTGGTGGGGGTGACGGGGTCGTCCGGCAAGACCAGCACCAAGGACCTCATCGGGGCGGTCCTGTCCGCGGCGGGCACGGTCGTCGCCCCTCCCGGGTCGTTCAACAACGAGATCGGGCACCCGTGGACCGCGCTGCGGGCCGACGAGACCACCGACTTCCTCGTCCTGGAACTCAGCGCCCGGGCGCCCGGCAACATCGCCGAACTCGCGCGGATCGCGCCGCCGAGGATCGGGGTGGTGCTCAACGTGGGCACCGCGCACCTGGGCGAGTTCGGCTCCCGCGACGTGATCGCCGCGACCAAGGGCGAGCTGGTCGAGGCCCTGCCCCCGGCCGCGGACGGCGGGGTCGCCGTCCTCAACGCCGACGACGACCGCGTGCTGGCCATGGCCCGTCGAACCGTCGCCGAGGTGGTGACGGTGGGAATGAGCCGGTCCGCGGACATCCGGGCGGAGGACGTGACGCTGGACGGCGAGGTGCGCGCCTCCTTCCGGCTGGTCACGCCGTCGGGTGACGCCCACGTGGCGCTGCGGGTCCACGGCGAGCACCAGGTGGGCAACGCGCTCTCGGCCGCCGCCGTGGGGCTGGCCTGCGGGATGGAGCCGGGCGCCGTCGCCGCCGCGCTGGGTACCGCCGAGGCCGCCTCGGCGCGGCGGATGGACGTGCGGGTGACCGCCGACGGCGTCACCGTGATCAACGACTCCTACAACGCCAACCCCGACTCCATGCGGGCGGCGCTCAAGTCCCTGGCGGTCATGGCGCGGACGCCCGGGGGCCACCGTCGGACCTGGGCGGTGCTGGGCGAGATGGCCGAGCTCGGGGACGACTCGGTCACCGAGCACGACCTCCTGGGACGATTCCTCGTCAGGCTCGACGTGTCGCAGCTGGTGGTGGTCGGACGGGGTCGGCCGCAACGCGCGCTGTTCCAGGGCGCGATCCAGGAGGGCTCGTGGGGATCGGAGGCCGAGCACGTCGAGACCCCGGAGGAGGCGATGGACATCCTCGCCGAGCGTGTGGAACCCGGGGACGTGGTCCTGGTCAAGGCGTCGTCCGCCGTCGGTTTGTGGAGCGTCGCCGAGCAGCTGCTGGCGACGCGTGGTGAGGAGAAGTCCGAATGACCCAGATCATGGTCGCAGGCATCGTGGCCTTTGTCGTGAGCATCTTCCTCACACCCCTGCTCATCATCTACTTCCGTCGGCGCGGGTTCGGGCAGGAGATCCGGCTCGAGGGGCCGCAGTCCCACATGAGCAAGCGGGGCACGCCCAACATGGGCGGCATCGCGATCCTCGCCGCCGTCTGGCTCGGATACATCGTGGCGGGGGGGATCGGCCAGCTCACCGTCGGCGGCGGCGGGTTCACCGCGTCCGGGCTGCTCATCCTGGGCCTGGCCACCGCGCTGGCCGTGGTGGGGTTCGTCGACGACGGACTCAAGGTGTTCAAGCGCCAGAACAAGGGCCTGGGCATCCTGTCCAAGACCATCGGCCAGGTGGTCGCCGCCATCGCGTTCGGCATCCTCGCGCTGCAGTTCCGCAACCCGGACGGGCTCACCCCGGCCAGCCGGTCGCTGAGCTACGTGCGGGACTTCGTCGCCGTGACCTTCCCCGTCGTCGTCTTCCTCGTGTTCATCGTCATCCTGGTCTACGGCTGGTCCAACGCGGTCAACTTCACCGACGGACTCGACGGGCTGGCCGCCGGGTCGATGGCCATGGTCATGGGCACCTACGTGGTGTTCAGCTTCTGGCAGTTCCGGTACTCGTGCTTCTCCACCGCCGAGGGGGTGGACCTGTCGGGGTGCTACCAGGTGCGGGATCCGCTCGACATCGCCGTGGTGTGTTCGGCCGCCCTCGGGGCCTGCCTGGGCTTCCTGTGGTGGAACGCCGCCCCGGCCAAGATCTTCATGGGCGACACGGGATCGATGTTCCTGGGCGGCATCGTCGCCGGCGTCTCCGTGGTCTCCCGGACCGAGCTGCTCATGGTGGTCGTCGGCGCGGTCTTCGTGATCGAGTTCGTCTCCGTCCTCATCCAGGTGGCGGCGTACCGCACCACCGGCCTTCGCCCGTTCCGGATGACGCCCATCCACCACCACTTCGAGAACGGCGGCTGGGCCGAGACCACCGTCACCGCCCGGTTCTGGCTGCTGGTGGCCATCTCCTGCGGCCTGGCCATCGCGCTGTTCTACGGCGACTGGCTCGCGAGCTCGACGGGATGACCGACGTGACTGACGTGACCCGGTCGACCGACGTGACCCAGCCGACCCATGTGACCGCGGCAGGCGGGCAGGGCCCCGACGTCCGGGCGCTCGCCGGGCTGCGGGTGCTGGTGCTCGGTGCCGGCGTCTCCGGTCCCGGCGCCGTGCGCATCCTCCACGCGCTGGGTGCCGAGCCGATCCTGGCCGACTCGCGCCCCGAGGCCATCGCGCGCCTGCGCGACGGCCTGCCCCACGGGGTGGGGTGTGAGGGGATCGACCTGGAGCGCGCGGCCGCCCTGCTCGGCCGGACCGGCGCCCGCGGCGGCGTGGACCTGGTCGTGACCAGCCCCGGATGGCGTCCGGACTCCCCCCTGCTGGTGGCCGCCGCCACCGCCGGCGTCGCGGTGTGGGGCGACGTCGAGCTGGCGTGGCGCGCCGACGCCGCCGAGCTGTTCGGGCCGCGCCGCACCTGGCTGGCGGTGACCGGCACCAACGGCAAGACCACCACCACCTCGATGCTCGAGGCGATGTGCCTGGAGGCCGGGATGGCCGCGCGCGCGTGCGGCAACATCGGCCTGCCGATCACCGACGTCCTGCTGGCCGAGCCGCGGGTGGACGTCCTGGCGGCCGAGCTGTCGAGCTTCCAGCTGCACTGGGCGCCGAGCTGCCGCCCCGACGTGGGCGTGGTCCTCAACGTCGCCGAGGACCACCTGGACTGGCACGGGTCGATGGAGGCCTACGCCGCGGCCAAGGCGCAGGTGCTCACGGGCAGGGTCGCCGTGGCCGGCGCCGAGGACCGGATCGCCGCGCGACTCCTCGCCGCCGCGCCCGCCGCCACGCGGATCGGGGTGCGGCTCGGGGCGCCGCGGGCGGGGGAGTACGGCGGGATCGACGGCGTGCGCGCCGCGCGGATCGGGGACGGGGAGGGGGACGACGACGAGGTGGCGCTGCTGCCCGCCGCGGACGTCCGCCCGCCCGGGCCCGCCGGCATCCTCGACGCGCTCTCCGCCGCGGCCGTGGCGATGTCCGTGGGGGCGCGGCCCGAGCACGTGGCCGCCGCCCTCCGGGGCTTCACCGTGGCCGCCCACCGGGCCGAGCTCGTGGACACCGTCGACGGTGTCCGGTTCGTGGACGACTCCAAGGCGACCAACCCGCACGCCGCCCGCACCTCGCTGCTCGCGGGAGGGCGGATGGTGTGGATCGCCGGCGGCCTGCTCAAGGGGGCGGACGTGGGACCCCTGGTGGCGGAGGTCGCCGGGGTCCTGCGCGGCGTGGTGCTCATCGGCCGCGATCGCGGGCGGATCGCCGAGGCATTGGCCCGACACGCCCCCACGGTGCGCGTCGTGGAGTTGGCCTCGGGAGACGATGACGGGGCCGCGGGTCCTGACGAGCCGCAGCAGACGATGGACCGGGCGGTCGCCGAGGCCGCACGGATGGCCACCGGAGGCGACACCGTGTTGCTCGCCCCCGCCGCCGCGTCGATGGACATGTTCACCGATTACGGCCACCGCGGGCGCAGCTTCGTCCTCGCCGTGGGCCGTGTGGCCGGGAGGTAAGGGCATGGCACAGGAAGACACCCCTCGCGGGGGAGGGCGCCCCGCGCCCGAGGCCGCGACCACCGCCGACCCCGGGTCCCGACCGGACCTGTTGGGGCGGATCGCCGCGCCGCTCGCCGCCGTCAACCGGGCTCCGCTGACCTCCTACCACGTCGTGATGGTGGTCACCTGCCTGCTCACCGTCATCGGCCTGGGCATGGTGCTGTCGAGCTCCAACGTCCTCGCGTTCTCCGGGGGCGGGACGCCGTTCGACATCTTCCTCCGCCAGACGCTGTTCGTGCTGATCGGCTGGGTGGGGTTCCTCGTGGCCCTCCGGACCCGGATCGAGCTGGTGCGCAAGGCGGCGTTCCCGCTGCTGCTCGTGGCCATCGTGCTGCTCGTCGCCGTCCTCATCCCGGGAGTCGGGATGGAGGTCAACGGCTCGCGCGGGTGGATCGATCTCAAGCTCTTCGCGATCCAGCCCGCCGAGATCGCCAAGTTCGCGTTCATCATCTGGGCGTCCTCGGTGGTGGCCAAGCGGATGCGGACCGGCTACTGGCTCGACCTGCTCTTCCCCGCGGTGGTGGGGTACGGCGTGATCGCGGCCCTCGTCGTCGCCGCCCCGGACCTGGGGATGGCCACCGCGGTGACCATCGCGTTCGTGTGCCTGCTGTGGTTCGCCGGCTACCCGGCCCGCCACTTCCTCCTGGTCATCGCGCTGGGCGTCGTGGTCTTCGCGGTGTCCGCGGTGGCCTTCGCCTACCGCTTCGAGCGTATCCGGACGTTCCTCGACACCTTCGTGGGCGACTTCTCCAACCCCCAGGGATCGGCGTACCAGTCCTACCAGGGGATGTTGTCGCTCGCCGACGGCGGTCTGTTCGGGGTGGGGCTGGGCCAGTCCAGCGCCAAGTGGTTCTACCTGCCCGAGGCGACCAACGACTTCATCTTCGCGATCATCGGCGAGGAACTCGGCTGGTTCGGTGCCGCCGTGGTGGTCTCGCTGTATCTCGCCCTGGGCTGGGCGGGGATGCGGATCGCGTTGCGCTCGGTCGACCCGTTCCGTCGCCTGCTGGCCGGGACCGTCACCGCCTCGATCGTCCTCCAGGCCTTCATCAACATCGGCTACGTGGTGGGCCTGCTGCCCGTCACGGGTCTGCAGCTGCCCCTGATCTCCAACGGCGGCACCTCCGCGGTGGTCACCCTGACCTCCCTCGGGCTGCTCGCCAACTGCGCCCGGCACGAGCCCGAGGCGATCTCGGCGATCCTCAGCTCGCCCGCCCGACACCGTCGCCGGTGGTACTCCCTGCCGGAACCGCGCCCGTACCGCCCCGGTCGACCCGTCCCCGCGTCGGACACCCCCGGCCGGTCGAGCGCCGGAACCCGACGCTACGGCGAGCCCGTCACCCGGCAGCCCGCCGCGCGTCCCGCGCGGGCGCCCCGCCAGGCGCGGGGCGCGTCGCCGGCCCCGGCCTACGAGTCGATTCCGATCCCGGGCGCTGCCGCCCGCGACCGCCGCGGTGCCACCGCGGTCACCGGACGCACCGCCCGCACCGTCCGCGGGCGCGAGGCGGAGGACCGGCAGCGGAGGAGCCCCGCGGCCCCGCCCGACTCCGGGACGCGGCAGGCGCCCGGTGCCGGCCGGCCCAGCCCGATCCATCGGAGCCGGGAGCGATGAGTGCCCCGCGGACCGAGGGGCTCTCGGTGGTGGTCGTGGGCGGCGGGACCGCCGGCCACATCGAGCCGGCGCTCGCGGTGGGGGAGGCGGTCATGGACCTCGACCCGACCGCCCGGGTCACCGCGGTGGGCACCCCCAGGGGCCTGGAGACGGAGCTGGTGCCGCGCCGGGGGTTCCCCCTCGAGCTGGTCGACCCGGTGCCGATGCCCCGCCGCGTCGGCGGCGACCTCGTCAGGCTCCCCGTCCGGCTGATCCGGGCGGTCCGCGGGGCCCGGGACGTGCTGCGCCGGACCGGCGCCGACGTCGTGGTGGGCTTCGGCGGGTACGCCTGCGTCCCCGTGTACCTGGCGGCGGCCGCGACCAGGGGCAGGGTCCCGATCGTGGTCCACGAGGCCAACGCCCGGGCGGGGATCGCCAACAGGCTCGGCGCCAGGTTCGCGGTGGCGACCCTGGCCGCGGTCAGCGATTCCGGCCTGGACGCCCGGGTGGTGGGCAACCCGGTCAAGCGCCCGGCGGCCACCCCCGACCGGGCCGGACTGCGCGCGGAGGCCCGGGCGTTCTTCGGCCTGGACCCCTCCGCGCCCACCGTGCTGGTCGTGGGCGGCTCCCAGGGGGCGAGGTCCCTCAACGCGGCGATGGCCGGGGTCGCCGAGGAGTTCTCCCGCGCCGGTGTGGGGGTGCTGCACGCGGTGGGCCCGAAGAACGTGGCGGACGCCCCGCGCGTCCCCGGCGGCGGCGCCGCGTACGTCGCCGTCCCGTACCTCGACCGCATGGACCTGGCGTACGCGGCCGCCGACCTGATCCTGTGCCGCTCGGGGGCGATCACCGTGGCCGAGGTGTCCGCGGTCGGGCTGCCCGCGGTCTTCGTCCCGCTCCCGCACGGCAACGGCGAGCAGGCGCTCAACGCCCGCGACCTCGTGGCGGGCGGGGCCGCGATGCTCGTCGACGACGCCGAGCTCACCCCGGGCTTCCTCCGGTCCGAGGTCCTGCCGCTGGCGCTCGACCCGGACCGCCTCCACACCATGTCCGCCGCCGCGGTCCGCGGCGGCTCCCGAGATGCGGCGGAGGTCGTGGCGCGGATCGCGCTCGACGCCGCCGGAAAGGCCCGGAGTTGACCCACAGCACCACCCCAGGAGAGCCGGCGGCGGGGGATTCGGTCCCCGAGACCCTGGCCCGGGTCCACATGATCGGGATCGGGGGCGCCGGGATGTCCGCGGTCGCCCGGATCCTCCTCGACCACGGCGTGGCGGTCTCGGGCAGCGACGCCCGCGACTCCGCCGAGCTGCGCGCCCTCGAGGATCGGGGGGCGGTCGTCCGGGTGGGCCACGACGCCGCGGCCCTGGACCTCCTCGGGGCCGCCCCGGAGATCGTGGTGGTCTCCAAGGCCGCGATCCCCGCGGACAACCCGGAGCTGATCGCGGCGCGGGCCGCGGGGATCCCCGTGGTCACGCGCTCGCAGGTCCTCGGCCACCTCGCCCGCTCGGGTCGCTCGATCATGGTGTGCGGGACGCACGGCAAGACCTCCACCACGTCGATGCTCATCGCCGGGATGCTCGCGGCCGGTGCGGACCCGTCCTTCGCCGTGGGCGGGACCGTCCTGCAGTTCGGCACCAATGCGCGCGGTGGCGCCGACCCGGTGTTCGTGGCCGAGGCGGACGAGTCCGACGGCTCGCTGGTGCACTACCGGCCCGACGTGGTGATCCTCACCAACGCCGAACCGGACCACCTGGACCACTTCGGCACCGCCGAGGCCTACTTCGAGGTGTTCGACTCCTTCCTCGCCCGCATCCCGGACACCGGCGTGCTGGTGGTGTGCCTGGACGACGAGGGGGCGGTCGAGCGCGCCCGTCGCGCCGCGGCCGGGGGTGTCCGGGTGGTCGGGTACCGCACGGCGGACGGTCCGGGGACGGACCTGCCGGTGGCGGGCGAGCTCTCCGGGATCGTCGTCGACTCCGCCGGGACGCGCGCCCGCCTCACGCTCGACAGCGCACCGCACGGGGAGCTGCACGTGGGCACCCCGGGCGAGCACATGGCGCTCAACGCCCTCGCCGCGCTCCTGGCGGCCCGCGAGGTCGGGGCGGACGCCGGGTTCGACGTCGACGGGTTCCTCCGCGGGCTGTCGGGCTTCGGGGGGGTCGGCCGTCGTTTCGAGCCCAAGGGGTCCCTCGAGGTGGCCGGCGGACGGGTCCGGGTGTACGACGACTACGCCCACCACCCCACCGAGGTCGCGGCCGTGCTTGGCGCGGGCCGGGAGATCGTCGACGCCGAGGGCGGCCGGCTGGTGGCCGTCTTCCAGCCCCACCTGTACTCGCGCACCCGGATCTTCGCCGAGGAGTTCGGCCGGGCCCTGTCGGCGGCCGACGAGGTCGTGGTGGTCGACGTCTACGGCGCGCGCGAGCAGCCCGAACCGGGTGTCGACGGGGGGACGGTGGCCCGCCACGTGACCTCCCCGGTGCACCACGTCCCCGATCTCGACGGCGCCCTGGAGACGGTGTGGGCCATCGCCCGACCCGGGGACGTGCTCTTCACCCTCGGCGCGGGCGACATCACCACGCTGGGCCCGAGGATCGTGGCCGGGCCGGCGGGGACCGGGACGGATTCGTGAGGGGGGCCGGGCAGTGACGGACGCGTCGCCCGACCGTCCGGGGGCCGAGGCGGACCCGGCGACGACGGACGATCCGGACCGGAGGATCGCGGCCGCCACGGTCCGCCGCTCCGACGAGCGGGTGCGGCACTCCGACCCGTCGGTCCGCGCGACCCTGCGCCGGCGGCGACGCCGTACCAACCGCATCTACGCCGGGCTGGGGGCGGCGCTGCTCGTCCTGCTCGTCGGGTACGTCGCGCTGTACTTCCTGCCGGTCTTCTCCGTGCGGACCGTGCAGGTGGACGGGGTCCGGACCATCCCGGTCGAGGCGGTGACCGAGCGCGCGGCGGTCGCGCCCGGGACGCCGCTGCTGCAGGTGGACACCCACGCGGTGGCCCGGCGGGTCGCGGGGATCCCGCGGGTGGACGAGGTGACCGTCACGCGCGACTACCCGTCGGGCCTGAGGATCGAGCTGATCGAGCGGACCGCCCTGGTGGTGGTCGAGGTCGACGGCGCCCAGCACCTGGTGGACGGCCAGGGCATCGACTTCGGGCAGGGGGAGCCTCCCCCGGGGACGCCGACCCTGACCGTCGGGCAGGACGCGCGCGCGGACCTGCCCGGGATCGTGCGGGACCTGGCGACGGTCTTCGCCGAGGTGCGGGTCACGGCGGGGCAGGAGATCGCCGCGGTGGCGGTGCCGACCCCGGCGTCGATCGTGCTCACGCTGGCGGACGGACGGATCATCGAGTGGGGTGCCGCCGGACGGGACCACGAGAAGGCCGTCGCGCTTCAGATGGTCCTCGAGCAGCCCGGTCAGACCTGGAACGTGTCCAATCCCGCACTGCCCGCGTCGCGGTAGACCCGACACGCCCGCGCGCTTCGTGGCCGCGCGGGGCCGCTGCGCTTAGCGTGTGTCCCGACGGCGGAAACGGCCCCTGACCAGCAAGTTTAACCCTCTAGTAGAGGGTGAGACTTGAGGCTCCGGGTGGGTTCGCCGAGACAGCACTCAACCGCGCACGACACCCCCATAGGAAGGCCGGGCCTCGATGAGCTCACCGCACAACTACCTCGCAGTCATCAAGGTCGTCGGGATCGGCGGCGGCGGCGTCAACGCCGTCAACCGGATGATCGACGAGGGCCTCAAGGGCGTCGAGTTCATCGCGGTGAACACCGACGCGCAGGCCCTGCTCATGTCCGACGCCGACGTCAAGCTGGACGTGGGCCGGGAGTTGACCCGCGGGCTGGGGGCCGGCGCGGACCCGGAGGTCGGCCGCAAGGCCGCCGAGGACCACAAGGACGAGATCGAGGAGGTCCTCAAGGGCGCCGACATGGTCTTCGTCACCGCCGGCGAGGGCGGCGGCACCGGCACCGGCGGCGCGCCCGTCGTCGCGGCCATCGCGCGCAAGCTCGGCGCTCTGACCGTCGGCGTTGTCACCCGCCCGTTCTCCTTCGAGGGCAAGCGTCGCGGCGGACAGGCCGACACCGGCATCGACCAGTTGCGCGAGGCCTGCGACACGCTCATCGTGATCCCCAACGACCGGCTCCTGCAGCTCGGCGACGCGGGCGTGTCCATGATGGAGGCCTTCAAGACCGCCGACGAGGTCCTGCTCAACGGCGTCCAGGGCATCACCGACCTCATCACCACCCCCGGCGTGATCAACGTCGACTTTGCCGACGTCAAGGGCGTCATGTCCGGCGCCGGCAGCGCGCTCATGGGCATCGGCTCCTCGCGCGGCGAGGGGCGCGCGTTCAAGGCCGCCGAGGCCGCGATCAACTCGCCGCTGCTCGAGACCACGATGGAGGGCGCCAAGGGCGTGCTCATGTCCATCGCCGGCGGCAGCGACCTCGGCCTGTTCGAGATCAACGAGGCCGCGACGCTCGTCCAGGAGGAGGCGCACCCCGACGCCAACATCATCTTCGGCACCGTCGTGGACGACTCCCTGGGCGACGAGGTCCGCGTGACCGTCATCGCCGCCGGGTTCGAGGGCGGCTCCCGCCAGGTCGGCGCGGGTGGGGGCCAGTCGCGCCGCGGCCGCCACCACATCGACGACGACGAGTCGGTCCCCGGAGCCTCCGGCGACACCGCAGGTGCCGCCGGACTCGGATCGACCCCCCTCGACGGGCGCCGTCGCGAGGAGCACCGCGATGAGCCCGCGACGCATCCCGGATCCGGCGCGGCGGGGTCGCGCCGCCGCGACGAGGACGACGACATCGACGTCCCGCCCTTCATGCGGCACTGAGCCCGGGCATGGGCCCACAGGGTCCCGGGCGCGTCCGCCGGGTGGTCACCGACCGCCGCGGCGGAGCGTCCTCGGGAGATTTCGACTCGTTCAACCTCGGCGACCACGTGGGGGACTCGCCCGCCGCGGTGGCCACGAACCGGGCCCGCCTCGCCCGCCGGCTCGGGCTCCCGGCCTCCGACGTGGTGTGGATGGACCAGGTCCACGGCACCCGCATCGCCCGCGTCACCCGCGCGACGGGCGGGCCCGTGCCGGCCACCGACGGGCTGGTCACCGACCGCCCGGGCCTGGCGCTGGCGGTCCTCACCGCCGACTGCGTGCCGGTCCTCGCCGCCGACGAGCAGGCCGGGGTGATCGGCGCGGTGCACGCCGGGCGCGTGGGCGCGGTCGGGGGGATCGTCCCCTCGCTGATCGGCGCGATGCGCTCGCTCGGTGCCCGCCCCGACCGGATCACGGTGCTGCTGGGGCCGGCGGCCGCGGGCAGGCACTACGAACTGCCCGACGACCTCGCCGACGAGGTGGAGGCGGCGCTGCCCGGCAGCCGTACCCGGACCGCCGCGGGCACCGCCGGGGTGGACCTCCGCGTGGGCATCACCCGCCAGCTCGCCGGGCTGGGCGTGACGCGGGTGGACTCCGATCCGCGCTGCACCATCGCCGACGAGACCCTCTTCTCCTATCGGCGGCAGGGACGCACCGGCCGACAGGCCAGCGTGATCTGGCGGACCGCCTGACGGTCCCCGCGGGGACCGTCGCGCACCGCGACCGCCCGTCAGGCCCGGGCGAGGGCGCCGATCTCGGCGCCGGCGGCGCTGAAGACGTGCAGCGTGTCGCGGTCGGCCCCGGCGGAGTCGACCCGGGCGGAGTCGACCCGGGCGGAGTCGAGCCCGGCGAGCCAGGTGTCCACGTCGGGGCAGGCCATCATGGTGGAACCGACGTCCCTGAAGGAGACGGCGTCGCCACCCCGCTCCCAGCGCCCGAACAGTCGATTGCAGCCGTCGGTGCCGGTGAACGACCCGTCCTCGGAGAGGACCAGCTGCGGCGCGTGCTCGGCGTCGACCCCCCAGGTGCCCACGGCCGGGTCGGAGGCGGCCTGGTCGGACACCGTGGGATCCGAGGCGGCGGAGCAGGCGGTCAGCAGGAGCGCCGCGGACCCTCCGGCGGCCAAGATCAGCGCCAGCCGCCGGAGGGTCCGCGGGGTGGGTGTGGGAGACATGACGACACTCCTTGAACGACGCGACCGGGGCCGCGACTCGGTGGTGGCGGCAGGTCCGGGGACTCCGATAGGTTACCGCCATGTACCGCTGCGATCGCCCGGCCACCGGCGCCCATGACTGATCCCCGGACCCGCGAGCTGTCCGAGCGACTGGCCGAGGCGCGCGGGCGCCTCGACGCGGCCCTGGCGGCGGCGGGCCGGACCGACGAGGTGGACCTCGTCGTCGTCACCAAGTTCCATCCCGTCGCCGACGTCGCGCGGCTCGCCCGCCTGGGGGTACGCGACATCGGGGAGAACCGCGTGCAGGAGGCCGCCGCCAAGGTGGCCGACCTGGCGGCCACCGAACCGGCCCTGGCGGCGGGGGTGCGGTGGAACATGATCGGCCACATCCAGTCCAACAAGGCCGCCGCGGTGGCCGGGTGGGCCGACCGCGTCCATTCGGTGGACTCCGTCAAGGTCGCCGACGGCCTGGAGAGGGGCCGCGCCCGGGCGGAGGGGGAGCGCGACGGCGTGGGCCCGCTCCCCGTCCTCCTGCAGCTCAGCCTCGACGGCGACACCTCGCGCGGCGGGGTCGACCGCGGGGACCTGCCCGCCCTCGCCGACCACGTCGCGGGCCTCGCCCACCTACGCCTGGCCGGGCTCATGGTGGTGCCCCCACTCGAGGGGGATCCGGCCTCCCACTTCGCCGACGCCGCCGGTGTCCGGGAGGCGCTGCGCAGGGATCACCCCGCGGCCGTCGAGTTCTCCGCCGGGATGTCGGGGGATCTGGAGGCGGCGATCGGCGCGGGTTCGACCTGCGTGCGTGTCGGAACGGCGATCCTCGGGCCCCGGCCAGTAGGTTGAGTCCCAGCCTCGCGGGGAGCGTTCCCGCGACGACCAGACCGCGACGACCCCGTATCAGGAAGGTCCCCGGAAGATGAGCGCAATCGCCCGGTTCAAGGAGTACTTCGGAATGGCGCCGGTCGCGGCGTACGAGGACGAGTACCTCGACGACTACGACCGCCCTGTCCACCATGACGTCCGCGGATCCCGTGCCCTGCACGAGACCGACGACCTCGGCCCGGCGGCCCGCGACCGCCGCGAGGACTACGGCTACGCCGCGGACCGGTTCGCGGACGAGCCGGCCCCCCGCTCGCGGCTCGCCGACGTGGACCAGGCCGAGGTCGCGGCCGCGGAGCGTCGCGCCCGCGGTCGCCTCGACGAGCCCACCCCCCGCCCGCGCCGCTACCACGCGGCCGAGGCCGGGGCCCGCGCGGCGCTGCGCGGGGTCCCCGCCACCCGCGGCGCGGTCGCGCTGGCGCCCGAGGAGAACTTCGTCGAGGACGGCCTGGTGACCGTTCCCGAGACCGTGGTCGAGCGCCCCCGCGGCTTCGGCGACGGCAAGAGCCTGGGCGAGCACTTCCGTGCCGGCCGGGCCGTCGTCCTGGACCTGTCGACCATGGCCTCCGGCGACGCCCGCCGCATGGTGGACTTCGCCGCCGGACTGGTGTTCGGCCTCGACGGGCGCATGGAGAAGGTCGCGGACCGCGAGCGGACCTTCCTGCTGCAGCCCGCTGGGATGGACCTCACCGAGGCCGAGGTCCGCGACGCCGTCAACGGCGCGTTCAGGCGCTGAGCCCCCGGCGGTGCGGGTGCCGGCGGCGGCGGGAGCCCGGGGTGCCAGTAGGGTTGTGCCGTGCGTGAAACCCTCGTCGTCCTGTACATCATCACCCAGGTCTTCTGGTATCTCCTGCTCGCCAGGATCGTCGTGGAGATGATCGCCTCCTTCTCCCGTGGCTGGAGCCCCCGCGGCTTCGTCGCCGTGATCCTCGAGTGGTTGTTCACCATCACCGACCCGCCGGTCAAGGCGCTGCGCAAGGTGATCAAGCCGGTCCGGGTCGGCCAGGTGAGCCTGGACCTGTCCGTGCTGGTCCTGTTCGTGATCATCATCGTGATCCAGCTGATCCTCAGCGGCCTCATGAGGACCGTCGTGTGAGGCGGATCGCCGGCCGCTGGTGACGCGCGGGCCGAATGTGACTAGATTGGCACGCGTTAAGGTAGTAATGATGTCGTGGGTCCGGTGCGAGAACGCCGGGCCGGCACCCGAGACGACCACGAGGGGTATCCCATGCGCTTGACTCCAGCCGATGTGCACAACGTCGCGTTCTCCAAGCCGCCGATCGGTAAGCGCGGCTACAACGAGGACGAGGTCGATCAGTTTCTCGACCTGGTAGAGGAGGAGCTCGGAACCCTCGTCGAGGACAACGACGATCTCCGTCAGCGGGTCGAGGAGCTGACCAAGGACCTCGAGAAGGCCCGCAAGGCGGCCGACAAGGCCGGCAAGTCCTCCGGTGACTCCGCGGGCGGTTCGGGTGCCGGCCGCGTCGAGCAGCCGCAGGCCCCCGTGGCCGCCGCCGCCCCGGTGGCCGCCCCGGCCCCGGCCGCGGCGACCCCCTCTCTCGCCAAGACGGACGACGGCGGCGCGGCGAACTCCGACACCCACCTGCGCGCCGCCCGCGTCCTCGCGATGGCGCAGGAGATGGCCGACCGGCTCACCGGGGAGGCCAAGAAGGAGTCCGACGGGCTCATGTCCAAGGCGCGCGGCGAGTCCGACCGCCTGGTCGGCGACGCCAAGACGCAGTCGGAGAAGATGGTCGGCGACGCCCGGAAGGAAGCGGACAAGATCCTCGGGGACGCCAAGTCCAAGTCGGACGGGATCGTCAAGGACGCCCAGACCCGCTCGGAGCAGCAGATCAAGGAAGCCCAGGCCAAGGCCGACGCCCTGCAGGCGGACGCGGAGCGCAAGCACACCGAGATCATGGCCACCATCAACCAGCAGCGCGGGGTGCTGGAGGGTCGTATCGACCAGCTGCGGACGTTCGAGAAGGACTACCGCAGCCGGCTCACCAGCTACCTGGAGAACCAGCTCTCCGAGCTCGGCAAGTCCGGGTCGGCGGCCCCCGCCGCGTCCGCGGAGAAGGCCGGCGCGCCCGAGAAGGGCTCCACCAAGGACGGCGGCCACCGGGCCGAGTAACCCGCCCCACCGTTCGTCCGGTCCCCGCCCCTGCCCAGGGTGCGGGGACCGACGTATATTCGGGGGGCCTGTCCGGACGACATGGGTCCGCCCGGGACCCACTCGTCACGACCGGGTCATGTCGCAACAGCAGGAGGAACGGATGCTCGTCGCCGCGCTCGGACTGACGATCCTCGGCTTCGCCTTCCTCGTGGCCGCCGTGGCGACGGGCCAGATCGCCTGGGCCTGGGCGTGTATCGGGGTCGGCGCCCTCGGGTTGTTGCTGCTGGTGATCGACCTGATCCGGGGGCACGGGTCGAAGGGAGACCAGGGCGGCACCCCCTCCGGGGAGCCGGAGGAGGCGGGTGCCCGCGCCGACGGGTAGCATCGGCGACTGTCCGGCCGCGAGCCGGGTGCACCGCGATCCGGCCATCACCGGGGAGTGCTCGGAAGAACGGTCGACCCCGGGTCCAGGGGCGGCTCAGTAGAACCGAACGGGGGAGCCCGTCACAGCCCGACCCACGAGTGGGCGTCGCACGTCGTCGCCAAACGGGGTGGTACCGCGGACGGATGCGCCAGTCGTAGCCGGATCGTCCCCGAGCGCAGGCCTGCCGGCCCCACGGGTGCGAACTCGTGCGGGCCCCGTACGCGAGGAGTCCGCCCCACATGAGCCCCGAGACCGTGAACCCCGAACCCGCCGCCACGGGTAGCGCGTATCCGATCCTCGACCTCGCCGGCGGGACCATGGCGCAGTCGCCGTCGTTCCCCGCGCTCGAGGAGACGGTCCTGGCGCGCTGGGACGAGCGGGACACCTTCCGCCAGTCCATCCGCCACCGAGGCGACGCGGAGGAATACGTCTTCTACGACGGGCCCCCGTTCGCCAACGGCCTGCCCCACTACGGGCACCTGCTCACCGGGTACGTCAAGGACGTCGTCCCCCGCTACCGCACCATGCGCGGGTACAAGGTGGAGCGCCGGTTCGGCTGGGACTGCCACGGTCTGCCGGCCGAGCTCGAGGCCGAGAAGCAGCTCGGGATCACCGAGAAGTCCCAGATCCTCGACATGGGCCTGGCCCAGTTCAACGACGCTTGCGAGAAGTCGGTCCTCCAGTACACCGACGAGTGGGAGAAGTACGTCCACCGCCAGGCCCGTTGGGTGGACTTCGAGAACGACTACAAGACCCTCGACATCGACTTCACCGAATCCGTGCTGTGGGCGTTCAAGCGCCTCTACGACAAGGGACTGGTCTACAAGGGCTTCCGGGTGCTGCCCTACTCGTGGTACGAGCAGACGCCGCTGTCCAACCAGGAGACCCGCCTGGACGACGCGTACAAGATGCGGCAGGACCCCGCCGTCACCGTCGCCCTCCCGCTGGAGGCGCCGCAGGACAGCCCGTTCCACGGCGCCGAGGCGCTGGTGTGGACCACCACGCCGTGGACCCTGCCGTCCAACCTCGCCGCCGCCGTGCACCCGGACATCGACTACGCGGTGGTCCGGGTCGACTCCGGTGACCTGGCCGGCCGCACGTTCGTCGTGGCCGAGGCCCGCCGCGACGTGTACGCCGCCGAGTTCGGCGCGGACGCCGAGGTCACGGCCACCGTCAAGGGCACCGAGCTGGTGGGGCTGCGCTACACCCCGCCGTTCGACTTCTTCGCCGGCCACGCGGGTGCGCACGTCGTGCTGTCGGCCGACTACGTCACCACCGAGTCCGGCACCGGCATCGTGCACCTGGCTCCCGCCTTCGGCGAGGAGGACAAGGACGCGTGCGACGCCGCCGGAATCGAGTTGGTCATCCCGGTGGGTCCCGACGGCAAGTTCACCTCCGAGGTCCCGCCGTACGCCGGCCAGCTGGTGTTCGACGCCAACACTCCCATCTCGCGTGACCTGCGCGCGGCGGGCCGGCTGATCCGGCACGAGACCATCGAGCACTCCTACCCGCACTCGTGGCGCTCCGGGCAGCCGCTCATCTACATGGCGCTGCCGGCGTGGTTCGTCAAGGTCACCGCGTTCCGGGACCGCATGGTCGAGCTCAACCGCGAGCACATCACGTGGATGCCCGAGCACGTCCGCGACGGGCAGTTCGGGAAGTGGCTCGAGGGTGCCCGCGACTGGAACATCAACCGGAACCGGTACTGGGGGGCGCCGATCCCCGTGTGGGAGTCCGACGACCCGGCCTACCCGCGCGTGGACGTCTACGGCTCGCTCGACGAGCTCGAGGCCGACTTCGGGGTGCGGCCGACCGACCTGCACCGCCCGTACATCGACGAGCTCACCCGGCCCAACCCCGACGACCCGACGGGCAGGTCCACCATGCGTCGGGTGGCGGACGTGTTCGACTGCTGGTTCGAGTCCGGGTCCATGCCGTTCGCCCAGGTCCACTACCCGTTCGAGAACAAGGAGTGGTTCGAGACCCACTTCCCGGGCGACTTCATCGTGGAGTACAACGGCCAGACCCGCGGCTGGTTCTACACCATGCACGTGCTGGCCACGGCGCTGTTCGACCGCCCGGCGTTCACCCACGTCGCCGCCCACGGGATCGTCCTGGGCAGCGACGGGCTCAAGATGAGCAAGTCCAAGGGCAACTACCCGGACGTCAACGAGGTGTTCGCCCGCGACGGCTCCGACGCCATGCGCTGGTTCCTCATGAGCTCGCCCATCCTCCGGGGCGGCAACCTCGTGGTGACCGAGCAGGGCATCCGCGAGGGCGTGCGCCAGGCCATGCTCCCGCTGTGGAACTCGTACAGCTTCTTCCAGCTGTACGCTTCGGAGCGCGCCACGTGGCGCACGGACTCTCCGCACGTCCTGGACCGCTACATCCTGTCGCGCCTGGCCTCGACCCGCGACGCCATGACCGCGGCCCTGGACGTCACCGACATCGCCGCCGCCTGCGACGAGCTGCGGCTGTTCGCCGACGCCCTGACCAACTGGTACGTGCGCCGGTCCCGCGCGCGGTTCTGGGCGGGCGAGTCGTCCGGCCAGGACTCCCGCGACGCGTTCGACACCCTCTACACGGTGCTCGAGACCACCATGCGGCTGGCGGCGCCGCTGCTGCCGCTCATGTCCGAGGTGGTGTGGACCGGCCTGACCGGCGAGGAGTCGGTGCACCTGGCGGACTGGCCGGCCGCCGACGAGCTGCCCCACGACGCCGGCCTGGTGGAGGCGATGGAGGCCGTGCGCGACGTGTGCTCGACCGTGTCCTCGATCCGCAAGGCCAAGAAGCTGCGCGTGCGACTGCCGCTCGGCTCCCTCACCGTGGCCATGCCGGACGCCGGGAAGCTCGAGCCGTTCGTCGGGATCATCGCCGACGAGGTCAACGTCCGGACGGTGCACCTGACCACCGATGTGGCCGCGCACGGCCGGATGGAGCTGGCCGTCAACGCCCGCGCCGCGGGGCCGCGGCTGGGCAAGCAGGTGCAGGCGTGCATCAAGGCCGCCAAGATCGGCGACTGGTCCGAGGTCGACGGGGTGGTGACCGCCGGCGGCGTGGAGCTGCAGACCGGCGAGTTCGAGCACCGCCTGGTGGCCGCCGACCCGGAGTCCACGGCCGCGCTGCCGGCCGGTGCCGGGCTCGTCGTCCTGGACCTCACCGTCACCGAGGAGCTGGAGGCGGAGGGCTGGGCCAAGGACCGGATCCGCGAGATCCAGGAGGCCCGCCGCGGGGCGGGATTCGACATCTCCGACCGCATCCGGGTCCGCCTGGAGGTCCCGCCGGCCCGCCGGGAGTGGGCCGATCGGCACGCCCGGCTCATCGCCGGCGAGGTGCTGGCGACCGACCTCGCGGTCGTCGACGCCCTGGACGTCTACGACGGCGACCCGGTCGACCTCGCCGAGGGCGTCAGGATGACGCTGGCGCGGGTCTGACCCGGCCGGGCCTGATCCGGGACGGGTGCCGACGTGGCCGACGCGCAGGACCGGTGGGTCCTGCACGTGGACATGGACGCGTTCTTCGCCTCCTGCGAGCAGCTCACCCGGCCGACCCTGCGGGGTCGGCCGGTGCTGGTGGGCGGGGTCGGCGGCCGCGGCGTGGTGGCGGGCTGTTCGTACGAGGCCCGCGCGCGCGGGGCCCGCTCGGCGATGCCCGCCCACCAGGCCAGGCGCCTGGTGGGGCCCTCGGCGGTGTTCCTGCCGCCGCGGATGGCGGTGTACCGCGCGTTGAGCCGACGGGTGTTCGAGGTGTTCGCGCAGCACGCGCCGGTGGTCGAGCAGGTCTCGGTGGACGAGGCCTTCCTCGAGCCGCCGGAGTTGCGGGGCGCCGACGTCGAGCGAACGCGCGGGTGGGCGCGGGACCTGCGCGCGGCCATCCGCGAGACCACGGGCCTGCCGGCCTCCGTGGGCGCGGGCGCGGGCAAGCAGTACGCCAAGATCGCCTCGGAGCTGGCCAAGCCGGACGGCATCGCGGTGGTGCACCGGCGGGACCACGCCGAGGTCTTCGACCCGCTGCCGGTCCGGAGCCTGTGGGGGGTGGGGCCGGTCTCGGGGGAGCGGCTGTCGCAGTTCGGGATCGCCACCATCGGGGACCTGGCCGCGATGGACGACGACGACGTGGTCCACGCGCTCGGGCGGACCGTGGGCCCGGCGATCGCCCGGATCGCGAGGGGGTACGACGACCGGCCGGTGCACGAGCGGGCCGAGGCCAAGCAGATCAGCGCCGAGAGCACGTTCGCCGCCGACCTCACCACGGCCGGCCAGGTGGCGGTGGCGGTGCGGCGGTCCGCGGAGGGGGCCCACCGGCGGCTGCTGTCCGACGGTCGCGCGGCCCGGACCGTCACGGTGAAGGTCAAGCGCTCCGACTTCACCTCGATCACCCGCTCGTTCACGCTGCCGGCCGGCACCACCTCGCTGGAGACGGTCATCGCGGTGGCCCTGTCACTGGCCCCGGACCCCGTCGACTTCGGCGCGATCCGTCTGCTCGGCGTGGGCCTGTCCGGACTGACGGAGATCCACCAGGACGCGCTCTTCGAGCAGGAGTTCGTCCCCGAGGTGCGGCACACCCTCGTCGGCGACCGGGACGACGACCTCCCCGACATCGTGGGGGTGGGGACGACCGTCACGACCGACGACGACGAGCCCGCGATCGCCGGTGGTGGGGCCGGGTCCGGGGAGCCGGTTCACGCTCCTGCGGCCATCGGGGCGTGGCGGCAGGGGCATCGGGAGCGGTTCCGGACCGGTGCCGATGTGCGCCACCCCGAGTTCGGCCACGGCTGGGTGCAGGGCTCGGGGCTCGGCCGGGTGTCCGTGCGGTTCGAGACCGCGGTCACCGGGCCGGGTCGGATGAGGACCTTCGCCGAGGACGACCCGGTGCTGGAGACCGCGGACCCGCTGGACTCCCTCGGCTGGTGACCCCCCGGCGCCCGCCCCCCCGGCGCCCGCCCCCCCCGGGGTGCGCTGGCTGAATGGACCGATCCCGCAGCACAAGCGGGGGATTTCCGAGCAAAGGGACAGCGCGGGTCAAAGGGGCAGCGCGGGTCGGAGGGCCGGGAGCGGGGCAGCGTCTCCGCGGCCCGGTTGTGCTGCGTGTCTGGACCGTTCCCGCAGCGCGGCTCAGACGCCGGCGCCTCCCCGTGAGCGCTCCCCGGGGTGCGCTGGCTGAATGGACCGATCCCGCAGCGCAAGCGGGGGATTTCCGGGCAAAGGGGCAGCGCGGGTCGAAGGGGCAGCGCAAGCGGGGGATTCCCGGGCAAAGGGGCAGCGCAGGTCGGAGGGGGAGGCGTTCGCGAGCCGGCTAGTCAGCTGTAGAGGTGGTAGCGGGGCCAGTGTCGGCGGACCTCGTCGGCGGCCGCGGCCTCGGCTCCCGTACCCGCGTTGGCCCGGGAGAGGAGGGCCGCGAGCAGGACCCGGGCCTGGCCGGAGCGGAGGTATCCGCAGCTCAGCGCCCCGCGACCGGCGAGTTCGGCACCGCCCCCGAGACCGCCGTACGTGGCGGTGGCCTCACCGCGGGGCACGCGGGTGCCGACGGCCACCACGATGTCCGGCCGGGAGTCGGCCAGCTCCGCGACCGCCTCGGCGACCAGCGGCGGGAGATTCCCGGACCCGGAGCCCTCCAGGACGAGCCCGCGGGCCCCGGCCGCGACGCAGGCGCGCAGGGCGACGGCGTCCGACCCGGGAGGGCAGGCCACCACGTCCACCCGGACGTCGGAGAAACGGGCCCGGCCGGACAGGGTGGGTCGCTCGAGCTCGGCGGGAAGCCCCTCGACGGGATGATCCGGGGCGTTGCGGGCGAACGCGACGGTCTCGGTGGTGTGCCACTTCCGCACCCCGCGGGCCTGCAGGATCGCCCGGCCCACCACGACCAGCACACCGAGGTCCCGCGAGACCGGGTCGGCGGCCAGCAACACGGCGTCGAGGAGGTTGGCGGGGCCGTCGGGCTCGGGGTGGTCGGCGGGGCGCTGCGCGCCGGTGATCGCGACGGGGCGGGAGTCGTGGTGATGGAGATCGAGCGCTATCGCGGTCTCCTCGAGCGAGTCCGTCCCGTGGGCCACCACCACCCCGGACACCCCGGGATCGGTGAGCACGTCGGCGACGGCGTCGACGAGCACGTCCCATTCCGCGGGGCCGAAGGTGGAGGAGTCCGCGTCGAGCACGGCCCGCGCGCTGACCCGCACGGAGCCGGGCAGGACCGCCCGCAACTGCGCCAGCATCGACTCGGTGGCGCCGCCCGAGTCCCCGGCCACCACGACCCCACCGGCGGCCGTCGAGGCGGTGATCGTGCCGCCGGTGGTACAGATCACGACGTGGGGGGTGTCCGTGCTGGTCTGGGCGCTGTTCACCCGCCCCACAGTGGTGGTCTCCCGGCCCGGCGTCAACCACCCGGGCCGCTGTCGGTGGAACAATGGCCCATCAGTGTTCGTTGGGCCGGTGACATGGCCCTCCAGCCGCAGATGACGACGAAAGGACCACGCGTGAGTCTTCGACGGACCATTGCCGCAGTCTCCCTGTCCGCTTTCGCCCTGGGCGGCCTCGCCGCGTGTGGCGGGGACGAGGACGGCGGGCGCGAGACCGCACCGGCCCCCACCTCCGCATCACGGCAGGTCGCCGCCGTGCCGACGGCCGAGGAGCTCACGCTGCTCCTCGACCGGGCCTCGGACCCGGCGGTGCCGGTGGAGGAGAAGGTCACCCTGGTCGAGGGAGGGGCCGAGGCTCCCGAGATCTTCGACCAGATCGCCGCGCTCAAGGCCGAGCAGGGGGCGACCGTGACGATCACCGGCGTCGCGGAGGGCGACATCCCCGGGACGCTGATCGCCAACGCGGTCATCTCGCAGCCGGGCCAGGAGCCCATCAACGTCCAGGCGCAGTTCATCCAGCAGGACGGTCAGTGGCAGCTGCAGAAGTCCTTCGCGTGCGCGCTCATCACCAACGCGGGGCTCCAGGCGCCGGCCAGCTGCGCGGTCGCCTGACCGACCGACCGGGGCAGGAGCCCGGGGCCTGGCCGAACCGGGCCCCGGTCTAGCCCGCGCTGCGGAACTCCAGCACCGAGTCCTCGACGTAGGTCGTCCGCCGTCCCGTGGCCGGGTCGACGTAGACGGCCCGCGTCGAGGACTCGGTCGTTCCCTCCACCGGCAGCGCCGCGCGCAGGTCCACGGTCAGCTCGCCCGAGCCGGTGACCTCGTAGGCGTCCACCGCCAGGGTCACACCCGGCCCGCCGTCGGCCGCCGGGGCGTCGAGGGTGGCGGCGGGCTCGGGCGCGGTCATCTCCAGGCTCACGGTGGCCACGTCGCCGTCGAGGGCGGTGAGCCGGTAGGTGACGACGCGCGTCGGGGCCACGGCGTCGTCGACCGCGCGGGTGACCGTCCAGCGGGCCCCGACCCCGATCGGCTCCGTCGGCCACGCCACCGTCGCGTCCGACACCGCGTTCGCCGTGATCTCCACGCCCGCGCGGGCGGCGTCGGTCGCCTCCGCGGGCGCCTCGAGCGACAACCCGCGCACGATCCCGTCGGCGCTGCGCGTCCACGTCACGGTGAACCCGGGCGCGGTCGCGAACTGCGCGGCGCGGAGTTCGTCCACCGAGGTGAACTCGCGGGCGGTGACCGTGGCGCGCTGCGCGCCGTCGACGTCGGGCTCCGACCGCCCCTCGACGGTGAGGGTCTGCTCGGGCGTCTCGTCGGTCCGCGGCTCGGCCCCCGGGACGGTGGTGCGGGACGACCCCGACCGGGTCACCGCGACCACCGCCGGCTCCAGGGAGGGGGCGTCGGCGAGCCCCCGGAGCTCGCCGGAGCCTTTCCCGAGCCCCCCCTCTGGGGGGGCGGGTCGGGGACCGCCCCGCCCCGCCGGCTCGAGGGCCCGGGACTCCTGCGCGGCGCCCGGCCCGCCGGCCGCCATGTCGCCGCCGGTGCCGCCGTCCGAGCAGGCGGCGGTCGTGGCCACGAGCGTCGCGGCGAGGATCGCGGCGAGGAGGCGGCGGCCGCCGCGCGCGTCTCGGGAGGGGCCGGGGGTCAGCGATGATCGGGGGTCCACGAGGCCCGAGCTTAGAGGGTCCGGCACCCGGGCCGGCCGGGCCCGCCGCGGCATCAGCGATACTGGGACCCATGACGGAGACCAACGGGACGCGGTCCGACGCGCCGGGGCCGGCGCCCGACGGTGCCCACCCGGGCTTCTTCCGGGCAGGACCGGTGCTCATGCTCGCGGTGGCGGCCGTGATCGTGCTGGTCGACCAGATCGCCAAGGTCGTCGCGGTCGCCACCCTCGAGGGCGGGCGGCCGGTGCGGATCATCGGCGACTCGGTGAGGCTGGTGCTCCTGCGCAACCCCGGAGCGGCGTTCTCCATGGGCACGGAGTCGACGGTGGTACTGAGCCTGGTCGCGACCGCCGTGGTGCTGGGACTGCTGTGGTTCTCCCGCCGGGTCCATTCCCGGTGGTGGGCGTGGGGCCTCGGACTGATCCTCGGCGGCGCCGCCGGCAACCTGGTGGACCGCTATTTCCGTGCCCCGGGGATCCTGCAGGGTCACGTCGTGGACTACGTCTCGGTGGGCTGGTGGCCGGTGTTCAACGTCGCGGACTCGTGCCTGGTGGCCGGCGTGATCGTGGTCGCCGTGGCCGTGCTCAGGGGGATGGACATCGACGGGTCGCGTGAGCAGGACAGAGACCACGCCGACAGAGACCACGCCGATGGGTGAGCTGCGCACCTTCCCCGTCCCCGACGGCCTCGACGGGATGCGGGTCGACGCCGGCGTGTCCCGCCTGCTGGGGATCTCGCGGACGGCGGTCGCCGACCTGGCCGGTGAGGGCAAGGTCCTGGTCGACGGCCGGGCCGTGGGCAAGTCCGACAAGCTCACCGGCATGTCGTGGATCGAGGTCGAGATGCCGGACCCGCGGGCCGAGCCGGCGGTGGTCGCCGAGCCGGTCGAGGGGATGGCGGTCGTGTACTCGGATGACCACATCGTCGTCGTCGACAAGCCCGTCGGCGTGGCCGCGCACGCCTCCGTCGGGTGGACCGGTCCCACCGTGATCGGCGGCCTCGCCGCCGCCGGGTACCGCATCTCCACCTCCGGGCCGCCGGAGCGCAAGGGGATCGTCCACCGCCTGGACGTGGGCACGTCCGGCCTCATGGTGGTGGCAGCCTCGGAGCGGGCGTACACGCTGCTCAAGCGGGCGTTCCGCGACAGGACCGTGGACAAGACCTACCACGCGCTGGTCCAGGGGCACCCCGATCCGTCGTCCGGGACGATCGACGCGCCGATCGGCCGGCACACGTCCAACGACTGGCGGTTCGCCGTGACCTCCGACGGCAAGCATTCCATCACCCACTACGACACGCTCGAGGCGCACCAGGCCGCCTCGCTCGTGGAGGTGCACCTGGAGACCGGGCGCACCCACCAGATCCGCGTGCACTTCTCGGCCCTGCACCACCCGTGCGCGGGCGACCTGACCTACGGCGCCGACCCGGTGCTCGCCAAACGCCTGGGTCTCGAGCGGCAGTGGCTGCACGCCGTGGGGTTGGGTTTCGAGCACCCGGGCACCGGCGAGCGCGTGGACTTCTCCAGCACCTATCCCGACGATCTCCAGCACGCGCTCGACATCCTGCGCTCGGCATGACCGCGCTCGCGCGGGGGCTCCGGATCGCCGGCGTCGGGGTGGTGATCGTCCTGGCGCTGGTGGCGATCCTCTCCGCGCTGGGGGCCGAGCTGCCGCGCAGCCCCGGGGTGATGAGCGATTCGCTCGGGCCCGAGAACGGCGAGCGGATCGACGCTTACCTCGCCCGCGCGTCGGCCTCCCTCGCCACCGTGGACGGTGGGGACCGGGGAGAGGGCGGTGACGGTGACGACGCCGCCTTCGACGACGACGACGACGAGACCCCCGCCGACGCACCCCGCTGGGCGCTCGTCACGGCAGGCTGGGCGTGGACTGTTCCCGAGGCGGTGGGCGTGGTGCGGGAGCTGCCCCGCGTCTCGGGGCTGTACGTGCAGGTGCCGGCGGCGGGGGTCGCCATGCCCGTCACCGGCGTCACGCTGGCGGAGCCGCCCGCCGGGGAGGCGACCCGCGGGCCGGTCTTCGAGCGTGGGCTGGAGCAGGTGGAGCGCCGGCTGGACTCCGGGGCCCCCGGAGCGCCGGGCGTCCCCGGGACACCGGCCCCGCCCGACGCCGACCGGGCCGCCGCCAAGAACGCCCTCACCGTCTCGAGACTGCGGGCGGGCGAGCCGGGGATCATCGGCCTGCTCGTGCGGGGGACGACCGAGCAGCTCCGCGCGGTGGCCGCGCAGCCGTGGGTCCGCGCGGTCGAGGCGCTGCCGCCGGACGCGGTGTGGCAGCGCTTCGCCGTGAGACCGCTCCAGCCGCAGCAGACCGACGCCGCGTTCCCGCTACCCGACGACGCCCCGCTGCCCCCCGCCTGACCTCGCCCGCCCGCCGCCCCCCGGCGCCCCTGCGCACCTGCACCCCGTACCCCGCACCCCGCCCCCCGCACCCGCCCCCCGGTTTGGTCGACATCTCGCAGGGGTCGGTCGACGGATGTCGCGCGTACGCCCCGGATCTCGCGCAATACGTCGACCGAATTGCGGCGCGGTGGGGGCGGCGCGGTGGGGGCGGCGCGGTGGGGGCGGCGCGGTGGGGGCGGCGCAGTCGGGGCGGCGCGGTGGGGGCGGCGCAGTCGGGCGAGGCAAGGTGGGACGAGGCACGGTGGGACCAGGAACCGAGGGAGATGCGGGTGGGTGACGGGCGCGTGGGCACGAGCGACAGGTCGGTGGCGGGCGGGATGGCCGCCGGCGTCGCCGCGTACACCCTGTGGGGCTTCTTCCCGGCCTTCTTCCCGCTGCTCGAGCCCGCCGGTGCGGTCGAGATCGTGGGCCACCGGATCGTGTGGTCGCTCGTGGTGATGGGAATCGTCCTCACCGTGCTGCGGCGGTGGCGCGAGCTGTGGTCACTCGACCGCGTCTCGTGGACCCGGATCTCCGGTGCGGCGCTGTTCATCACCGCCAACTGGGGCGTCTACGTGTACGCGGTCAACTCCGGGCGGGTCACCGAGGCCGCGCTCGGGTACACGATCAACCCCCTCGTGAGTGTCGTACTGGGAGTGCTGCTCTTCCGCGAGCGTCTCACCCGACCACAGGCGCTCGCGGTGGGCCTCGCCGTCGTCGCCGTGGGGGTTCTCACACTCGGATACGGCCACTTCCCGTCCCTGTCGGTCGTCCTCGCGCTGAGCTTCGGGATGTACGGCGTGCTCAAGAAGACGCTCCGGGTGGACCCGGTGATCGGGATGACCGGCGAGGTGCTGGTGATCGCCCCGCTCGCCCTGGCGCTGCTCGTCTGGCTGGGCGTCTCGGGCGTCGGGACGTTCACCGGGCACGGCCCCGGCCACTCCGTCCTGCTGGCCACCGCGGGCCTGGTCACGGTGGTGCCGCTGCTGCTGTTCGCGGTGGCCGCCCAACGGATCCCGCTCGCGACGGTGGGGATGCTGCAGTACATCGTGCCGGTGCTGCAGATGGCGTGGGGCCTGCTCGTGGTGGGGGAGCGGTTGGACGCGGTCCAGTGGACGGGCTTCGGGTTGATCTGGGTGGCCGTGATCGTGTTCACGCTGGCCGGGAGGTCGCCGCGCTGAGCTCGTGCTGGGGTTTCGGGTCGTGTCGGAGAAGCGACCTAGACTGGGCCGGACAAGTCGTAGGAGGAATGCTGCGTGGGCGGATCCCAGTTCGTGCATCTGCACAATCACACCGAGTTCTCGATGCTCGACGGGATGGCTCAGATCAACCCGATGTTCGCCGAGGCCAAGCGCCTCGGCATGCCCGCGGTGGGGATGACCGACCACGGCAACATGTACGGGTCCTCGGACTTCTACAAGCAGGCCGTCAAGACCGGCATCACGCCGATCATCGGGATCGAGGCGTACGTCGCCCCCGAGTCCCGCTTCAACAAGAAGCGCGTGCTGTGGGGAGAGAAGCACCAGAAGGGCGACGACGTCGCCGGCTCCGGCGCCTACACGCACATGACCATGGTCGCGGAGAACGCGACCGGCCTGCGCAACCTGTTCCTGCTCTCCTCGCTCGCCTCGTACGAGGGGCAGCTGGGCAAGTGGGCGCGGATGGACGCGGAGATCCTGGCCGAGCACTCGGAGGGGATCATCGCTACCTCCGGCTGCCCGTCCGGGGAGATCCAGACGCGCCTGCGGCTGGGCCACGTCAAGGAGGCCTACGAGGCGGCCGAGAAGTGGCAGTCGATCTTCGGCAAGGACAACTTCTTCCTCGAGCTGATGGACCACGGCATCGACATCGAGCGGAGGGTCCGGGAGGACCTGCTCAAGCTCGGCCGGGACCTGGGGATGCCGCCGCTGGTGACCAACGACTGTCACTACGTCACCCGCGAGCAGTCGCACGCCCACGAGGCCATGCTTTGCGTCCAGACCGGCAAGACCCTCGCCGACGAGGGACGCTTCAAGTTCGACGGCGACGGCTACTTCCTCAAGTCGGCGGAGGAGATGCGGGCGCAGTGGGACTCCGAGGTCCCCGGGGGCTGCGACAACACGCTGTGGGTGGCCGAGCGGGTCCAGCCCTACGACGACATCTGGGCGCCCAAGGACCGGATGCCCAAGTTCCCCGTGCCGGCGGGCGAGACCGAGGACACGTGGCTGGCCCGGGAGGTCCACAAGGGCCTGGAGTGGCGCTTCCCGTCCGGGATCCCGCAGGAGTACCTGGACCGGGCGGCCTTCGAGCTCGAGGTGATCAAGGGCAAGGGGTACCCCGGCTACTTCCTCGTGGTGGGCGACCTCATCGAGTACGCCCGCTCGATCGGCATCAAGGTGGGCCCGGGGCGAGGGTCCGCGGCGGGTGCGCTCGTGGCGTACGCGCTCAAGATCACCAACATCGACCCGATCGAGCACGGCCTGCTGTTCGAGAGGTTCCTCAACCCCGAGCGCCCGTCGGCGCCCGACATCGACATCGACTTCGACGACCGCCGCCGCGGCGAGATGATCCGCTACGCCAGCGACAAGTGGGGCGCGGACAAGATCGCGCAGGTCATCACCTTCGGCACCATCAAGACCAAGGCCGCCATCAAGGACGCCGCGCGCGTGAACTTCGGCCAGCCGGGGTACGCGATCGCCGACCGGATCACCAAGGCCCTGCCGCCGGCGATCATGGCCAAGGACATCCCGCTCTCCGGCATCACCGACCCGACGCACGAGCGCTACGGCGAGGCCGCGGAGGTCCGCCAGCTGATCGAGACCGACCCGGACGTCAAGCGGATCTACGACACGGCCCGCGGGCTGGAGGGAATGGTCCGCCAGGCCGGCGTCCACGCGTGCGCGGTGATCATGTCCTCCGAGCCGCTGCTCGACGTGATCCCCATGTGGAAGCGCGCCCAGGACGGCGCCCTCATCACCGGGTGGGACTACCCCTCCTGCGAGGACATCGGCCTGCTCAAGATGGATTTCCTGGGCCTGCGCAACCTCACGGTGATCGGCGACTGCCTGGAGAACATCAAGAGCAACCGGGGCGAGGAGATCGACCTCGACACGCTGAGTACCAGCGACCAGGCCACCTACGACCTGCTCGCCAGCGGCGACACCCTGGGCGTGTTCCAGCTGGATTCCGGCGGCATGCGCGAGCTGCTCAAGCGCATGAAGCCGACCGGCTTCAACGACATCGTGGCCGCCCTCGCCCTGTACCGCCCCGGACCGATGGGCATGGGCACGCACTGGAACTACGCCGACCGCAAGAACGGCAAGCAGGAACTCACGCCCATCCACCCGGAGCTGGAGGAGCCGCTCCGGGAGATCCTCGGCGAGACGCACGGCCTGATCGTGTACCAGGAGCAGATCATGGCCATTTCCCGCGAGCTCGCGGGATACACGGCCGGCGAGGCCGACGGGTTCCGCAAGGCCATGGGCAAGAAGAAGGCCGAGGTGCTGGCCGCGGAGTACGAGAAGTTCTCCGGCGGCATGGTCGAGCGCGGGTTCTCCAAGGAGGCCGTCGACGCGCTGTGGGGCACCATCGAGCCCTTCGCCTCGTACGCCTTCAACAAGTCGCACGCGGCCGGCTACGGGCTCGTGTCGTTCTGGACCGGCTACCTCAAGGCCAACTACCCGGGCGAGTACATGGCCGCGCTGCTCACCTCGGTCGGCGACGACAAGGACAAGGCCGCGCTCTACCTGGCCAACTGCCGCCAGATGGGCATCAGGGTCCTGCCGCCGTCGGTCAACGAGTCGCTGACCAACTTCGCCTCGGTCGGCACGGACATCCGCTTCGGGATGGGCGCGGTCCGCAACGTGGGCGCCCACGTGGTGGACTCGGTCGTCAGGGCCCGGGAGGAGAAGGGGGTCTTCAGCGACTTCTCCGACTACCTGGCGAAGATCGATCAGACCGCGTGCACCAAGAAGGTCACCGAGTCGCTCATCAAGGCCGGGGCGTTCGACTCCCTGGGTCACCCGCGCAAGGGCCTGTTCCTGGTCCACTCCGACGCGGTGGAATCGGTCATGTCCACCAAGAAGGCCGAGGCGGTGGGGCAGTTCGACCTGTTCGGCGGGGCGGACACCGACGACGCGGGAGGCGCCTCGGCGTTCGGCGACGTCTTTGCCGTCCGCGTCCCCGACGAGGAGTGGGACATCAAGCAGAAGCTGGCCCTCGAGCGGGAGATGCTGGGCCTGTACGTGTCCGGTCACCCGCTCGACGGTCTGGAGAAGGCGCTCGACGCCAAGACGGACACCTCCATCGCCACCATCCACGAGGGCGAGCTGGCGCACGGGACCCCGGTGACGATCGGCGGGATCATCTCGGGCGTGGACCGGCGGGTCAACAAGAACGGCGAACCCTGGGCGATCGTCACCATCGAGGATTTCAACGGCAGCGTGGAGGTGCTGTTCTTCCCCAAGACGTACCGGCTCGCGGCCCTGGACATCGCCGAGGACGCGGTGGTCCTGGTCAAGGCGCGGATCAACATCCGCGAGGAACGCGTCTCCGTCTTCGGGGACACCCTCGAGGTCCCGGACCTGGTCGTGGGGGGCAACGGCGCCCCGCTCGCGCTGACGCTGCCGACCCGGATGTGCACGGTCGAGACCGTCACCGCGCTCAAACAGGTCCTCGGCCGGCACCCCGGGCCGTCGGACGTCCACCTGCGGCTGGTCAACGGGAACTCCTCGACCGTCCTGCGGCTGGACGACCATCTGCGGGTGGAGACGTCGTCGTCACTCATGGGAGACCTCAAGGCGCTGCTCGGGCCGGGGTGCCTCACCGGATGACCAGTTGGCGGTGATCGTGGGGGCGGTGGGACACTGGAGGCCGTGACCGCCACCGACTCCGCCACGACACAGCTCGTGACCACCGACGACATCGACACCGCCGCCCGCCGCATCGGCGACGTGGTCCGGGCAACCGACCTCGATGTGAGCGAGCGGCTGAGCGAGCAGACGGGCGCCCGCATCCTGCTCAAGAGGGAAGACCAGCAGGACGTCCGGTCGTACAAGATCCGCGGCGCCTTCAACCTCATGTCCCAACTCACCGGCGACCAGCGCAGCGCCGGGGTCGTCACCGCGAGCGCCGGCAACCACGCGCAGGGCGTGGCCTTTGCCTGCCGGAGCCTGGGGATCAACGGGCGGATCTACGTGCCCACCAACACACCCAAGCAGAAGCGCGACCGGATCCTGGCCCACGGCCGCAACTGGGTGGAGCTCGTGGTGACGGGCACCAACTTCGACGCCGCGCAGACCGCCGCGCGCGCCGACGCCGCGCGGACCGGGGCGACGATGGTCCCGCCGTTCGACCATCCCGACACCATGGCCGGGCAGGGCACCATCGCCGCCGAGATCCTGGCCCAGCTGGACCAGGCCCCGGACGCCGTGGTGGTACCCGTCGGCGGCGGTGGTCTCCTGGGCGGGATCGCCACCTACCTCGCGGAGTACGCACCCGATTGCAGGATCGTCGCCGTGGAACCCGCGGGCGCGCCGTCGCTCACCAGGGCGCTGGAGGCGGGGGAGCCGGTCACCCTCGACACCGTGGACACCTTTGTCGACGGCGCCGCGGTGGCCCGGCTCGGGGACTTCCCGTTCGGGGTGATCGCCTCGAAGGCCGACCGGATCCGGGTCCTCACCGTGGACGAGGGCGCGGTGTGCACCGAGATGCTGGAGCTCTACCAGAACGAGGGGATCATCGCCGAGCCCGCCGGTGCGCTGGCGGTGACGGCCCTGCACCAGCTCGAGATCGACGAGGGCGCCACGGTCGTGTGCATCGTCTCCGGCGGCAACAACGACGTCTCCCGCTACAGCGAGATCATCGAGCGCTCGCTGGTCCACCGCGGGCTCAAGCACTACTTCCTGGTGAAGTTCCCGCAGGAGCCAGGCCAGCTGCGGCGCTTCCTCGACGAGGTCCTGGGCCCCGAGGACGACATCACGCAGTTCGAGTACCTCAAGCGCAACAACCGCGAGTACGGCGCCGCGCTGGTGGGCATCGAGCTCGGCTCCGCCACCGGGCTGCATTCCCTGCTGGAGCGGATGGACGTCTCCCGCATCGACTGCGAGCGGCTCGAGCCCGGCACCGCCGCGTACGAGTACCTGACGTAGCAGGTCGGCCCTCGGGCCGACACGACAGCGCCCCCGTCCGAGTACTCGGACGGGGGCGCTGGTTCTCCCCGTGACGTGCTCAGGTATCAGGGGCCGACTGCCCCTGATCATCAACGACCTCGACAGGTACGCGGGCAGGTCGGCCGTCCCCGTGGCCGCGATCGTCACCGGTAGCAATCCGGGCTCGACCCTGCCCGACGGCGGCCACGGGTCGGTGGACCTGCAGACCCTCTTCCTGGCGCCCCAGCAGGTGTGGAAGTGGTTCACCGGGAGCATCGGTCAGGCGGGAACCTTCTCCGTGGCGTTCAAGTAGCCCGCCGCGGCCCGGCGTCAGCGCCTTCGCACCACCGCGAACCCGAACGCCTGGCAGAACACGGAGTCCGCGTCGGCGACCGCCCCCGACGCCACCACCGCCTCGCCGGCCAGCGGGACCCGGCACGGCTCGGTGCCCAGGTTCACCACCAGCGCCAGCGAGCCGCGGTGGACCACCAGCCAGCGGTCGTCTGGGGACTCCGTGCCGGTCTCTACATGTATAGAGCCCAGCCAGGGATCGCTGAGTTCCGGCTCGGCCCTCCGCAGGGCGATCAGCGCGCGGTACGTCCGCAGGATCTCGGCGTGCTCGTCGCGCGACTGCTCTGAGCGGTCGAGTTTCGACCGGCGGAACGTCTCCGGGTCCTGCGGGTCCGCCACCGTGGCGGGGTCCCAGCCCATCTCCGCGAACTCGCGGGTCCGGCCCCGGCGGACGGCCTCGGCCAGCTCCGGCTCGGGGTGCGAGGTGAAGAAGCAGAACGGCGTCCGCGCACCCCACTCCTCGCCCTGGAACAGCATCGGGGTGAACGGCGAGCACAGCACGATCGCCGCCTTGGCCAGCTGCTGCGCGGGGCTCAGGGTCATCGACGGCCGATCCCCGGCCGCGCGGTTGCCCACCTGGTCGTGGGTCAGGGTGTAGGCGACGAACCGCGACCCCGGCACCCGGCCCACGTCCACCGGCCGCCCGTGCACCCGCCCGCGGAAGCTCGACCACGTCCCCGCGTGCAGGAACGCCCCCGTGAGCACCTGCCGCAGCGACGCGAGCGACCCGAAGTCGGCGTAGTAGCCCTGCCGCTCCCCGGAGACGGCGGCGTGGACGGCGTGGTGCACGTCGTCGTCCCACTGCCCGTCCAGCCCGTACCCGCCGCCCTCGCGCGCGGTGACCAGCCGGGGGTCGTTCTGATCGGACTCCGCCACCAGCGACAGCGGCCGCCCGAGGTGCGTCGAGAGCGACTCGACCTCCACCGCCAGCTCCTCCAGCAGGTGCACGGCCGAGCCGTCGTGCAGCGCGTGCACGGCGTCCAACCGCAGGGCGTCCACGTGGAACTCGTCGAACCACCGCAGTGCGTTGTCGATGATGTACCGCCGCACCTCGCCCGACTCCGGCCCGTCCAGGTTGAGCCCGGACCCCCACGGCCCGTCCGCGGCCGAGAGGTACGGCCCGAACTCCGGCAGGTAGTTCCCCGACGGCCCCAGGTGGTTGTACACCACGTCCAGGCACACGCCCAGCCCGCGACCGTGGCACGCGTCGACGAACTCCTGGAACGCGTCCGGCCCGCCGTACGGCTCGTGCACCGCGAACCACGCCACCCCGTCGTAACCCCAGCCGTACTCGCCGTTGAACGCGTTCAGCGGCATCACCTCGACCATGTCCACGCCCAGCTCCACCAGCTCGTCCAGGTGCTCGATCGCGCTGGTCAGGGTGCCGCCGGGGGAGAAGGTGCCCACGTGCATCTCATAGAGCACCGACCCCGCCAGCCGCCGACCCGTCCACGCGGAGTCGGTCCAGCGGGAGGCGTCCACCCGGTGCACCCGCGAGAGCCCGTGCACGCCGTCCGGCTGACGCGGCGACCGCGGGTCGGGACGCGGGGGGCCCGCCTCGTCGTCGTCGCCGGTCAGCACGAACCCGTAGTCCCTGCCCACCTCCCGCGGCACGCCGGACGTCCACCAGCCGTCCTTCGCTCGCCGCATGGGGACCGGCTCGGCGCCGGGGGAGTCCAGGACCAGGCCGACCGCGCGGGCTCGCGGCGCCCAGACGGAGAACGTGTCGTTGCTCGGGGAGATCACGACGCCCAGGGTAGGGAAAACCGGGCGGCCACGGGCGCGCCGGCTCCGGCTGCGGCGATACTGGGGTCATGACCGACCCCGGAACTCGCGTGCTCAGGCTGTCCGCCGGGTCCGACGTCACCGGTGAGTACGAGGAGAAGCGCTCCAGGTTCGTCGCGGTGCTGAGACGGTGCGACGACGAGGAGACCGCCCGCGCCCTGGTCGCCGACCTCCGCCGGGCCCACCCGGCAGCGCGCCACCACTGCAGCGCTTTCCTGGTGGACGTCCCCGGATCCAGCCGTATCGAACGCAGCAACGACGACGGCGAACCCTCCGGCACCGCCGGGACCCCCATGTTGGAGGTGCTGCGCGGCAGCGGGCTGACCGGGGTGGGCGCGGTGGTCGTGCGATGGTTCGGCGGCACCAAGCTGGGGACGGGAGGGCTGGTGCGGGCCTACGGTGCTGCGGTGTCGGCCGCCGTGGAGTCCGCGTGGGCAGCGGGCAGGGTGGTGGAGGTGGTGCGGACCCCGGCCTGGCGGGCGGAGGTCGACCACGCCGTGGCAGGGGGGCTCGAGGGCGCCGTCCGGGCGGCCGGTGCGCAGGTGCTCGGGGTGGACTACGGCCGCCGGGTCGCGCTGACCGCAGCCGGAGACCCGGGGGTGCTCGGCCCGATCCTGGCGACCCGGACCTCGGGCGGAGCCGAGTGGGAGCCCGCGGGCCTCGCCACCACCGAGAACGCGGCCGCGCGCCGGGATGTGGAATCCTGAACCCATGAGCATGCAGCCCTACCAGGTCAACTCGATCGAGCAGCAGAAGCAGCAGGTCCGCAAGGACGCGCGGACCACGGCGATCGCGCTGGGGGTGACGGTCGTGTCAGTTCCGATCGCGCTGTTCGCGAGCTCGTTCTTCACGGTGGTGGCGATCCTGGCCGCGATCGTGGCGATCTACAACGGCAACAAGGTCCGCAAGGCGATCTCGGGGAAGTCCACCTCGCAGCGCGAGCTCTACTGACCCGGGGGCGGCTCAGCCGTGGCGGCGCACCACGTCGCCGAGGTCCGCCCGCTCGGTGCGGAACGCGTTGGCGGGGTGCTCGGCGTCGGCGTAGCCGAAGGCGATCGCGCACACGATCAGCCGGTCGTCGGGGATGCCCAGGTGCTCGCGGACGCCGTCGGAGTAGAGCGCGATCGCGGCCTGCGCGCAGGTCGCCACCCCCAGCGACGACGCCGCCGCGAGGAAGGTCGCCACGTAGCCGCCGCAGTCCACCGCGCCGTACGTGCCGAGCCCGGCATCGGACGTGATCACCGCGACGTGCGGGGCCCCGAAGAAGCGGTAGTTCTCCAGCATCTGGTGCAGCCGCGCGTCCTGGTCCGAGCGCTCGATCCCCAGGGCCGAGTAGAGCCCGAATCCGCTGGCCCGGCGGCGATCGCCGTACACGCCGTCATAGCGCTCGGGCGCCGGCAGGTCCGAGTTCATGTCGTGGGAGAGCACGTAGTCGGTGAGGTGCTTGCCGAACGCCGCGGTCGCCTGGCCCGACACCAGGTCCACCTGCCACGCCTGGGAGTTGCACCACGACGCCGTGCGCTGCGCCATCCGCAGGATCCGATCGATGGTCTCCTCCGGGACGGGCTCGGAGGTGAAGCCCCGGCAGCTGTAGCGGTCGTCGAGGATCTGCTCGAGCGTGGCGGCGGCGTCGGTCATGGGCTCTCCTGGGTGGCGCGCGGGTTGTGATGCCAGTCTCGCACGCGGCGGTCTCAGCACGCGCAGCAGAGCCCCGCCCCGCCGCCCCGCCCCCCGCCCCCGCCCGCCCCCGCTATCGCTCAGGCCAATCCACCTATCGGATTGCGATTCACCGATGGAGGTCCGTCGGTGGATCGTCAATTGATAGGTGGATTTGTGGGGAGAGTCGCGGGGGGCGCGATTCGACCGGGCCTCCACAGGCAGGTCTCCCTCCACAGGCGATCTCTCTCCACAGGCAGATATCCCTCCACAGGCGGAGCCGACCGGCCGTCCGGAGAGCCGTGGTCGAGAATCCGTCCCGTCATCATCAGCGGATGGCCGACATCAGCGAACTGCGAGCACTCATCATGACCACCGAGCACCTGCTCGCCGGTGGACTGACTCCGCAGGGGGTGCATCGCGCGGTGGTATCGGGAGATCTTGTCCGGTTGAGACCCGGCTTCTACGTCGAGGGGAGCGCACGGGCACTGCCACGGGGAGCGAAGCACCTGCTGAACGTGCTGGCGGCGGATGCGGCGCTCGCGTCTCCGGTGTTCTCACACGCGTCGGCGGCGCTGGTACACGGGCTGCCGGAGTGGGGCCTGTCGCTGTCGAAGGTCGCTGTCTCATCAGGTGAGCAGGCCCTTCGCACCCACACCACCAGAGTGATGAAGCACCACACCGTGTCACTGCGGGGTGACGAGGTCTGCCTTGTCGACGGACTCAACGTCACCACGCCGGAGCGGACCGTGGCGGATATCGCTCGCACCGCCGGCCGCGACGCTGGTGTCGCGGTCGCGGATGCCGCCCTGAACAGCGGATTGGTCACCGCGTCGGTGCTCGACCGTGCGCTGGAGCAGTCAGCCGGGCGATCGGGAATCAGGAGGGCACGGGCAGCCATGGCGCTGGTCGACGGTCGCAGCGAGAGCGTGGCCGAGACGCGGAGCAGACTGACGTTCTCCGACTTCGGTCTGCCGCAACCCGAGACCCAGGCGAACATCTTCGATCCCCACGGCAACCGCGTCGCGAGGGTGGACTTCCTGTGGCGCGAATTCGGCGTGATCGGCGAGTGCGACGGGTTCGGGAAATACCTCGACGGCGCCGACGCGACCGAGACCAGACGCAGGCTCGGGCGGGAGAAGGACAGGGACGCCGACCTCGTGGCCCTGGGCTATCGGGTCGTTCACTGGCGGTGGGCGGCCCCGGAGACCCCCCGTCTACTCGCGGAGCGACCCCGGCGGGTGCTGTACCCCGCCGCGGCGTGAGCCCCCAGCCCCCAGCCCCCAGCCCCCAGCCCCCAGCCGAAAGATCCACCTATCGGATTGCGATCCACATATGGGCCTCCGTGGGTGGATCGCAAACCGATAGGTGGATCTGTGAGGCGGGCGTCGGCGCGAACCGGGCGCTGCTGCTGTGGCCCGCCGGGGCGGGGTTATCCTCGGGACATGGGTGTGCGGGTCGATGCGTGGACGTGGTCGGTGAGGCTGTTCCCGTCCCGGACCAAGGCGGCGGCCGCCTGCCGCGGCGGGCACGTCAAGGTCAACGGCGAGGCGGTGCAGCCGTCGAAGGTCGTCGTGCCCGGGGATCGCGTCCAGGTGACCGGCACGCTCGGGCGGGTCCGCATCCTCGAGGTGGTCCGGACCGTCAACAAGCGGGTCGGCGCGCCGGTGGCCGCGACCTGCTACATCGACCACTCGCCCCCGCCCCCGCCCAAGGAGGTCCTGGCGTCGCAGCCGCGCCGGGAAAGGGGCGCCGGGCGGCCGACCAAGCGGGAGCGGCGGGAGACCGACCGGCTGCTCGGGCGATAGGCCCCCCAGCGCCTCAGCCCCGCTCGCGGACGATCAGCACCACCGGCGAGAGACCGAGCAGCTCGCCCAGGTCCACCCGGCCCGAGATCCGCGCCCCGTCGGGCCGGACCGCCCACGTGCCCTCGGGCAGGAGGGCGACGGTGCCGCTGAACTCCGTGGCGGCCCTCACGGCGGTGCGGCGGCGGGCGAGCATGCCGACCGCGGCGCGGCCGTCCACGGCGCGGGTGAACGCCACCACGTCGGAGGCGGCGGGCCCGTGCACGGGGATCGGGACGTGCGCTCCGCGGGCCATGGCCTCGGGGTGCTCGCGCCGCAGCCGCAGCAACTCGCGGACCAGGGCGAACTTGGGGTGGCCGAGCCGCGCGACGGCCCCCGACCGCAACGGGCCGAAGTCCACGAACCGGCGGTTGTCCGGGTCGACCAGCGAGTCCTCCAACACCTCCGTGCCCTGGTAGACGTCGGGGATCCCGGGGGCCAGCAGCTGGATGGCCTTGGCGGTCAGCGAGTTGTCGCGCCCGGCGGGGGCGATCCGCTGGACGAACGCCGCCACGAGCCCGGCCCCGGAATCGAGCAGCGCGTCGATCCACGCGTGCGCAGCGGATTCGAAGTCGGCGTCCTGGTCGGTCCACGTGGTGTGGACGGCGGCCTCGCGCAGCGACTTGTCGGCGTAGGCGTGCAGCCGCGACCGCAGGTCCTCGGACGGCGCACCGTGGTCCGGCCACACCCCCACGATCACCTGCAACAGGAAGTATCCCGCGTCCTCGGCGGGCGGGGGGAATGCCTCGAACACCCCGGCGACGAACACCGCCCACTCGTCCGGCACCTGCGACAGCACGGAGATGCGGGCGCGGACGTCCTCGCCGCGCTTGGTGTCGTGGGTGGTCAGCGCCATGAGGGTGAGCGGGTTGGCCACGGCCTTCTCGGCCATCGCCAGGTGGAAGGCCTCCACCGGGATGCCCATGCGGCCGGGGGAGCCGCCGACCTCGTTCAACGAGACCAGCCGACCGAGCCGGTAGAACAACCGGTCCTCCTCGGCCTTGGCGGTGGCCGCGCCGGTGACCTGCGCGAGCCGCACGGAGGCCTCGCCCCCACCGGCCACTGCACCCCCACCGGCCAGCGCGCCGCCCACGAGCCGCAGCGCGGGCGCCAACTCGGGGCGGGCGTGGTGCAGGTCCTCCAGGATCGTGGGCAGGGTGCCCCGCAGGACGGGGTAGTCGGCGCGGTAGAAGGGCGTCCGTGCGATCACCGAGACCAGCGTCTCGCGGAGCAGGGCATCCTCGACGTCGTCGCTCGTCGACACGTCGTGCCCCGCGGCGGCCTCCCGACGCACCGCACGGGCCAGCCGCCCCAGCTCGGGGGCCAGGTCCTCCAGCACGATCTCGCGCTTGAGCGCGGCGGACTGCGCGTGGACCTGCGACTCGTCGCCGGGCCCGCCGCAGTACCGCTCGGCCAGCTCGGACAGTCGACCCTCCCCGCGGCGGTCCACCAGGACCTGGTCGATCAGCCGCAGCATGTCGTAGCAGGTGGTGCCGTCGACGCCCATCGCGGGCTCGAGCACCTCGCCGGGGGCGAGGATCTTCTCCACCAGCAACCACCGGTCGTCGCCGGCGAGCTCGCGGAGCCGGCGCGCGTAGCCGACCGGGTCGGCCAGGCCGTCGGGGTGATCGACCCGGATGCCGTCGACCAGGTCCTCCTCGCACCAGCGGCGCACCTCGGCGTGGGTGGCGTCAAAGACCCCGCGGTCCTCCTGCCGCAGCCCGGCCAGCCCGGTGACGGGGGAGAACGGCCTGTAGCGCAGCAGCGGCGCGCGCCAGATGGGCAGGCGCTGCCCCACCGCCACGGCCAGCA
>NZ_CALMYY010000031.1 GCF_937873725.1 uncultured Dietzia sp.
CGCGTGCACAGGGTCGTGCGTTCCGCGTGCGCAAGCGCACCAGCCACATCACCGTCGAGGTGACCAGCGTGCCCGAGAAGGCCGGTTCCACCGGTCGGGGCCGTCGTAACCAGGGAGGTGCCCGCTAAATGGGACAGAAGATCCATCCGCACGGCTTCCGTCTCGGCATCACCTCGGACTGGACGTCCAAGTGGTTCGCCGACAAGCAGTACGCGGACTACGTCGCCGAGGACATCAAGATCCGTCAGCTCCTGTCGAAGGGCATGGAGCGGGCCGGCATCTCGGGCGTGGACATCTCGCGCACCCGTGATCGGGTCAACGTCGACATCCACACCGCCCGTCCGGGCATCGTGATCGGTCGGCGTGGCGCCGAGGCCGACCGTCTCCGGGGGGAGCTCGAGAAGCTCACCGCGAAGCAGGTCCACCTCAACATCCTCGAGATCAAGAACACCGAGGCCGACGCCCAGCTCGTGGCGCAGGGCATCGCGGAGCAGCTCTCCAACCGTGTGGCGTTCCGCCGCGCGATGCGGAAGGGCATCCAGTCCGCCATGCGCCAGCCGCAGGTCAAGGGCATCAAGGTCGTGTGCTCGGGTCGGCTCGGTGGAGCCGAGATGTCGCGTTCGGAGCGCTACCACGAGGGTCGCGTCCCGCTTCACACCCTGCGTGCCGAGATCGACTACGGCACCTACGAGGCCAAGACGACCTTCGGTCGTATCGGCGTCAAGGTGTGGATCTACAAGGGTGACGTGGTCGGCGGACGTCGTGAGTCCGACCAGTTCGCCCAGTCCGCCAATCGCGGTGGCGCCGATCGTGGACCGCGCCGTGAGCGCGGCGCCGCCCGGCCCCGTCGCTCGGGCGCCCAGGGCACCACGGCGACAAGCACCGAGACCGGCCGCGCCGGTTCCGGTCCTGCTGCCGAGGCTCCCGCCGAGGCCCCGCAGAATCAGACCAGGGAGGCGTGACAGTGCTTATCCCCAAGCGTGTCAAGCACCGCAAGCAGCACCATCCCGGCCGCAGTGGCGGGTCCAAGGGCGGCACCAAGGTGACGTTCGGTGAGTACGGCATCCAGGCTCTCGAGCCGGCGTACATCACCAACCGTCAGATCGAGTCCGCTCGTATCGCCATCAACCGCCACATCAAGCGTGGCGGCAAGGTGTGGATCAACATCTACCCGGATCGTCCCCTGACCAAGAAGCCTGCGGAAGTGCGCATGGGTTCCGGTAAGGGCTCCGTGGAGTGGTGGGTCGCCAACGTCAAGCCCGGGCGCATCCTCTTCGAGATGTCGTACCCCAGCGAGGAGATCGCTCGCGAGGCCCTGCGCCGCGCGCAGCACAAGCTCCCGTGCAAGACCCGCATCGTGACCCGGGAGGAGCAGTTCTGATGGCTAATGGAATCACCGCCCCCGAGCTGCGCGAGCTCGATGCCGACGCGCTCACCGCGCGTCTCCGTGAGGCCAAGGAAGAGCTGTTCAACCTGCGCTTCCAGATGGCCACCGGTCAGCTGACCAACAACCGTCGCCTGCGGGTCGTGCGTCACGACATCGCACGCATCTACACCGTCATCCGCGAGCGGGAGCTCGGGCTGTCGGCGGCGCCGGGTGATGCCAAGTGAGTGACAAGGAAGCAGCCGTGACTGAGGCCAGCGAGAACACCGAGCGCAACAGCCGCAAGGTGCGGATCGGGTACGTCGTGTCCGACAAGATGGAGAAGACCATCGTCGTCGAGCTCGAAGACCGCGTGAAGCACCCGCTGTACGGCAAGATCATGCGGCGTACCGAGCGCGTGAAGGCTCACGACGAGTCCAACACCGCCGGCGTCGGCGACCGCGTGCGGATCATGGAGACCCGCCCGCTGTCCGCCACCAAGCGGTACCGCCTCGTCGAGGTGCTGGAGCGGGCCAAGTAGGTCGCTCCCCACGAATACCGCCGACGGCCCGGCCCCCTTCCCACGGGGCCGGGCCGCCGGCATTTGTAACGGATATGAGCGGTATGACGAAACTCCGAGTATTGCACGGGCCACCGGCCCCTCGGCATGTCGGAATCCGCATCACCCGGACCCGGGGTCCAGCCGGGCATGAGGAGAGGAACGTCAGATGACAGCAGGACCGTGCGCTCGACCACGCCCGTCGGCGGGACGCCGCGTCCGGGGTCTGGCCCGGGGTATAGGGGCCGGGGCGTCGGCCGCGCTGCTCGTGGCCACCGCGTCGGCTCCCGCGACGGCGCAGAGCGAGGGGCCCGGATCGGTGATCCCGTCCGTCGCGCCCGGCAGCCTGCTCGGCGCACCCTCGTTGAGCCTGGCCGCGCTGACCCGGCTCGGCGCCCCGATCCCCATCGCCTCGGTCCTGGGCTCCGTGGCCGCAGCGGGCTCCGGGGATTTTCCCCGTCCCGGCAGCTCGGCCGGTCCGTCGACCCCCGTCGCCACCCGTGACCACGGCATCACGATGTCCCGCGTCATACGGGTGGAGCCGCTGTTCCCGGGCTCCGTCAACCCCGTCGACCGTCGGGCCGAGGTGTGGACGGTGACGTCCGCGGTGATGCAGCGGACGGTGCGAGTCGAGGTGTACCGGGCCCCGGACGGACTCGACGCTCCCAACGTGTACTTCCTTGACGGGGTGGGGAGCGAGGTGCCGTCCGGCTGGAGCACGGGGATGGGCTGGGGTGACCCCGTGCTCCGCGACCGCGCCGTGAACGTGATCGCACCCACCGGCGGCCCGGCGTCGATGTGGGCCGACTGGCAGTCCGACGACCCGGTCCTCGGACCCAACATGTGGGAGACCTTCCTCACCACCGAGCTGCCGCCGCTGCTCGCGGAGGGGCTCGCAGGCCGGTCCGCGCCGCTGGCGCACAACGGCAGCTGGGGGGTGATGGGTGTGTAGATGGGCGCGGCCTCCGCGCTTCACCTGGCCAACCGCAACCCCGAGATGTTCGACGCCACGGCCGGGGTGAGCGGGGCCTACTCCACCCTGGACGAGCTGGGCTACCAGTACATCCGCCTCACCGTCGGGGCCCGCAACGGGGAGGCCACCAACATGTGGGGGCCGCGCGGGTCGACGGCCTGGGCGGAGCACGACACCATCGCTGACCCCTCCGGTCTCGAGGGGAAGACCGTCTTCCTCAGCGCCGCCACCGGACTGGTCGGGTCGGCGGAGCTGGGCTACTTCGGCAGCAACGAACTGGTCCTGCTCGACGGACACGTCCTGGAGAAGGGTTCCTACGAGAGCACCCGGGCGCTCGAGAGGGCGCTCGGGTCCGTGCCCGCGGTGAACCTGCGCATCAACTACATGCCCTCGGGCATCCACAACTGGCCGGTGTTCGTCTCACAGATGGTGCCGGCGATGGACCACATCCTGTCGGGACTGGCGGCGGCGATGCCCAACGGCCGGGCGTCGGCCGGCGGAGCGGACGGGGAGTCGCTGGGCTCGGGCAGCGCCGGCTCGGGCAGCGCCGGCTCGAGCAGCGCAGCGGGGTCCACCGGTTCCGGGGGCTCGACGGGGTCCCTGCGCGGGGGATCCTCCTAGGCGGTCGGGTCGACCGTGGTCGTCCGGCAGGCCCCGGATTTGGGTCGGGGCCCGACCGCGCCCTACACTGGACCAGTTGCCCGAGCTGTCGCGTTGCAGTTGCGATGCCGGGCGGCATGACCGCGTGCGTCGGGTCGGTATCCGGCGCACATCAGAACCAGCCTGGTCAGGAGAACCATGATCCAGCAGGAGTCGCGACTCAAGATCGCCGACAACACGGGTGCCAAGGAGATTCTCTGCATCCGCGTTCTCGGTGGGTCCAAGCGTCGCTACGCAGGCGTGGGCGACATCATCGTCGCCACCGTCAAGGACGCCATCCCCGGTGGGAACGTCAAGAAGGGTGAGGTCGTCAAGGCCGTCATCGTTCGTACCGCCAAGGAGCGCCGCCGTCCGGACGGCTCGTACATCAAGTTCGACGAGAACGCCGCCGTCATCATCAAGAACGACAACGACCCGCGTGGCACCCGCATCTTCGGGCCCGTCGGTCGCGAACTGCGCGACAAGAAGTTCATGCGCATCGTCTCGCTGGCGCCGGAGGTGCTCTGACATGAAGATCCACAAGGGCGACACGGTGCTCGTCATCGCCGGCAAGGACAAGGGCGCGAAGGGCAAGGTCATCCAGGCCTTCCCCGCGCAGGACAAGGTCCTGGTCGAGGGCGTCAACCGCATCAAGAAGCACACCGCCAACTCGGCTGCCGAGCGCGGTGCCTCCTCCGGTGGCATCGTCACGCAGGAGGCCCCGATCCACGTGTCCAACGTGATGGTCGTGGATGCCGACGGCACCCCGACCCGCGTCGGCATCCGCACCGATGAGAACGGCAAGCGTGTCCGCGTGTCGCGCACGACCGGGAAGGACCTGTGACCATGACTGAGACCACTCTTCCCACCGGATACACCCCACGGCTCAAGACGCGGTACCGCTCCGAGATCAGGCCGGCGCTCAACGAGACGTTCGAGTACGCCAACGTCATGCAGATCCCGGGCGTCGTCAAGGTCGTCGTCAACATGGGCGTCGGCGACGCCGCCCGCGACGCCAAGCTGATCAACGGGGCGATCAACGACCTCACGCTGATCACCGGCCAGAAGCCGCAGATCCGACGTGCGCGCAAGTCCATCGCGCAGTTCAAGCTGCGCGAGGGCATGCCGATCGGCGCCCGCGTGACGCTTCGCGGCGACCGCATGTGGGAGTTCCTCGACCGTCTGACCACGGTCGCCCTGCCGCGGATCCGCGATTTCCGCGGGCTCTCGGGCAAGCAGTTCGACGGTCACGGCAACTACACGTTCGGCCTCAACGAGCAGACCATGTTCTACGAGATCGACGTCGACAAGGTCGATCGTCCCCGGGGTATGGACATCACCGTCGTCACCACGGCCACCAACGACGAGGAAGGCCGCGCTCTGCTCAAGCACCTCGGCTTCCCCTTCAAGGAGGACTGACCTCACGGTCATGGCCGGACCGGCCGTCCGCGCCGGGGCACCGCATCCGCGGGTCCCCGACGCCGGGCAGACGGCCCAGCCGTCGGGTCGCGACTGACGAGAAGAGCGTTGGTCGCGGCGGGTCACCCGGGAGCCCTCGCGGCTGCCGGACCCCACACAACAGAACATTCGCACTCTTCGTGATAGGCCCACGACGGACAGGGTCGGCCCACAGGCCGACCGGGACCGTGTTGCATGGGAACCGTTGCGAGAAAGGAACATGGTCCATCCATGTCGATGACCGATCCCATCGCGGACATGCTGACGCGTGTGCGTAACGCCAACTCGGCGTACCACGACACCGTCTCCATGCCGCATTCCAAGCTCAAGGGCAACATCGCCGCGATCCTCAAGCAAGAGGGTTACATCGTCGATTTCGCCGTCGAGGACGCCGAGGTGGGCAAGAAGCTCACCATCGACCTCAAGTACGGCCCGTCGCGTCAGCGCAGCATCCAGGGCATCAAGCGAGTCTCCAAGCCGGGTCTGCGCGTGTATGCCAAGTCCACCGGCCTGCCGAAGGTGCTGGGAGGACTGGGTGTCGCGATCATCTCGACGTCCCAGGGTCTGCTCACGGACCGTCAGGCGCACAACAAGAAGGTGGGCGGGGAAGTCCTCGCCTACGTCTGGTAAGGGGCGGAGATATGTCACGTATCGGCAAGGCTCCGATCAGCGTCCCGTCCGGTGTCGACGTCAAGGTCGACGGCCAGACCATCACCGTCAAGGGTCCCAAGGGTGAACTCACCCAGGATCTGCCCGCACCGATCACGGTGTCGGTCGAGGAGGGCACCATCACGGTGAACCGTCCCGACGACCACCGCGACAACCGGTCTCTGCACGGCCTCTCGCGCTCCCTGGTCAACAACATGGTCGTGGGAGTGACCGAGGGCTACAAGCAGGACATGGAGATCTTCGGCGTGGGTTACCGCGTCGTCCCCAAGGGCAAGGACCTCGAGTTCGCCCTCGGCTACTCGCACCCCGTGCCGATCGTCGCCCCGGACGGCATCACGTTCGTCGTCGACGGAGCCACGAAGTTCTCGATCTCCGGAATCGACAAGCAGCAGGTGGGCCAGATCGCCGCCAACATCAAGCGGCTCCGGAAGCACGACCCGTACAAGGGCAAGGGCATCCGTTACGCGGGCGAGCAGGTCCGTCGCAAGGTCGGAAAGACGGGTAAGTGACCATGAGCAGCACCAAGAAGCGTTCCCCGCTGGGAACCGACGTCTCGACAGCACGTCGTGTCGGACGCGCCCGGCGCCACTACCGCCTCCGCAAGAAGGTCGCCGGCACCGCCGAGCGGCCGCGGTTGGTCGTCAACCGGTCCTCGCGCCACATCCACGCCCAGATCATCGACGACCTGTCCGGCCACACGCTGGCCTCCGCGTCGACGATCGAGGCGGATGTGCGTTCCCTCGAGGGCGACAAGAAGGACCGGAGCGCGAAGGTCGGTCAGCTCTTGGCCGAGCGCGCGAAGGCCGCCGGCATCGACGCCGTCGTGTTCGACCGTGGGGGTAACAAGTACCACGGCCGTATCGCCTCGCTCGCCGACGCCGCCCGCGAGGGTGGGCTGGAGTTCTGATGATCAACACCACAGCACTGACCGCTAACGGAAGGACCGTCTGATGCCGGGACGTCAGCGTCGTGACGGCGGAAGCAACGGGCCCGCCGCAGACAACAAGACCACCACCGACAACGCCCAGGCTCGCGGTGGAGACCGCGGCCGAGGCCGGGGACGCGACGATCGTCGTGGCCGCGACGAGGAGAAGTCGCAGTTCATCGAGCGCGTCGTCACGATCAACCGCGTCTCCAAGGTCGTCAAGGGTGGTCGTCGCTTCAGCTTCACCGCCCTCGTGATCCTCGGAGACGGCAACGGCATGGTCGGCGTCGGCTACGGCAAGGCCAAGGAGGTGCCGGCGGCCATCCAGAAGGGGTCGGAGGAGGCCCGGAAGAACTTCTTCCGCGTCCCGCTCATCGGCTCCACCATCCCGCACCCGATCCAGGGTGAGGCCGCTGCGGGCGTCGTCATGCTGCGCCCGGCCTCGCCGGGCACCGGCGTGATCGCCGGCGGCGCGGCTCGTGCCGTGCTCGAGTGCGCGGGCGTGCACGACATCCTGTGCAAGTCGCTGGGTTCGGACAACGCGATCAACGTCGTCCACGCCACGGTGACCGCGCTCAAGGGTCTGCACCGCCCCGAGGAGGTCGCGGCCCGCCGTGGCCTGCCCATCGAGGACGTCGCGCCCGCGGGCATGCTCCGCGCGCGTGCCGGACAGGGGGCCTGACCATGGCGAAGCTGAAGATCACCCAGGTCCGTGGCACCGTCGGGACCAAGCAGAACCAGAAGGACTCCCTGCGCACGCTGGGACTCAAGGGCATCCGGAAGTCGGTCGTCCGTGAGGACAGCCCGCAGACCCGGGGTCTCATCAACGTCGTGAACCACCTCGTCGTGGTCGAAGAGACGGAGTGAGCATGACCATCAAGTTGCACCACCTGCGCCCGGCGCCCGGTGCCCACACCGACAAGATCCGCGTGGGTCGTGGTGAGGGTGGTAAGAGGGGCAAGACCGCCGGCCGCGGCACCAAGGGTACAAAGGCACGCAAGAACGTCCCCGCGGCGTTCGAGGGTGGCCAGATGCCGATCCACATGCGGCTTCCGAAGCTCAAGGGCTTCAAGAACCGCAACAAGGTCGTCTTCCAGGTCGTCAATGTGGCCGACATCGAGCGGCTGTTCCCGCAGGGCGGCGAGGTCGGCAAGGCCGAGCTCGTCGCCGTGGGTGCGGTTCGCAAGAATCAGCCGGTCAAGGTGCTGGGCGACGGGGAGATCTCCGTGGCCGTCAGCGTGACCGTCGACAAGGTCTCCGGATCGGCCAAGAGCAAGATCGAGGCCGCCGGCGGAAGCGTGTCGGAGGCCGGGGCCTGATCCCCGAGCGACCCCGGTCGGGGTCCGCGTAACGGGTGCAGGGGTCGGGTCCGGGAGTCTCGGACCCGGCCCCTGCGCTCGTCTTGATAGAGTTTTTCCTGTTGTGCGTTCGGGGTCCGGCACGGCTGTCGTCGGTCCGACCCTCCCGGCGCATCTGCATTCGACGACGGTGGCGGCCACGGGCCGTCCATGACCAGGAGGACATGTGCTCTCCGCACTCGCGTCCGCGATCAAGGACCGGGACCTGAGGAAGAAGATCTTCTTCACCCTCGGGATCATCATCCTCTACCGCATCGGCGCGCAGATCCCGTCGCCCGGTGTCGACTACCCCAAGCTCCGGGGTCTTCTCGACACGGCGATGACCGGCGACAACGCGCAGTTGTACTCCCTGGTCAACCTGTTCTCGGGCGGCGCGCTCCTGCAGTTGTCGGTGTTCGCGATCGGCATCATGCCGTACATCACGGCGAGCATCATCGTTCAGCTCCTCACCGTGGTGATCCCCTACTTCGAGCAGTTGAAGAAGGAGGGGCAGTCAGGGCAGGCCAAGATGACGCAGTACACGCGGTATCTCACCATCGCGTTGGCCGTGCTGCAGTCCGCGGGCATCGTCGCCCTGGCCGACCGCGGGCAGTTGCTCGGAAACGGGCAGTCCGTCCTGATGGACGGCGACATCCTGACCCTCATCACCATCGTGACCGTCATGACCGCGGGCGCCGCGCTGGTCATGTGGTTCGGTGAGCTGATCACCGATCGCGGCGTCGGCAACGGCATGTCGCTGCTGATCTTTGCGGGTATCGCCTCGCGGCTCCCCGCCGAGGGCGTGAACATCTACCAGAACTCCTCGATGCTGAAGTTCGCCGCGGTCATGCTCGCGGTGGTCCTCATCGTGGTGGCCGTGGTCTTTGTCGAACAGGGACAGCGGCGGATCCCTGTGCAGTACGCCAAGCGCATGGTCGGGCGTCGCCAGTACGGCGGCACGTCCACCTACCTGCCTCTCAAGGTCAACCAGGCCGGGGTCATCCCGGTGATCTTCGCCTCGTCGCTGATGTACGTGCCGATCCTCATCACCCAGCTGATCCAGGGCCCCGAGGCCGCGAGCGACGGCTTCTGGCAGCGGTACGTCATGCAGTACCTGCAGAACCCGTCGAGCTGGGGTTACATCCTCCTGTACTTCGCGTTGATCATCTTCTTCGCCTACTTCTACGTGGCCATCCAGTTCGATCCGATGGAGCAGGCCGAGAACATGAAGAAGTACGGCGGCTTCATCCCGGGCATCCGCCCGGGGCGCCCGACCGCGGAGTACCTCGGTTACGTCCTCAACCGGATCCTGTTGTTCGGCTCCCTGTACCTCGGGCTCATCGCGGTACTCCCGAACGTCTTCCTCGACATGGGCAGCGGGGGTGGCGATATGCAGAACATGCCGTTCGGCGGCACCGCCGTGCTCATCATGGTGTCCGTGGGCCTCGACACCGTGAAGCAGATCGAGGCACAGCTGATGCAGCGCAACTACGAGGGCTTCCTCAAGTAGGCGCTGCAATCCAGAGCACCTCCAACAGTAGAAAGGCTGGTCCCCACCATGCGTCTCGTCCTCCTCGGCCCCCCCGGAGCCGGCAAGGGAACCCAGGCGGCCCTGTTGTCGGAGAAGCTGGGCGTTCCCCACATCTCCACCGGTGATCTCTTCCGGGCGAACATCTCCCAGGGCACCGATCTGGGCAAGGAAGCCAAGGGCTACATCGACGCCGGCAACCTGGTGCCCGCGGAGGTGACCAACCGGATGGTCGAGGCGCGCATCGCCGAGCCCGACGCCACGGAGGGATTCCTGCTCGACGGGTATCCCCGCAGCGTCGCGCAGGCGGACGCGCTGAAGGGCATGCTCGCGGACTCCGGGTCCTCGCTCGACGGGGTCCTCGAGTTCAGGATCGACGAGGACACCGTGGTCAAGCGGATGCTGGCCCGGGGCAGGGAAGACGACACGGAGGACGTGATCCGTAACCGGATGTCGGTGTACCGCTCCGAGACCGCCCCGCTGCTCGAGTACTACGGCGGCACGGTCACGACGATCGACGCGGTGGGCGAGGTCGACGAGATCAACGCACGGGCGCTCGCCGCGCTCGGTCGCTGACGCCCGTCGTGTTGGGCAGGTCACGGAAGGCGGCGGTCACCGCCCGCACCGCCGGCGAGCTCGATGCCATGGAGGCGGCGGGACGGATCGTCGGCCGGGCTCTGGTCGCCGTCCGCGACGCCGCGGTGCCGGGAGCGACCACGGCGGACCTGGACGAGCTCGTCGAGCAGCTGATCCGCGAGGCGGGCGCGGTGCCCTCGTTCAAGGGCTACGAGGGCTTCCCGGGATCCATCTGCTCCTCCGTCAACGAGGTCGTGGTGCACGGCATCCCCGGGCGCTCCACCGTGCTGGGGGAGGGGGACCTGGTGTCGGTGGACTGCGGGGCGATTCTCGACGGGTGGCACGGCGACTCGGCCTGGACGTTCGGGGTGGGCGCGCTGCCGACGGAGGTCGAGAAGCTCAACGAGGCGACCCGCGAGGTGCTCGCGGAGGGGATCCTCGCGATGCGGCCCGGGAACCGCCTGACCGACGTCTCCCATGCTCTCGAGACCGCCACCAGGTCGGCCGAGGAGCGTCACGGCGTGCGGCTGGGGATCGTCGACGGCTTCGGGGGCCACGGGATCGGCCGCGAGATGCACGAGTGGCCCTTCCTGGCGAACGAGGGGAAGCCGGGAAAGGGGCCGAGGCTCCAGGAGGGATCGGTGCTCGCGGTGGAACCCATGTTGGTGTTGGGCGGGGAGACCGGGACCCGGACGCTCTCCGACGAGTGGACGGTCGTCACGATCGACGGATCGCCCGCCTCGCACTGGGAGCACACGGTGGCCGTCACGGCGGACGGGCCGCGCATCCTCACCCCGCGTCCCGGGGTCGCCTGACCCTCATCCCCGCCGGAAGCGGGACCTGAGGGAGCGCTCCCCGGGTTAGGGTCGTCGCCAGGTCGAAACTGCGGGGAGGTCCGGGAGATGCGCATGTCCCGAAACACGGTCGGCGAGCGGGTCGTCTCCGCGCGGCGGTGGGCCGCCCTGTGTGCGGCGCTCCTCGTGGTGATCGCCTCGCTCTCGAGCACCGTGCCCCAGGCCGGAGCGCAGTCGCTGGTGGGCGACGCCGGGGGTTCGATCATGGAGGATCCGCAGCCCGGGCCGTTCTATCACGCGGACCCGGAGGTGCTGGCCGGCGCGGCGAACGGCCGGGTGATCAACTCCAGGGTCGTGGGGATGCCGGCGTTCGCGGGATATCGCGTCACCGAGATCGCGTACCGGTCCACCGACACCGGCGACCGGCCGATCCTCGCCACGGCGACCGTGGTCCGGCCGCCCGGCGCCCGCCCCGACGGGCCTGTGCTCAGCTACCAGCACTACCTGAACGCGCTCGGCCAGAGCTGCGCGCCCACGGAGACGCTCGTCAACCCGACGCTCGAGACCGTGCAGGACAACGCGATGGCCTTCCTCCGCCCGCAGCTCGACCGGGGCTGGACGGTGATCATCCCGGACCACCTCGGACCGAAGGTCGCCTACCCCGGGGGCCGGCTCTCCGCCCGGATCGTGTTGGACGGCATGAGGGCGGTGCGCGACGACCCGCGGTTCGAGTCCCGGGGCAGCAGGTTCGCGGCGCTCGGGTACTCCGGCGGCGGGATCGCCAGCGCGTGGGTGGCGACGATGCACGACGACTACGCGCCGGACGTCGACCTGGTGGGCGTCGCGCAGGGCGGCGTCCCGACGGACATGACGACCATGGCCCGGATGATCGGCAACACCCCGCACCCGGCGTTCGGCCTGGCGTTCGCCGCCGCGGTCGGCATGGCCCGGGAGTATCCGGAGGACATCCGGCTCGAGGAGAAGCTCACGCCCGAGGGGTGGTCGCTGTTCCACCAGATGCGCGGCAGGTGCACGGCGACCCTGCTCGTCGCCGGCGCGCTGAGGTCGGTGCCGATGGTCCTCCGGGGCGGAGACCTCATGGCGGAGGAGGGTCTGATGCGGGCCTTTGCGGACAACAGCGTGCGACTGTCGCCGGACGTGCCCCGCGTACCGGTGTTCATGTGGCATTCCGTCACGGACCCGCTCGTGCCGTTCTGGGACGCGGAGGACACCGCCGAGCGGTACTGCCGGGAGGGCGCGCCGATCACGTGGGAGCCGGGACTGGCCCCCGAACACCTGCTGGGGGCGGTCGAGAAGTTGCCGGCCGCCATGAACTGGCTCCAGCAGCGATTCGACGGACTGCCCGCGGGCCGCGCCTGCTACGTGTGATCCGCGGCGATTGGCGCTCGGTCCGCACCTGACGTAGGCTTATACGTCGGTGTGCCCACCAGCGCACCACAATCCGGTAGACGTCACCCGGGGAATCGTGGAGGACCGTAAGCAGCATGGCAAAGAAAGACGGAGCCATCGAGGTCGAGGGCCGCATTGTCGAGCCCCTGCCCAACGCAATGTTCCGCGTCGAACTCGACAACGGGCACAAGGTCCTGGCTCACATCAGCGGGAAGATGCGGCAGCACTACATCCGCATCCTGCCCGAGGACCGCGTGGTCGTGGAGCTCTCGCCCTACGACCTCACCCGTGGTCGGATCGTCTACCGGTACAAGTAACGACGTTCAACTCCCCGGACCAAGCGCTCCCGCCGCAAGGCGGAGCGGGTTCGTACCCCTGGACGCGGAGGCCAGGGCCCCACGGCTGCTCATCGTGAGATGACCATCCGGATCGGGGACGGTCGGGGAGCAGACCTACCGCATGACGAAAGAGAAACGCCACATGGCACGTCTTGCCGGCGTTGACCTCCCACGCGACAAGCGTATGGAGATCGCGCTCACCTACATTTTCGGCATCGGTCGTACACGGGCCGTCGAGATCCTCGAGCGGACCGGCATCAGCCGGGATCTGCGGACCAAGGATCTCACCGACGAGCAGCTGACCGTCCTTCGTGACGACATCGAGGGCAACTACAAGGTGGAGGGTGACCTCCGCCGCGAGATCCAGGGCGATATCCGCCGGAAGATCGAGATCGGCAGCTACCAGGGCATCCGCCACCGCCGGGGTCTCCCCGTCCGCGGTCAGCGGACCAAGACCAATGCCCGCTCCCGCAAGGGCCCGAAGAAGACCGTCGCCGGAAAGAAGAAGTAATGCCCCCCAAGTCACGCGCTGCGGGCCCCAAGAAGACGGGTCGTCGCAGGGAGAAGAAGAACGTCGCTCACGGCCACGCGCATATCAAGAGCACGTTCAACAACACCATCGTCTCGATCACCGATCCCTCCGGTGCCGTCCTCGCCTGGGCGTCCTCCGGTCACGTCGGCTTCAAGGGCTCGCGCAAGTCGACGCCCTTCGCCGCCCAGCTCGCCGCCGAGAACGCGGCCCGCAAGGCGCAGGAGCACGGCGTCAAGAAGGTCGACGTGTTTGTCAAGGGACCCGGCTCGGGCCGTGAGACCGCGATCCGCTCGCTCCAGGCCGCCGGCCTCGAGGTGGGCACGATCTCCGATGTCACCCCCCAGCCCCACAACGGCTGTCGTCCGCCCAAGCGGCGTCGAGTCTGAGCCGGAAGGAACGTAGAGAATCATGGCACGTTACACCGGCCCCGCCACCCGCAAGTCCCGCCGCCTGGGCGTGGACCTCGTGGGTGGGGACACCGCATTCGAGCGTCGGCCCTTCCCGCCCGGTCACCACGGCCGCGCGCGGATCAAGGAGTCCGAGTACCGCACGCAGCTGCAGGAGAAGCAGAAGGCCCGCTTCACCTACGGCGTCATGGAGAAGCAGTTCCGTCGCTACTACCAGGAGGCCCACCGCCGCACCGGTAAGACCGGCGAGAACCTGCTGCAGATCCTGGAGTCGCGGCTCGACAACGTCGTCTACCGCGCGGGACTCGCGCAGACGCGTCGTCAGGCCCGTCAGCTCGTGAGCCACGGCCACTTCCGGGTCAACGACCAGAAGGTGACCATCCCGAGCTACCGCGTCTCGCAGTACGACATCGTGGACGTCCGTCCCAAGTCCACCAAGATGGACTGGTTCGAGATCGCCGCCATGTCCGTCGGCGAGCGTCCCGTCCCGGCGTGGCTGCAGGTCGTCCCCACGACCCTCCGCATCCTCGTCCACCAGCTTCCCGAGCGCGCCCAGATCGATGTGCCGCTCCAGGAGCAGTTGATCGTCGAGTTCTACTCGAAGTGATCCGTCCTCCCTCGTCGCCGGGTGGGCCGCACATCGCGGCCCACCCGGCGACGGTGGGTTCCCACGACGTCAAATAGCGGACGTCGAGAATCGAAAGAGGTAGCACATGCTCATCTCCCAGCGGCCCACCATCACCGAGGAGGTCGTGTCCGAGAACCGCTCGCGGTTCGTGCTCGAGCCCCTCGAGCCGGGCTTCGGCTACACCATCGGCAACTCGCTGCGGCGCACGCTGCTGTCGTCCATCCCGGGCGCGGCCGTGACCAGCATCCGGATCGAGGGTGTCCTGCACGAGTTCACCACCGTGCCGGGTATCAAGGAGGATGTCACCGACATCATCCTCAACCTCAAGGGCCTGGTCGTCTCGTCCGTCGAGGACGAGCCGGTCACCATGTACCTCAAGAAGCAGGGCCCGGGCGTCGTCACCGCTGGTGACATCGTCCCGCCCGCGGGCGTCGAGGTGCACAACCCGGACCTGCACATCGCCACTCTCAACGAGAAGGGCCGTCTGGAGATCGAGCTGGTCGTCGAGCGCGGCCGGGGCTACGTCCCCGCCGGGCTCAACAAGGACGCCGGGCATGAGATCGGCCGCATCCCGGTCGATTCGATCTACTCGCCCGTCCTCAAGGTGACCTACAAGGTCGAGGCGACCCGCGTGCACCAGCGCACCGACTTCGACCGCCTGGTCCTGGACGTCGAGACCAAGAACTCGATGACCGCCCGTGACGCGCTCGCGTCCGCGGGTAAGACCCTGGTCGAGCTCTTCGGTCTGGCACGGGAGCTGAACGACGAGGCGGAGGGCATTGAGATCGGGCCCAGCCCGGCCGAGGCCGATCACATCGCCGCCTACGGTATGCCGATCGACGACCTGGACCTGTCGGTCCGGTCCTACAACTGCCTCAAGCGCGAGGGCGTCCACACCGTGGGCGAGCTCGTGGCGCGCAGCGAGTCGGACCTGCTCGACATCCGCAACTTCGGTCAGAAGTCGATCGACGAGGTGAAGGTCAAGCTCGTCGAGCTCGGCCTGTCGCTCAAGGACGCGCCCCCCGGATTCGATCCCGCCTCGGTCGCCGGCTACGACGCCGAGACCGGCACGTGGACCGACGAGGGCGGCGAGGATTACGCCGAGACCGAGCAGCTCTGACGAGCGCTCAGCACACCATTCCTAGGAGAATCTGATGCCCAAGCCCAAGAAGGGCGCCCGCCTCGGCGGATCCGCCGCCCACCAGCGGCTCATCCTCTCGAACCTGGCGACCCAGCTGTTCGAGCACGATGCGATCCGCACGACGGAGACCAAGGCGAAGCTGCTGCGCCCGTACGCGGAGCGGCTCATCACCAAGGCGCGTCGCGGCACGCTGGCCGACCGTCGTGAAGCCGCCAAGCAGATCCGCGACAAGGACGTCCTGCACAAGCTGTTCGCGGAGATCGGCCCCCGGGTCGCCGACCGCGACGGTGGTTACACCCGGATCGTCAAGCTCGAGAACCGCAAGGGCGACAACGCGCCCATGGCGATGATCGCGCTCGTCACCGAGCAGCTCGCCTCCGCCGAGGCCTCGCGCGCCACCCGCGCCGCGGCCTCCAAGAAGGCGGCCGCCGAGTCGACCGACGACGTGACGGCCGAGGCCGAGGCCAACAGCCCGATCGCCGATCAGGTCGAGGCCGCGGACGACGCCGAGGTCGAGGCGGCCGCCGAGACCGCCGAGGCGGTCTCCGAGGACGCCACGCACGCCGACGCCACGCAGGCCGAGGACACGCAGGCCGAGGACACGGACGCCGACAAGGCCTGATCCCCTCCGGATCCCCGTGCAGGGCCCCGCCACCGCATCACGCGGCGGCGGGGCCCTCGTCGTCGGCGGACACGGCCGCTGGAACCCGGGGGGCGGTCAGAGCACCCCGGCCACGGCGTCGGCCATCGCGCGCTGCCCGGCGGCCGTGGGATGCATGGGGTGCGAGCCGGTCTCGACCCCGGTGAAGTCGGTGTAGCGCTCGGCGGGCGGCGCGCAGGCGTGGCGCTCGCCGGCGTCGGCGGGTGACACGACGTCCGCCCCGGCGCGTCGGGCGGCGTCCGCGACGATCAGCGTGATCCGCTCGGCGACCTGCCGCGTCCAGGTGACGTCCCCGGGGTTCATCGAGGCCACGAAGTCGCAGCCGCCGCGGTCGGGGACGAGCGGCATGTACCCCGTGGCGATGATCCGCGCGCCGGGCGAGCGGTCGCGGATGCCGTCGTACACGGCGTCGAGTCGGGCGGGCAGCGCGTCGAGCGCGTCGGTGACGGACCGCTCGAGTCGGTCGCGGCAGGGGGCGCCGTCGGGGCCGACGGAGCCGGCGCGGGTGGTCATGACGCAGCCGGCGATGTCGCCGAAGCCGATGTCGTTGCCGCCGATCGAGAGCGTGACCAGGTCGGTGCCGGGTGTGAGGGCGTCGAACTGCGGCGGGGTCTCGGCGAGCTGACGCCCCGTCATGTCACGGGTCCGGGCGCCGCCGCAGGTGACGTCCACGAACTCCGTGCCGTCGAGCCCCTCGGCGAGGAGCGCGGGGTAGTCGGCCGTGGAGCGCAGGCACCCGGGCGGCCCGGTGGTGGGGGCGGCCACGGGGCCGAGCGCGGCGAACGAGTCGCCCAGCGCCACGTAGCGGGCGTAGGTCGGGCCGGCCTCGGCGGACCCGGTCGCGGCGGACCCGGTCGCCGCGGGGCCGGGGGCGCGGGGCGGGGCCTCGTCGTCGTCGCCGGTGGCGCAGGCACCCAGGGCCAGGGCGACGGTCACGCCGGCGGTGAGGAGCGCGGCGGTGCGGCGGGGGGGGGGGGGGGGGGGCGGCGGCGGGGCGGGCCCATCCGGGCGGGCGCCGCGGCCCCCGCGTGGGGCGGGGGCGCGGGCGGGGGCTAGCGGCTGGAGGCCCGG
>NZ_CALMYY010000032.1 GCF_937873725.1 uncultured Dietzia sp.
GGCCAGCTCACCCTCGGCTGACCGCGCCCCCGCGCCCTGCATCCCCCCGGCCCCCGCGCCCCCGCGCCCGCCCCCGCGCCCGCCGCCGTCTGCCGTCTGCCGTCTGCCGTCTGCCGTCTGCCGTCTGCCGAGCAGAGTGATTCGACTGCATCGGCCGAGTGGGTCTGCACGATTTCCTCTTCTCGGCGTGTCCGCGGCGTGCCTGCGGCGTGCCTGCGGCGTGCCTGCGGCGTGCCTGCGGCGTGCCTGCGGCGTGTCCGCGGCGTGCCTGCGGCGTGCCCGCGGCGTGGTGGCGCTGTACGCGGCTCGGCTCGACCTGGCTTGCGGCGCGGCTTGCGCGGGGGTACAGATTAGGTCACGTTCTCAGGGCGGGGTGGAACTCCCCACCGGCGGTGATGTCACCGGTCCCATGACCGGCGGCGAGCCCGCGAGCGCCCCGCACACGCGGCGGACCGGACACGGCGTCCGGACCATCGCACGCGCGGGGGTCAGCAGACCCGGTGTGATCCCGGGGCCGACGGTCATAGTCCGGATGGAAGAGAACATCGCGTCCTCACGCGGCCGTGGCCGGAATGCCGTGGATCCGTGGGCGTCGTGTCTTACGCCCTGGGCCGTCTGTGTCTGGCCCGCGAAAGGGGCACACGATGAGCCTTCTCGTGCAATTCCTCGACGCGCAGGTGTCGATCGGCGGGGTCCCGATCTTGTGGCGCGAGATCGTCGGCAACGTCTTCGGCCTGGCCGCAGCGATCGGCGGCATGCGCCGCGTGGTGTGGGCCTGGCCGGTGGGGATCGTCGGCAACGCGACGCTGCTCACCGTCTTCCTCGGCGGTGTCTTCCACACCCCGCAGGACGTGGATCTCTACGGCCAGGCCGGCCGTCAGGTCATGTTCCTGGCGGTGGGGTTGTACGGATGGTGGCGCTGGTCGCGGGACAAGCGCGCGAACGCCGCCCTGCCGGGTGAGGCGGGGGCCGAGGCGCCCGCGGTCCACCCGCACTGGGCCACCGGCCGTCAGCGGGCGGGTCTGGTGGTCGGCATGGTCACCGGGACCCTGGTGTTCGGCTGGCTCTTCGCCCAGCTCGGCTCGTGGGGCCCGTGGGCGGACGCGTGGATCTTCACCGGCTCGATCCTCGCGACCTACGGCATGGCCCGCGGCTGGACCGAGTTCTGGCTGCTGTGGATCGCGGTCGACATCGTGGGGGTGCCGCTGTTGCTCAAGGCGGGCTACTACCCGTCGGCGGCGTTGTACCTGGTGTACGCGGTGTTCGTCCTGTGGGGCTTCGCGGTGTGGTGGCGGGTCGACCTGGCCGAGCGGGCCCGCGCGTCGGCGCCGCGGGGCGGGGCGGTCAGCCGCCGACCGGTGCCGTGACCTCCACGGGTCGGGCCCGCCGGGGTCGCACCGCGGCCACCACGATCAGCGAGAGCGCCGCGAGCGAGAAGCCGAGGCCCCGGAAGTCGATCCACGCGAACACCAGGCCGGACAGCAGGCCGCCCGCCGCGCCGGACAGCGCCACCGCCACGTCGGCCTGACCCTGCACGGTGGCGCGCACCGCCAGCGGGACCGACGTCGTCAGCACGGTCGTGCCGGCCACCAGCCCCAGGCTCCAGCCCAGCCCCAGCAGGATCAGCGCGACGGTGACCAGCAGCGTGGACTCGGGCGGGGCGACCGCGGCCAGCACGCCGGAGGCCAACAGCACCAGGCCCGCCGACACCGCGACGGCGCGGCTGCCGAACTTGTCCACCAGCAGTCCCGACAGCGGCGCGGGCAGGAACATCGCGGCCACGTGCAGCGAGATCACCAGCCCCACCACGGTCACGGCGTGGTCGTGCGCGCGCATGTGCACGGGCGTCATGGTCATCAGCCCGACCATGACGAACTGGGTCAGCGCCATCACCACCACGCCGGTGATGACGTCGGCGTTCCACACGCGGGCCGGGGCGGCGGGGCCGGTGTCGTCCCCGGGGTGGGATGAGGTCGACGACGACGAGGCCGCCTCGGCGTCGGTGTCCGCGGCCTCCCACCGTCGCGCCTCGAGCAGCGGATCGGGCCGCAGGAGGAGGGAGATGACGAGGGCCGCGCCGCCGTAGGCCGCTGCGGCGAGCAGGAAGGGACCGGCCAGGGGCGCGAGACCCATCGACTCCGCCAACGCGCCCGTGGGCCCGACGAGGTTGGGCCCCGCCACGGCGCCGGCGGTGGTGCCGAGCAGGACGTAGGACAGTGACCGGGCGCGGCTCGCGGGGGTGGCGAGGTCGGCGCCGGCGTAACGGGCCTGCAGGTTGGTGGCGGTGCCGGAGCCGTAGACCACGAACGCGGCGAACAGCAGCGGCAGCGACTCCAGGGACGTGGCCACGACGATCCCGACCGCGCCGAGAGCGCCGAACGCGAAGCCGGCCGCGAGTCCCGGCCGCCGGCCGCGGGCCTGGGACAGTCTGCCCACGAACACCGCGGCGAGGGCGGACCCGCCGGTGAACAGCGCGGACGGCAGTCCGGACAGCCCCGGGCCGCCGAGCAGGTCCTCGGCGAGCAGCGCGCCCACGGTCACGCCGGCCGCCAGCCCGGCGCCGGCGAGCAGCTGCCCCAGGATCAGGACGGTGAGGATGCGCCTCTGGACCCGCTCCCGCTCCAGGAGCCCAGACCCGGTCACCTGCGGACCCAGGACCGGGCGTGCAGGAGCACGTCGACGGCGGTGGCCTTGCCCGCCGGCCGCAGGTCGTGGCGCAGCGAGACCACCTCGAGCCCCTCCGCCCCCCGGGCCAGGTCCGCGATGCCGGGTAGCACGGTCGGGTCCTGCGGCCCGCCGACTCCGCGGCTCAGGTTCTCGGCGGCGTGGCCGAGGTACACCAGGTGCCCGCCGGGGCGCAGCCAGCCGCCCACGTCGCCCAGGACCCGGGCGAGCGTGTCCAGTCGGAGGTGGAGGAATCCGATCACCACGAGGTCGACGGGGTCGGACGGCGCCCAGGTCGTGGCGTCACCGACAACCCACTCGACGCTGCCGCTGCGGCCGTCATCGGAGTCCTTGGCGCGGGCCTGCTCGATCGCGACCTCGGAGAAGTCGACCGCCTGCACCCGCCACCCGTGGGCGGCCAGCCAGCGTGCGTGCCGGCCGTCACCGCAGGCCAGGTCGATGGCCGTCCCGACGGACAGGCCGGCGTCCTCGGCGCTGGTGACCTCCGAGACGATCCGGGCGGCGGGGGTCGTCCCCCACACGTCGGGCTGGGCGAGGTAGCGGGCGTTCCAGTCGGAGGCGTCCACGGGAGGTGGTCCTTTCGGTGCGGTGAGGCGGTGGGGTGCGGCGGGGCGATCCGCTCAGGGGCGGCGGAGCCACCGGAGGTGCTCGGTGTCGCCCTGCAGTTCGAGTCTCCTCCACAGCACGCTGCCGGGCACGGCCTGGCTGGGATGGCACTCCACGGCGTCCCGCTGGGCGGCGCGGTCCACGGCGAGGACCAGGTCGATCTCCGTGGCCGGTCGGCCGAGGAATCCCGCGAAGCCCTCCCCGGACAGCGCCCGGCAGATCTCGTCCGGCAGGGTCCACGCCAGGACGCCGAGGCCGTGGCGTCCGCCCGCGCGGATGGCGGCCTCGGCGGCGGCCACGTGGTCGGGGTGGCCGCTGATCCCGGTGGTGTCGAAGGTGATCACGCCGTCGGGGCGGGTCGCGGAGACCGCGCGCTCGACCTCGCGGTCCAGCACCGACTCCGCCAGCCCGGCGAGCCCGCCGTCCGGCAGGGGGCGCAGGTCCACCCGCCGGGCCCCGAGCGCGTCCGCGGCGGCCCGCAGCTCGTGCTCGCGGATCTCGGACAGGTCGCCCTCCACGCCGTGGAGGGTCGACGCCTCGCCCCGGGTCAGGCACAGGACGTCCACGGCCGCGCCCGCGGCGGCGAAGGTCGAGAGGATGGCGCCCAGGCCGAACGACTCGTCGTCGGGATGGGCGACCACGGCCAGGACCCGGTCCCAGGCGGGGAGGGTGGTGGAGTCGGTCATGTGCGGATCACCCGTTTCTGTCACACGATTCCCGGTGACGCCGGAGGTCGTTGCGTATACCCTCCACGGTATCGGGAATCCCGCCGGGCCGTGGGATACCGGGTCGAGATCCGGGGGTGGGTATGGCCGATCGCAATGACGTCTCGCTGTTCGCGCGCGCGTGGGTGGTGGCGAGTCCGCTGCTCGAGCGCGTCGGGCTGGCCGACTCCCGGCGGCGCCTGGTCGCCGACCTGCACGGCACCGTGGTCGAGGTGGGCGCGGGAAGCGGGGTGACCTTCGAGCACTACCCGCCGGAGGTCACGCGGGTGGTGGCCGTGGAACCCGACCCGCATCTGCGCGCGCACGCGCTCCGCTACGCCGCGGGGGCTCCGGTCCGGGTGGAGGTCGTCGACACCGTGGCCGAGGCGCTTCCGCTGGCGGACGGCGAGGCCGACGCCGTGGTGTTCGGCCTGGTGTTGTGCACCGTGCCCGACGTCGCGGCCGCCCTGGCCGAGGCCCGACGGGTCCTGGCGCCCGACGGCGAGCTCCGGCTCCTCGAGCACGTCCGCGCGGACGGAGCGCTCGGCCGGGTGGCGGATCGGATCGCCCCGGTGTGGAGCAGGGTGGGGGGTGGGTGTCGGCCGAACCGGGACACCGCCCGCCGGCTCGACGAGGCCGGGTTCGACGTCTCCGGGCTCAGGACCTCCCCGTTCCCGCCGGTCCTCCCGCTGACGCCGATGCTGACGGGGTCGGCGCGGCCGAGGTCGCCCGGCCGGTCCCCCGGCCCGCAGTGACCGCGCACGACCCGTCCCCGCAGGGGCGGGCCCGCCACCGGTAGACCACCGCGCCGGCGAGCATCACCAGCGAGAGCGCGGCCAGCCACGGCTGCAGAGGCGCCCAGAACCCGAGCGCCCCGGACGTGCCCAGCAGCAGCAGGACGATCTTGTTGCACACCGGACACGCCACCGCGAACCACGCCGTCATGATCCCCGCGGTGACCAGGACGGGCCGGTCGGAGGCCTCCTCGTCGTCGTCGCCGGGGGTGTCGCCCCGGGCCTCCCGCGCCGAGCGGATACCGAACCACGCGGCGGTGAGGAGCACGGTCGCGGCGAGGACGGGATACTCCCACCAGCGCACGGGCACCTCGCGGCCGAAGACCGGGTTGGGCAGGATGTCGGTGGGGATGCCGATGAGCAGGAACGTCCCGAGCGCGGCGAGGGCCGCCCGGGCGGGAGCGAAGGCCGCGGGGCCGGCCGGGGCGACGGTCGGGGGTGTGGTCACGCCACCATGATCCACATACCGGTGGGGTATACGCCACCCGGCCCGTCCCCGACCCTCAGGACCCGACCCTCAGGACCCGGCCCGGGGCCGGGCCCGCACCTGACCCATCGGGGGACGGTCGCCGGTCTCGACGAGCGTGGTGGTGGGCGAGTAGGTACCCGCGCCCGAGCGGGTGAAGGTGGTGAGCCGGTGGTCGGGCTCCGCGGATGTGCTGAGCCGACCCTCTCGGACGAGCCGCTCCCACGCGGTGCGCTGGATCTGGGCCGCCATCCGGGCCAACGCGACGTCGGGGGAGTTGCGATGCCGCCGGGTGCCCAGGTCCACCTGGGCCATCGCGTCGAGGCCGACCAGCTTCCACACGTCCACCAGCAGGGCGAGTTCCACCCCGTAGCCGCGCGCGAACGGGATCCGCTCGAGGACCTCGCGGGTGGCCGCGTACTCGCCGGCCAGCGGCTGGGCGAACCCCGCCAGCTCCGGCCACCAGGCGTCGATGAGCGGCCGGGCCACCAGCTCGGTCACGCGGCCCCCGCCCGAGGGCAACACCGTGGCCCCGTCGGCGAGCGGCCGGTCGTAGCAGCCCTTGACGAAGCCCAGCGAGGGGTCCGTCACCAGGGGCGCGAGCAACCCGAGCGCGAACGACGGGTCGAAGTCGCGCAGGTCGGCGTCGATGAAGGCCACGATGTCGCCCGTGGTCACCGCCAGCGACTTCCACAGCGCCTCGCCCTTGCCCGGGACCGACCCCCACTCCGGCAGGATCTCCGACTGCGCGTACACCCTGGCGCCGGCCTCGCGGGCGACCCGGGCGGTGTCGTCCACCGAGTCGGAGTCGATCACCACGATCTCGTCGAGCAGCGGCACGGCCTCGACCAGGTGCTCGCGCAGGGCGGTGACGATCGCGCCGACCGTGGCCTCCTCGTCGCGGGCGGGCAGCACGACCGACAGGCGACGACCGTTCTTGGCGGCGGTCACCGCGGCGGCATCGAAGTCCCGGGCGGCCAGGCTTCGGTCTCGGAACCACGCCTCGGTCTCCGGCAGCATCGTCCGCGTCTCGCTCTCGCTGGACGGCCCGCGGTACCGCGGGCCGTGGAGGCCGTCTCCGTACCGCCATTGTGGGACACCGGACCCCGCCCGCGCTCACGGCCCCCGGCCCGGCGCGCGGCGGCGGAGTGCGGGGACTGTTCACCCGGGTGTGCCACGATGCATGGCATGGACTTCTCCGCCTCGCCCCGCGCCGCCGAGCTCACCGCGGCCGTCCGTGAGTTCATCGACACGCGCATCGCCCCGGTCGAGCCCGAGATCCACGCCGACGTCGCCCGCCGCCGGCTGGCCGGGGAGGACCCGTGGGCCGTCGACCCGAGGGTCACGGAACTGCAGGCCAGGGCGCGCGAGCAGGGGCTGTGGAACCTCTTCCTGCCCGCCGGCCACGAGGGCCCCTACGCCGAGCGCCACGGCACCCGCGGCGGTGCCGGCCTGAGCAACACCGACTACGCGCCGGTCGCCGAGGAGATGGGCCGGTCCTTCCTCGCCCCGCTGGTGTTCAACTGCAACGCCCCCGACACCGGGAACATGGAGGTCCTGCTCAAGTACGGATCGCAGGAGCAGAAGGACCGCTGGTTGGACCCGCTGCTCGACGGGCGGATCCGCAGCGCGTTCCTCATGACCGAGCCCGCCGTGGCCTCCTCGGACGCCTCGACCATGGCCGCGACCGCCCGCGTCGAGGGCGACGAGGTGGTGCTCGACGGCCGCAAGTGGTGGTCCACCGGCGTCGGCCACCCGGACTGCCGGGTCGGGATCTTCATGGGGGTGTCGGACCCGGACGCCCACCGCTACCTGCGGCACTCGATGGTGCTGGTGCCGATGGACGCCCCCGGGGTCCGCGTCGAGCGGATGCTCACCGCGCAGGGGGTGTACGACGAGCCGCTCGGCCACGGCGAGGTCTCCCTCGACGGCGTCCGGGTGCCGGTGTCGAACATCATCGCCGGGCCGGGCCGCGCCGCCGAGATCGCCCAGGGCCGGCTGGGCCCCGGCCGCGTCCACCACTGCATGCGGCTGATCGGCCTGGCGGAGATGGCGCTGGACCTGGCGTGCCGCCGGGCGTCGAGCCGAGTCGCGTTCGGCAAACCCATCGTCAACCTGGGCGGCAACCGCGAGAGGCTGGCGGAGGCCCGCATCGCGATCGACCAGGCCCGCCTGCTGGTGCTGCACGCCGCCTGGACGCTCGACACGGCAGGCGCGGCCGCCGTGGAGGTGAGCGCCATCAAGGCCGCCGTGCCCCGCATGGCGCAGCAGGTCATCGACATGTCCCTCCAGCTCCACGGCGGCGGGGGGATGAGCGACGACTTCCCGCTCGCCGGCGCGTACGCCACCGCGCGCTCGCTGCGGCTGGCCGACGGCCCGGACGAGGTCCACCTCGGCGTGGTCGCCCGCGCCCTGCTCGCGCCGTACCGGGACGCCGCCGCGGGCGCGACCGCGGGGGGCGTGCGATGACCCGCCCCGAGGGCGCCTCGCCGCTCAGCCGCCGGATCCCCGGCGCGAGCGCCGTGCGTGCCGAGGACGCGTTCGACGTCGAGGCGGTGGCCGCCTGGCTGCGCTCCATCACCCCGGCCGACCCGACCGTGCTGGCGGGGACGGACCTGGGCGACGACGACGAGCCGGTCATCCCGGAGGTGAGCCAGTTCTCCGGGGGCGCGTCGAACCTCACCTACGTCCTGCGCTACCCGGGCGTGGACCTGGTGATGCGTCGCCCGCCCGCCGGGACCAAGGCCCGCGGCGCGCACGACATGAAGCGGGAATACCGCGTCCAGGCGGCGCTGCGGGCGGTGTACCCGCTGGTACCGCGGATGGTCGGGCTGTGCGAGGACCACTCGGTCATCGGCTCCGACTTCTACGTCATGGAGCGTGTCGAGGGGGTCATCCTGCGCAAGGAGATCCCCCGCGAGCTCCGGCTGGACAGGGTCACCACCCGCCGGCTGGCGGAGAGCGCCGTCGACGCCCTGGTCGAGCTGCACTCCGTGGACATCTCGGCCGCGGGCCTGGACGACCTCGACCGCGGCGACGGCTACGTCCGCCGCCAGGTCGAGGGCTGGTCCGCCCGCTACCGCCGCGCCCGGACGCCCGACGTACCCGACTTCGTGCCGGTGATGAAGTGGCTGTCCGCCCACCAGCCCGAGGACGTCGGGCACTGCCTGATCCACAACGACTTCCGGTTCGACAACCTGGTCCTGGACCCCGCCGACGTCACCCACGTCATCGGCGTCCTGGACTGGGAGATGGCCACCGTCGGCGACCCGCTGATGGACCTCGGCGGCGCCCTGGCCTACTGGGTCCAGGAGGGCGACGGCCCGGTGTTCACGGCGTTCCGGCGCCAGCCCACCAACGCCCCGGGGATGCTCACCCGGCAGCAGGTGGTCGAGCGCTACGCGGAGAAGTCCGGCCTGGAGATCGACGCCGGGAGCTGGCGCTTCTATGAGGTGTTCGGGCTGTTCCGGCTGGCGGTGATCGCCCAACAGATCAACCACCGCTACTACCACGGGCAGACCACCAACCCGGCGTTCCGCGCCTTCCGGCCCGCCGTGTCCTTCCTCGAGCAACGCTGCCTCCGGATCATCCGCACCGGGGAAGGCCGCCTGTCGCCCACGCGGATCGGTCCGGGCGACGTGATCCCGGAGCTGCGCGGGATCCCGCGGGTCGTCCTGCCGCTCCTCGCCGGCGGGGTGCACGATGCGCGCAACAGGATCGTCGAGCTCCTGGACGGGATCGGGGGCCGGTCCTGATGGGGGCCATCCACCTCGTCCGCCACGGCCAGGCGTCGTTCGGCACCGGTGACTACGACCGGCTCTCGGAGACGGGCCACCTCCAGGCCCGCCTCACCGGGCGGGACATGGCGGCCCGGGGGCTCAGGCCCGACGTGGTGATCCACGGCGGCCTGCGGCGTCAGCGCGAGACCGCCGAGGGACTCCTCGACGGCCTGCGGGAGGGCGCCGGCTGGGACTGCCCAGTCGAGCTCGACGACCGCTGGGCCGAGTACGACGCCGACGAGGTGCTCGCCGCCGCCCGCGAGGCCGGCCTGGGACACGACCACGGCACCCTCGACACCGCCGGGTCCTCCGACGAGGCCAAGCAGGCCTTCCAGCGCCAACTCGACGCCGCGCTCGGCCACTGGGCCGGGCTCGCGGCCTTCGAGGACTACTCTGCCGCGACGAGGTCGGCCGTCGAGGACGCGGCGGCGCGGTCCGGGTCGGGCAGGACGACCGTCGTGGTCAGTTCGGCGGGGACCATCTCGTTGGCGGTCGCCGGGCTGCTGGCCGACCCGGAGGGCGTGGTGGGGCTGTGGGCGCGGCTCCAGCGCGTGACCGTCAACACCGGGGTCGCCCGCGTGGTGGTGGGCAGGGGCGGGATGACCTGCATCGCCGTCAACGAGCACCAGCACCTCGAACGGGCCGCGGGGCCGGATGGCCCGAGGGCGCTGATCACCCTGAGGTGACCTCGGGGGCCGCCGTCCGACCGTATCGTACGACCGTAGAGGCCGGACCCGCGGCCGTGAGCCATCCCAGGAGCGCCCCGATGCCCACCTTCCAGCGCGGCCACACCACGATCGCCTACACCGACACCGGCGCGCCCGCGGGGCGGGAGGACGCCCCGGTGGTGTTCTTCGCCCACGGACTGCTGTTCTCCGGCTGGATGTTCCAGCACCAGATCGCGCACCTGAAGGACCGGTACCGGTGCGTGACGATCGACTTCCGAGGCCAGGGCGACTCGCCCCGCGCAATGGGCGGCTACGACATGGACACCCTCACTGTCGACGTGTCCGAACTCCTGCGTCACCTGCGGATCCCGGTGGTCAACTTCGTCGGCCTGTCCATGGGCGGCTTCGTGGGCATCCGACTGGCGGCCCGCAACCCGGAGGTCGTGCACTCGCTCACCCTGCTCGACACCGCGGCGACCGCGGAGGAGCCGGCCAACCGCAGCAAGTACAAGAAGCTCTCCAAGGTGTACCGGGTGGCGGGGATCAAACCGCTGCGGTCCAGGGTCGCGCCGATCATGTTGGCCGACCGCAACATCACCGCCCCGTGGGTCGAGCAGTGGATGACGATGCTCGAGCGGGTCGACCGGACGGGGATGGTCAAGGCCATCGAGTCCGTCGCCGATCGCGATCCGTGTGAGGACGAGGCCATCCGGATCATCGCGCCGACCCTGGTCGTGGTGGGGGCGGAGGACGCGGCGACGCCACCGGAGAAGTCCCGCCGACTGGTCGACCTGATCGCCACGACCAGCTACCACGAGATCCCGGGGGCGGGACATTCGCCCACGATGGAACGTCCAGACGAGGTCAACGCCATCCTCGAGGCGTTCCTCTCCGAATACAACGCGTGAAGACAGGGAACACGATGAGAGCGGAGCGCTCCGCAGTGGAGACGACCGGGACGGACCGAGGGTGGGTGGGAGTCCTCACGGGCAGGCTCACCGCATGGTTGATGCTGCTGGTCGTGGTGGTGGCCACGGGCGCGGTGTTCGCGTTCGCCTCGTCGGAGGGATCCTCCGAGGCGCCGCAGACGCTGCCGGACGACTCCGAGGCGGCCCTCGTCTCGCAGATCCAGCAGGACTTCCCCGACGCCGGGTCGGTCCCCGCGGTCCTGGTGATCTCCCGGGACGACGGGGGAGAGCTGGGCCCGCAGGGCCTCGCCGCCGCGGTCGGTGCGGGTGAGCGCATGGCCGAGGTCGTGGGCGCCCCGTCGCAGGGACCCATCCCGTCCGAGGACGGGGCCGCCGCACTGATGCTGGTCCCCGTCGACGCGCAGGTCCTCTCCAACGAGGAGGGCCGCGACCTGGTCAAGGAGATGCGGGCGGCCATCGCCGAGGGACTCGATCCCGGCGTGAAGGCCGAGCTCACCGGCGGCCCGGCGTTCGCCGCCGACACCGCCGCCGCCTTCGAGGGCGCGGACTTCCGGCTCCTCGCCGCGACCGCGCTGGTCGTGGCCGTGCTGCTCATCATCACCTACCGGTCCCCGGTCCTGTGGCTCGTGCCGCTCATCGTGGTCGGCGTGGCGGACCGGGTCGCCGCCCTGCTCGTCTCGCTGGTCGGCGAGGCCATCGGCGTGACCGTCGACGCCTCGACCTCGGGCATCGTCTCCGTCCTGGTCTTTGGTGCCGGCACCAACTACGCGCTGCTCCTCGTGTCGAGATACCGGGAGGAACTCCGCAAGACCGCCGACCGCCGCACCGCCCTGCGCGACGCCTACCGGGGTGCCGTCCCCGCGATCCTGGCGAGCAACATCACCGTGGTCCTGGCGCTGCTCACGCTCCTGCTGGCGACCCTCCCCAACTACCGCTCGCTCGGCCTCTCCGCGGCCGTGGGCCTGCTCATCGCCCTGGCCTACGCGCTCGTGGCGCTGCCCGCCGCGCTCGCGGTGTGTGGACGTGGACTGTTCTGGCCGTTCATCCCCCGCCCGGGCGACCGGGCCGGCACGCGAGAAGGGCGACGCTCGGCGAAGGGCGCCGTCGGCACGCCGGAGGGGTTCCGTGACGAGGTCCCGCCCGGGACCTGGGGTCGTATCGCCGCCGGCGTGGTCAAGCGGCCCGTCAGGGTGCTCGTCTCGTGCGTCCTGCTGCTGGTGATCCTGTCCTTCGGCCTGGTCGGCACGCGCGTCGGACTGAGCCAGACCGAGCAGTTTCGCACCGTCTCGGAGGCTGCGGACGGCCTCTCCACCGCAGCCGAGCACTTCCCGGCCGGGGTCACGGACCCGGTCACCGTCCTCACCCGGACGGGGACCGAGGGGGCCGTCCTCGGGGCGGTCCAGGGTGTCGAGGGCGTCGTCTCCGCACGACCCGCGGGCGAGTCCGGCACCGGATGGACCCGCGTCAGCGTGACCCTCGACGCCGCGCCCGCCACGGATCGCTCGGAGGAGAGCATCGTGGCACTGCGGGAGACCGTCCGCACGATCCCCGGGTCCGAGGCGATCGTGGGCGGGTCGGTGGCCGAGGCCGTCGACACCTCCGACGGCAACATCCGCGACCTCACGTTGATCGCGCCGCTCATCCTTCTCGTGGTCTTCCTCGTCCTGGTGCTGGTGCTGCGGTCCCTCATCGCTCCGCTGCTCGTGATGGGCGCGACGGTCCTGTCCTCACTCGCCGCGCTGGGACTGGGGACCTTCGTCACCACCCAGATCCTCGGCTTCCCCGGTCTGGACGTGTCGGTCCCGCTGTTCAGCTTCCTGTTCCTGGTGGCCCTCGGCGTGGACTACTCGATCTTCCTCACCATCCGCGCCCGTGAGGAGGCCGCCACGCACGAGACCCGCGAGGCCATGGTCCGGGCCGTCGCCCTGACCGGTGGGGTGATCACGTCCGCCGGCATCGTGCTGGCGTCGGTGTTCGTGGTGCTCGGCGTGCTTCCGCTCATCGTGCTCACCCAGGTCGGCGTGATCGTCGCCCTCGGCGTGCTGCTCGACACCTTCATCGTGCGGACCCTCGTGGTCCCCGCGCTCTTCACCATCACCGGGGACAGGGTGTGGTGGCCGGGAGACCCCCGCCGCCGCGCCGCGAGCCCCACCGAGTCCACCCCCGATCCCGGCACCACCGACACCACCCAGGAGATCCACGCATGACCACCACACGCCGTTCGCGATTCCGCTCGCTCGTCACCGCCCTCGCCGTCGCCCCGCTGCTCGCGGCCGGGCTGGGCGCCGCGCCCACGGCCGGGGCCCAGGACCTCACCGACGGCGGCCGTCTCGGCGGCGGCTCCTCGCAGCTGCTGCCCGACGGCGTCGCCCTGGGATCGCTCGGCGGGCCGGAGTTGAGCCAGGTCCGCTACGTCGACCCCGACCGATACGTGGGGAAGTGGTTCCAGGTCGCGGCCATCCCTCAGCCCTACACCCTGCAGTGCACCAACGACACCACGGCCGAGTACGCGCGGACGGCGCCCGACACGATCTCGGTGCGCAACACCTGCGGCTCCGCCATCAGCTCGGACTCGGTGATCGAGGGCCAGGCGACCATCCGGAACACGGACACCAACGCCTCGCTGCGCGTGAACTTCCCCCAGGTCCCGTTCCAGGACGAGAACGGGCCGGTCAACTACCGGATCACGTACCTGGCGGACGACTACTCCCTGGCGATCGTCGGTGACCCGACCCGGTCCTCCGGATTCGTCCTCAGCCGGACGCCCGCCCTCGGCGCCGGACAGTGGTCCACCGTGCGCCAGGTCATCGAGGATCGCGGCTGGTGGCCCTGCGCCTTCCTCACCGTGCCGATGGCCGGGGGTCGCGGCGACGCGACTCCCCTCTGCCTGCTGCCCTGAGCCGCGAACCCCGACGGACCCTGACGAACCCTGACCCCGGGAGCGACCGATGAGCATCGACCTGACCTGCTCGATCCCGGCCGGAGCGGCCGAGGCGTGGGACTACCTCGCCGCCCCGGGGGCGTTCGTCCGGATCTCCCCGCCGTTCATGCCGCTGCGGCCGGTCCGCCAGGCGGACTCGCTGCGCGACGGGACGGCGGTCCTGGAGCCGCGGACCGCGCTCCCCGGCCCCCTGGGGGTGCGGTTCGGTCCGCGCTGGACCGCGCAGCACGATTCGAGCGGGTACGTCGAGGGGGAGCGGTTCGTGGACCGCTGCGTCTCCGAGCCCTACGCGGGCCTCACCGGGTGGGTACACCACCACACCGTCACGGCGGCTCCGGACGGGACCGCCCTGCTGGGCGACCGCGTCACCGCCAGGGTTCCGGGGCGGATGCTCGCCCCGGTCTTCGCGTACCGCTACCGGACCATGGCGATGGACCTCGACCGCATCCGCCGGTTCTCCGGGCAACCGGGCGACGGGGAAGGCCGGCGCACCCTGACCGTCGCCGTCACCGGGGCCTCCGGGCTGGTCGGGACCGCCCTGACCGCGCTGCTCGGGGTCGCCGGCCACCGCGTCCTCCGGCTTGTCCGCGGCACGCCCCGTGGCCCGGACGAGCGACGGTGGGACCCCTCCGGCCCGGCCCCGGACCTCCTGGACGGCGTCGACGTCCTGGTCCATCTGGCCGGCGCCTCCATCGCCGGCCGGTTCACCGACGCGCACCTGGCCACGGTCCGGGACAGCCGCATCGGGCCCACCCGTCGTCTCGCCGAGCTCGTCGCCGCGCGCGACGGCGCGACGGCCATGGTGTCCGCCTCGGCGATCGGCTACTACGGCGCCGACCGCGGCGACGAGATCCTGACCGAGGATGCGGCCGCGGGCTCCGGTCCCCTGGCCGAGATCGTGGCCGGGTGGGAGGCCGACTGCGACCCCGCGCGCCGCTCCCGGGCCCGGGTGGTCACCGTACGGACGGGCATCGTCCTGTCCGCTGCGGGAGGGATGCTGCCGCCGCTGGCCGCCATCACCCGCACCGGCCTGGGGGGCCGCCTGGGCTCCGGTCGCCAGTGGATGTCCTGGATCTCCCTCGACGACCTCACGGATGTCTACCTCCGCGCCGTCGTGGACCCCACCCTCACCGGGTACGTCAACGCCGTCGCCCCGGAGCCGGTGACCAACCGCGACTTCACGCGCGCGCTGGGTGCGGTGCTGCACCGGCCCACGCTGATCCCGGTCCCCGGCGTCGCGCCCGCCCTCGTCCTGGGCACGCGCGGTTCCGATGAACTCGCCATGGCCGACCAGAGGGTCGATCCCGGAGCCCTCCGCGACCTCGGCCACCCGTTCCGGTACCCGGGGATCCGGGCCGCCCTCGCGCACGAGCTCGGCGCGGAGACGCTGCCCACGGCGCTCTGAGGCGCGATCCGGGCCGCCGGCGGGGTTGTCAACGCTGCAGGATCATCGGAACCAGGACCTGCCGGGCGAGCGCCCGGATCTCCTCCTCCGACTCCACGACCGGCGGGCCGTCCGGCATCACGACGATCGAGTGGAGGAACCGCCCCACCACGCCGGCGACCGCTCGCGAGAGCGACTCCGTCTCCTCGGCGTCCATCGGTCGGGTGTGGACGTCGGCGTTCCACGTGTTGCGGATGAACTCCGCGACGATCTCCGTGATCCCACCCAGGACCGAGTCGGATTCGCCGGCGAGCACCGCCATGGCCTCGACCCGGTCCACCTCGACGAGCCTGCGGAGGAGTTCGCTCTCGCGGATGTCGAAGATCGTTCCGACCAGCAGGTCCTCGACGTGTCGGACCGGGTCCCAGTCGAGGGATTCGAACGGGGTGTACCGCCAGTTGACCAGCATCATCAGCCGCTGCGCCTCGTGGGCGTAGATCTCTCGGATGATCTGACCTCGGGGACCCAGGCGGCGGTAGAGGGTCACCCGGGTCACACCGGCGGCCTTCGCGATGTCGTCGGTGCTCGTTCCCTTGATCCCGCGCTCGGCGAAGACCGAGGCAGCCGCCTCGATCAGGCGGATGTCCTCGGCATCGGGTGCCCAGGCACCGCCGCGGCCACTGATGCGAGTCACCCCGCCATTCTACGTCCAGGCCCCGGGCGGCGGGGTCCGGCCCCGGCGGCATCCGGGGCCGGGTGGGGTCACCGCATGTGGTGGCTCTGTTCGGTTTCCGGATCCACCCCCCGGGGCTGCCCGGCCTACGGCGCCTGGGGACCCCCGATCGCGGGAGCGTCGCCCGCCGGGAGTCCCTGGGGGTGCGACGGGGAGTCCGGGGCGATGCCACCCTCGGACTCCGGAACCATGTCGAACACGTCGGGCTTGGGCTTGGGCAGGCCCCGGTCTTCCCCGGAGACCGTCGACGACGCACCGTGCGCGGCGGCCTCCGCGGCGGCCACGGACCGGGCGATCTCCGGGTCGGTGGAGGTGTCGAACCAGTGCTCGGGGGCGGACGGCAGCTCGGCGTCGCCGTCGGTGGCGGACGGTTCGTAGCGGAACACCCCGTCGTCGTCCTTCTTGGCGACGGCCTTGGCGAACGTCTCGAGGGAATCGCCGAACTGGGACGGGATCATCCACATGGTGGCCGCGTCGCCCTTGGCCATCTCCGGCAGGTTCTGGACGTACTGGTAGGCCAGCATCTCCGGGGTCGGCTTGGAGGCCTTCACGGCGGCGTTGACGCGGGCGATCGCGGCCGCCTGCCCCTCGGCGACGAGGTAGCGCGCGGCCCGCTCGCCCTGTGCGCGGAGCATGCGGGACTGGCGCTCGGCCTCGGCGTTGAGGATGGATGCCTGCTTGTTGCCCTCGGCGTCGAGGATCGCCGCCTGCTTGGCGCCCTGCGCGGTGGTGATGGCCGCCTCCCGCTGGCCCTCCGCGGTGAGGATGATCGCGCGCTTCTCGCGGTCCGCCTTCATCTGCTTCTCCATCGACTCCTGGATGGAGGGGGGCGGGTCGATCGAGCGGAGCTCGACGCGGGCGACCCGGAGGCCCCACCGGCCGGTCTCGGAGTCCAGAACCCCCCGCAGCTGCTTGTTGATCATGTCGCGGCTGGTGAGCGTCTGCTCGAGCGTCAGTCCGCCCACGACGTTGCGCAGCGTGGTGGTGGCCAGCTGCTCGACGGCGACGATGTAGTTGTTGATCTCGTACACGGCCGACTTCGGGTCGGTGACCTGGAAGTACACCACCGTGTCGATGCTCAGCGTGAGGTTGTCCTCGGTGATCATCGACTGCGGCGGGAAGGTCACCACCCGCTCACGCAGGTCGACCTTGGCGCGCACGCGGTCGATGAACGGGATGATCAGCGCGAGCTGCCCGCTCACCGTGCGTTGATAGCGGCCGAGCCGCTCGATGACCGCGGCCTCCGCCTGTGGGATGAGCTTGACGGAGCTCACCACCACCGAGGCGATCAGGACGATGATGACGGCGAGGAAGATCAAGCCACCCATGGTTCTCCTCCGATTGTGTGTCTAGAAGCCACGCACGACGACCGCCGTGGCCCCGTCGATCTCGTGCACCAGGACCTTCTCGCCGGCCTCGAAACTCTCGCCCTCGATCAGTGCCCTGGCCGTCCACGTGTCGCCCGCGATCCGGACGAGCCCGCCGGACTGCCCTACCGCCTCGACCACCGTTCCGCCCCGCCCGGTGAGCGCGGCGGTGTTGGTGTCGTGCTCGGGCAGCGCGGACAGGAGGCGGCGACGGACGAGGGGCCGGACCCCCGCGACCAGGACGATGGCGACGAGGGCGAACGCCAGGGCCTGGCCCCAGACCGGGGCACCCAGGAACGCGGCGGCCGAGCCGCCGAGGGCCCCGCCGGCGAGCATCAGCATGAACAGCTCGCCGCCCGCCGCCTCACCGGCGGCGAGCAGTACAGCCGCTCCCAGCCAGAAAAGACCCACATGCATGCCGTCGACTCTACCGACTGTGGGCGCCGGGTAGGGGCGAGACGCCCGGCCGACTACGCTCTCACGACGTGTCGACTCTGAAGAAGTTCGCGTGGTTGTCCGTGGCCACCGCGATCGTCACCATCGCGCTCAAGGTGATCGCCTGGTGGGTGACCGGATCGGTGGGACTGCTCTCCGACGCGGCCGAGTCCGTGGTCAACCTCGTGGCGGCGGTCATCGCGCTGGGCGCCGTCACCGTCTCGGAGCGCCCGGCCGACGACGACCACCAGTACGGGCACTCCAAGGCCGAGTACTTCTCCGCCGGGGTCGAGGGCGCGATGATCTTCGTCGCCGCCGCGTTCATCCTGGTCGTCAGCGTGGAGCGGCTGATCAACCCGGTCCCGCTCGAGTCGCTGGGCGTGGGCCTGCTGATCTCGCTCGTCGCCGCGGCGATCAACGGCGCGGTGGGGGTGGCGCTCGTCCGCGCCGGTGACCGGCACCGGTCGCCGACCCTGAAGGCCGACGGCAAGCACCTCATCACCGACGTCGTCACCTCGGTCGGCGTGGCGGTCGGTCTGGGGCTGGCGTGGATCACCGGCTGGAACGTGCTCGACCCGATCGTGGCCATCGGGGTGGGCCTGAACATCCTGTTCGTCGGCTACAGGCTGGTCCACGAGTCGGGGATGGGGCTGATGGACGCGACGCTGCCGGAGGGGGACAACCGGCTGATCGAGGAGGTGCTCGAGCGTCACCGCGAGCCGGGGCGTGTGGACTTCCACGAGCTGCGGACCCGGGAGTCGGGCAAGTGGCGGTTCGTGGAGTTCCACGCCCTCGTGCCGGGGGAGTGGAGCGTGGACCGCGGCCACGACCTGGCGGAGAAGGTCGAACAGGAGATCCACGCGGCCCTGCCCCACTCCCACATCACCTCCCACCTCGAGCCGATCGAGGACGAGCGCGCCTACAACGACGTCCACCTGTGAGCGGGACGTAACCTGGCGATCGTGGCCCACCCGATCATGTTCGACGCCGCCGATCCGCTGCTCGCCCGCCTGCGCGCGACCTGCCTCGCGCTGCCGGACGCGGCGGAGAAGGTCTCCCACGGCCGCCCCAACTGGTTCACGACCAGGGTGTTCGCGGTCTACGGCGGGTCGGTCAGGGGCGAGCACTCCCACCCGCTGCTGGCGCGGGCCCTGCTGTTCCTGCCAGACCCGGGGGAGCGGGCGGCACTGGAGCGGGACGTGCGGTTCCACGTCCCGGCCTACCACGGACCGGCCGGATGGCTGGCGCTGCCGTTGGACGCCGGGACCGTGGACTGGGACGAGGTGACCGAATTGGTCGAGTCCTCGTACCGGCAGACCGCCGGGGTCCGCCGGGTCGCCCGTCTGGAGGATCACCGGGGGCGACCGCGCGGCTAGGCTGGCCGCATGCCCCCACGTGGTCCCGCCCGACGCCCGCCCGCGCGGACGGGGTCGTCCGGGGGGATGGACCTGGGGACCCGCGCCCTGGTGCTCGGGGTCGGCGCACTCGCGGTGTCCTGGGTGCCGCTGATCAACATCGTCGCGTTCATCGCGGCCCTCATGGCGGTGGCCTTCGGGCTGCTCGCCCGCTGGCCCACCGGGTGGTTGACCAACGAGGAGCCCAACGCCCGCAGGGGCCTGTGGGCGGTGGTCCTGGGCGCGTCGGCCCTGGTCGTCTTTGTGGTGACCGCGGTGCGCTACTCCGCGCTCTGAGCCCCCAGCCGCGGTCCCGCGTTGGAGGCCACCCACCCGATCGCCGTGCGCATCCGGCGCGCGAAGGTCCCGGGTTGGGTGGCGCACACGGCGTGACCCGCGTGGACGGGGAACACCGCGCTGCGGGGCAGCAGGTCCGCCATCTCGTCCTGGATCCACTGGGGGAACGCGATGTCGCGGGTGGTCTTGATGATCGCCACCGGCAGGTCCAGTTCGTGGAGCCAGGACGTGGAGTTGAAGCGGGCGACCTCGCCGATCACGGTCCGATGGGTGGCGAAGGACACCGAGGACAGTTCCCGGAGCGCCCAGGCGTGGGGAGAGGGGGTCTCCTCGCTGATCTCCCGGGCGATCTCGACGGGCACCGCGTTCAGCAGCGGACTCGACCGCAGGAACCCGCCGAGGGTGATCTTCTCCAGCGCGTTGCGCTCGGCTCCGGTGCCGGTGGCGGCCAGCACCAGTCCGCCCAGGCGGGACGGGTCCGTTCGGGCGGCGAGCTGGGCCACGAGCCCGCCCATGGAGTAGCCACCGATGATCGGGCTCTCCAACCCGAGGTGGTCCACCACGCGCAGGACGTCCTCACCCAGCGCCTGGAACCCGAAGTCGCCGTGGTGGCCCATGCCGTGCCAGCGCTGGTCGAAGGCGATGAGCCGGTACTCGCCCTGTAGGCGCTGGAAGGTCTGGTACCAGTTGAGCATCCCGGTCGCGGCCATGCCGTGCAGCAGGACCACCGGCCTGAGGTGCTCCTCCCCGGTGTCGTAGAGCCTGGTCGTGACGTCGTCGGCGAGGGTGACGATCCTCCCCGCCGGCAGCCGGGACATGTCCGGCGCCATGCGCGGCAGCCGCGACGCCGCCCGCGGCAGCGAGCCGAGCGAATTCCTGGGCATGTGCATCCTCCTCTGGCACCTGCCCCCGATTGTCCGCGATCACCGGGCCGGCCGCACGGTCATTCCGCGGAGACGAGTCCCCGCTCCACCAGGAAGTCCCTCGCGACCAGGGCGGGGTCGTCGCCGTCCACGTCGACCCGCATGTTGAGCTCCACCATCACCTCGTTGGTCAGGACGTCCACGAGCGGGGCCAGGACCTCCTCGATCTCCGGGTGGGCGTCGAGGAACTCCCCCCGGATCACGGTCGCGAGGTTGTAGACGGGGAAGTAGCGCCGGTCGTCCTCGAGGACCACCAGGTCGAGGCCCTTGACCCGGCCGTCGGTGGTGTAGACCTCGCCGAACCGGCACTCGCGCCCGACGGAGGTGGCCTGGTAGATGATGCCGGGCTGCATGATCGGCGTGGGCACGGCGGCCGCGTCGAAGCCGTACGCCTGGGCCAGCCCGGGCCAGCCGTCCCGACGCACCGAGAACTCGGTCTCCATGCAGGTCAGCGCGGACCCGGGGTCGGACCGGACCAGTCGGGCGTAGTCGGAGAACGTGCGCACCCCGGTCTCCTCGGCGGTGGCCCGGCTCATCGCGAACGAGTAGGTGTTGTCGACCGTCGTGGGCCGCATCCACCTGATGTCGTGCCCGGCGAGGTCGGCGTCGCGCACCGCCGCCCACTGGGCCTCGGGGTCGCGGATCGGTTCGGAGTTGCCCAGGTAGCTCATCCAGGCGGTGCCGGTGTACTCCATGCCGATGTCGACCTGGCCGGAGATGAGGGCCTGGCGGAAGCTGTTGGACCCGGCCAGGGAGGACATGTCCGAGACCTCCATGCCCGCGGCGGCCAGCAGGAACTCCACCAGGTAGCTGCTGATCACACCCTCGGTGAAGTCCTTGCCGCCGACCGTCACCCGGACACCCTCCAGCGCAGGGGTGGGGCCGCCGGGTCCGGGACCGACGGGGAGCGGGACGGACCCGCCGTCGCTCAGCCCGCAGCCGGTCGCGACGAGCACGGCGGTCAGGCACGAGGCCAGGAGCTTTCTCATCGCAGCCCGTGTCATCGCAGCCCGTGTCATCGCAGCCCCCTCGGGTTGAAC
>NZ_CALMYY010000033.1 GCF_937873725.1 uncultured Dietzia sp.
CGATCGCGCTGCCGATGGGTAAGAACGTCGTGGTGATCGGCGGCTCGCTGGTCGGGCTGGAGCTGGCGGAGTTCCTCGCCGAGCGCGGGCGGCGCGTGACGCTGCTCCACGAGTCGCAGCAGCTCGGACTGCCGCTGGCCATGCCCCGCCGCTGGACTGCGGTGCGTCACGCCAAGGAGCACGGGGTCGACATCCACCGCAACGTCACCGTCACCCGGATCACCGAGTCGGGCGTCGAGTGGGCCGACGCCAAGGGCGACACCGCCTCGGCCACGGCCGACATGGTCATCTACGCCGACGGCACCACCGCCGCCGCCCCGCTGGCCGACGACCTCCGCGCCGCCGGCATCGACTGCGAGGTCATCGGCGACGCCGGCGAGGTCGGCTACATCCACGGCGCGATCCACTCGGCGTGGAGGGTCGCGTCTAAGGGGTGACGGTCCACGACGGTCCGTCGGTGCAGCATGGGACATCACGAGTTCCGCGCCTTCTCGCCACGCATGTGGCGACCACACCGAGGCCGTTCGGATCGGTGGCGAGGGGTACCGCTCACGGCGGGAGCGGCATAGACGAAATTCCTCCAGACACGACTAATCGGCCGATTTCCGCTGCAGCGCTCGCCGACGCCCTGCCGCCTTGAGTCGCGAACGTGATCGACGTTTCAGCGACATTCTGCGCGCTGCAGACGCATCTCGTCCCACCGGTGGACGGGGTACGTCCTCGTCGTCGTCGGCCCATCGCAGACCGATCGCGTGTCGGAGCACCGCGACGCTGTCCTTGGTCGGAGCCTCGTGGCCTGGCGAGTCTCTGCGCCAGTACCGCGTGTGCGCGGCGACGGGCGTCCTGAGCACGCGGTCCCGGCTCTTGCGCGGCGCACTGATCTCCACTGGGATGTCCACAACCCCGCGGCCGAACACCGGGGCGACGGGGCCGCCCACAGGGTCGCCGCCGAGCCACCGCGTCAGTGGAAAGTACAGGTTGGTCCATCGGGTGGTGGCGAACGGCGAGGCTTCGTGCGCGATCAGAGGGCCATCGAACTCCGTGCGATAGAACGCGACCGGTCCGCTGCCGTCCGCGCCGGCCGCCGCCTGGACCGGCCTGCCCGCGCGGCTCCACACACTCTCCCGGTTCTGCTGCTCCCCGAGGGGTGGGCAGGCGGGGAGCTCCTGCTCTTCCTTCCGGCTCTCGAAGCTCTCGCGCTTGGTGGCCAGGAGGTCCTGGGCGTGGGTCAGCGGCGACCCCAGCGTGATGAAGTCGGAGACACGCCAGGGCACGCCCATCCGGAGCTGTTCTTTCTGAAGCTCCGTCTGCACCGCGTGGTAGTCCCGTCCGGCCGGCAAGGGCCGCGGAGGGTCCTGCTTGCCGGGGACCGCGGTGAGGAAGTTCCAGGCCTTCGGCTGCCGGTCGGCGAGTTCACCGGACCCACCACCGTGCCCGTCCTCCCGGGGCTGACGGAGTTCGTCGAAGACCAGCCGGATCGCGTCGTAGGCGATGACGCTGCCCAGACTGTGCGCGACGATGATGATTCGGTCGTAGAGGGGCTCCTCGTTTCGGTCCTGGTGTCGGTGCAGCGTGAGCAGGAGGTCGCGGGCGTCCCTGCGGACCTTGTCTCGCTGGACGTAGTCGGCGATAGCCGGGTTGAACCAGCGTTGGGCGTCGGCGACGGAGGTGGTGAGCACGCTGCTCGCCATCTTCTTCGCGACGGCGCGGAGGGCGCCGAGCGCGAGTGCCACCGGAACAGCGGTGAGCACCCACCTCACGTAGGGGTTCTCCGGGTCGAGGAGGAGCCAGCATGCGGCAGCGATCGCCGCGACCACGAGCGCCGCCAGCGCGATGATCGCCCGCACGGTCCACACGACGCGCCTCAACTGCGAACCCCGCGCGTTGGTCAGCAACAGCCGCACCATCCACCTCAGCACGGCGCCGGTTTCGCCTGTGCCGAACGTCGGTTGCCAATACAACTCGAAGAAGTCGGTCCGCGGCCAGCCGCGGGACTCGATGAGCACCGGCCTGTGTAAGTCGAGGTACTCGGCGTCGCGGTCGAGGCGACGCTCGACGCGCGCCGGCGGGGTCAGGTCGGATTTCTTCCCAAAGACGTTGGCGACCAGCGCCGAGACGGTGTCCATCGGCTGTTGGTTGCCGATGCCGTGCACCACCACCACGGCGATCGCCTGGTGCCTCTCGCGATGATGCCTCGTCGCCCGTTCCTCCGGCGTGCTCCCCATCCGCCAAGGATGGCGGGAAATCCTCCGTGCGGCAAGGGCGAGCGTGGGTCACGGGCATCGGAGGTAGCCGGCCTTTTCGGGTCAGATCGGCCGCGCTTCTGACGTGGGTGAAGACCTCGTCGTCGTCGTCACGCGCCGCTACCCACTGATCAACGGCGCGGCCGCCCGGCCGCCGGTGCCGGGGCGGTGGCGGCGGTGGTTCTCATCGAGCCGCCGGTCATCACGTCCATGGCGAACCCGACGTACTGCCGCGCGACGTCCTCCGGTGTCAGCTCGCCGCCGGGCCGCCACCACGTGGGGATGGTGGTGCACATCGTCACCACCGCGCGAGCGGCCTCCTTGCTGTTGTCCGGGCGGAACCGGCCGGTCGCGACGGCGTCCGCCACCTCGGTGTCGACCATCTGCTGCATCCGGTCACGCAACCGCGCGATGCGCCGGTAGTGCACCGGCTCGAGGTTGCGCATCTCGCTGGCGCCGATGAAGGCGAGCTCGCCCTCGTAGGTATGCGCCAACGCGAAGCTCTCGATGATCAGACAGAAGCGCTCGACCGGGCCGGGAAACGCTGGACTGACGCGTGCGGGCCCCGCGATTACGGGTACCACAAGTTGGTATTTTCACGCCATGGCACAGAACACCTCGATCAGCCTTGATGATCATTTCGCGAACTTCCTCGCCCGAGAAGTCGCGTCGGGCCGGTACCGGTCCGCCACCGAGGTCATTCGCGCCGGCCTACGGCTGCTCGAGGACAGAGAGACACAGCTGGCCACGCTGCGAGTCGCGCTCGTCGACGGCGAAGCCAGTGGCACGCCGGAGCCCTTTGACTTCGACGCGTTTGTTGCGGCGAAGAAGGCGTGACCGGGTACAGGCTCACCCCGGCCGCATAGCGTGCTGCACTGCACCTCTGAATCGGCCCACCCCGCCCGGTCCGCGCCCTGAACGGGCAGGGGATGGTCGATGATCGGTCCACTCACGCCCCGGGGGCGCGGGCCTCGGCGATCCAGGTGCCGGCGCCGAGGCGGATGTCACCGTCCACGACGTGGGCGCTCAGCGCGTCGGCGGCCGCCGTGACGGCGGCGTCGCGGGCGTCGGGGTCGGCATCGAGCAGCGACATGACCGCGGGATTCTGCTCCAGCGCCTGCCTCGCGACCTCGTCGAGGGCGCCGACCGGACCCAGGGTGACCTCGTCGGGTCCGCGCGACAGGTCGACGGACTCGAAACCCGCCGACTCGAGGATGCCGCGGAGCAGGTCCGGGTCGGCCAGGGAGAAGGGTCCCGGTGCGCCCGGGGGCGGCATCGGGGGACCGCCCAACACCGCCAACGCGGCGAAGGTGGGCACCGCGATGAATGGGTTCTCCAGCGGAGAGGCGAAGCAGACGAACGCCAGCCGACCGTGCGGCCTCAGCGAGCGTGCGATGTTGGCGAAGGCCGCCGTGGGGTCGTCGAAGAACATCACGCCCAGTCGCGAGAAGGCGGCATCGAACGGCCCGGGCAACTCGTCGTTCTCCACGTCGAGGGCGGCGAACTCGACGTTCTGGGCGTCGCTGTCCTGGCCCTCGCGCGCGTCGGTCAACCGGGCCCGGGCGAAGTCGATCATCGGGCGGGACACGTCGACGCCGAGCACCGACCCGCCGGGGAGCACCCGCCGACCGATCTCCAGGGTCGTGCTCCCCGTCCCGCAGCCCACGTCCAGAACGCGCTCCCCGGGCCCCGGATCGAGGCGGTCGAGCGCCGCCCGCCCCAGCGGCTCCAGGATCCGGTCGTAGGCCACCGCGTTGCGCACCCACGAGTCCCCGACGGGGCCACTCCAGAGGTCGGCCTGTGATGCGCTCATGACGAACTCCCTGGTCCACGGGGCGAGAGCCGCTGCTCTGTGGGCTCCAGCGTAGACCTGCTGAGACAATGAGCACAGCCCGAAAAACGGGCCACCGCAATCCGCGTCCTCACGCCGCCCCGGTCGGGTCGAGTGCGCGCCTGGCAGAAGGATCCCCGTGCTCCTCCCCGTACCCCGCCGGCCCGCGCCATGACCACCGTCAGCTGGAGCGAGAACGGCGCGCCCCGCACCGCCCGGTGGCGGTCCGAGAACGGGGCGCCGGCGCCGCGCGACCTCGTGGTGATCACCGACGACATCTCCGCGGACAAGGCTCTCCGCCTGATCCGCTCGGGCACCGGCCTGCTGTGGCGCGGCGACTTCCACAACGCCCGGCAGCTCCTGCGCGCGATCGACCGGCGGCTGCAGAAGCGAGAATCCCGCACCCCACCTAGCGCCGACCCCGGGGAGGTGTTCCTCGCCAACCGTAGAGCCCGCGCGCACCGCGCGGCGATCCTGGGCGGGATCCTCATCCCGCTGCAGCCGGACCACTCGATCCGGCTGCGCCGGGCGCCCGACGCGCGCGACGCCTGCGCTCACGCCTACGGTCCGGAGGGTGTGGGGGGCGACGACGACGTCGGCGGGGAGACGCTGGTGTCGTTGCCCGAGCTCCTCGGCGTGATCAGCGCCTACGAGTGGCACCGCATGGGCATCGAGGTGGCCGCCCTGGGGGCTCGGATCCATCCCGCCCACGGGGTCTTCGCCCCCACCCGCGACGAGTACATCGACCTGGTCGCCGACGCCCCCTGGCCGCGGGGAGTGGACCAGCCCGTGGTCTGGGACATCGGCACCGGGACCGGGGTGCTCGCGGCGGTGCTGGCCCGGCGCGGGGCGCGGGAGGTGGTGGCGACCGACATCAACCCCCGCGCGGTGCGGTGCGCGGCGGAGAACCTGGACCGGCTCGGGCTCGCCGACCGGGTCCGGGTGGCCGAGGCCGACCTGTGGCCCGCCGACGGCGGGCGGGCCGACGTGGTGGTGTGCAACCCGCCCTGGATCCCCGGGCGCCCGACCTCGGCGCTGGAGCGCGGGATCTACGACCCGGGCTCCGGCGTGCTCAACCGCTTCCTCGGCGAGCTCGCCGAGCACCTCACGCCGCGAGGCGAGGGGTGGCTCATCCTGTCCGACCTCGCCGAGCTGATCGGCCTCCGCGCGCCCGACGAGCTCACCGACCGCATCGTCGGCGCCGGACTGGCCGTCGTCGGCACGCACGAGACGACGCCCCGTCACCCGCGCGCGGCGGACGACGCCGATCCGCTCCACGCCGCCCGTTCGCGCGAGCGGACCGTCCTGTGGAGGCTGTCCGCGGGGGCCTCATGACTCCGGCGACCGTTGCCCGCCCACGGCTCGGATGAGGACGTGCGCCACGAGCAACGGTGCGATGAGGAATACCGCGCCCCAGCCCGTCGCCGCGACCGGCAGCCAGTCGTCCCACCACATGCGCGCGGAGTCGACGCAGCCCGGGAGGCGGGGCAGGGGCCGCCGCGACCCGGCGGCCGACTCGTCCCGCGACCCGGTGAACAGGCCCGTCACGTCGGAGGTGTGGGCGGACACGTGGAAGCTCTCGGGTCGGGGAGACCGCGCGGTGGTATCCATGTCCGGGGTTCGGCGCGGCGGGCGTGCCGGATGGGTGCCGGGTCCGGCTACCTCGGGTCCGGGTATCGCGGGTCGCGCTGGTCGAAGAACGCGGCGGCGCCCTCCTGCAGGTCACCCCCGGGGATGAGCTCGATCCACAGCTCCCGCTCGAGCTCGAGCCCATCGGCCAGGCCCATGTCCAGGCCGCGGTCCACGCACTGCTTGACGGCGCGGATCGCGCGGGGGCTGTTGGCGGCCATCTTCTGGGCCAGCTCCAGCGCGAGGGGCAGCGGGTCGTCGTCGTCGGAGACCTCCTCCACCAGCCCGATGCGCAGGGCCGTGACCGCGTCGACCGGCTCGGCGGTGTACATCATCCGCTTGGCCATGCCCGGCCCCACCAGCCGGGACAGGCGCTGGGTGCCACCCGCGCCGGCGAGGACGCCCCACCGCACCTCGGGCAGGCCCATCCGCGCGCGCGGGCCGGCCACCCGGACGTCGCAGGCCATCGCCAGCTCGCAGCCGCCGCCCAGCGCGGTGCCGCTGACGGCGGCGATCACCGGCATCGGCAGCGCCGCCACGCGGTCCATGAACCCCTGCACCCGCTCGACGAACTCGCGGGCGGTGGCGGCGTCGGTGATGGTCTGGAACCGGTGGAAGTCGCCGCCGGCACTGAAGTGGCGCCCCGCCCCGGTGATCACCACCGCGCGGGCCGTCGAGGCCTCCAGCCGGACCAGCGCCTCCTCCATGGCCTCGACGAACTCGTCGGTCCACGCATTGACCGGCGGGTTCTGCATCCGCAGCACCACGATCTGCCCCGTGTGCCGCGAGATCTCCACCAACTGCTGCCCGGCCATGTCAGTTCCCCTTCCGCGGCACGCGCTGCGACTCGTCCGTCGCCCGTGCGCTGAGCTCGTTCTTGAGGATCTTGCCCGGCCCCGGAACCGCACCTCGATCGGGCTCCGTAATCGTCGCGACTGACGGGCTACTCCGTCGGAAGCAGCCCGTCCCGCACCGCCTTGGTCAGCCGCACGTACCCACCCGTGTCGGCGTCGCGGATCCAGGCTCGCGGGCCGGCCTTCGGTAGGCCCCGCGACGCGAACCCGGTGGCGTCCGGGCGGTACCAGTTGGTCACCGGGATGTGGTCGACAACGTGGACGATGTCGGGTCGTCCGGCGGACGGGACCGAGGCCAGTGCGCCACCGATGTCGGCCGCGGTGATCGCCTGGGAGCCCCACCTGCTCACCGCGGCGACGGCGACCCGACCCGCCCCACCGGGCACGCCGTACACCACGGCCAGGTCCACCTGCGTCAGATCCCCGAGCGCGTCGGCGACCTGGATCGGGTACACCGGACCGTGCGCCGTGCGGACCACGGCGCCGGCCGAGCCGAGCAGCCAGAAGTCGCCGTCCCGGTCACGCTCGAAGACGTCATTGGTCGACACCCATGCGTCGCCCGGACGGAACAGCCCGCGGAGCCGGCGCACGGAGGCGTCGATCCTGAGGCGTGGCCGGGTGACGAGCATCCCGGGTTCGCCGACCTCACTCGGTATGGCGTAACCGTCGGGACCGGTGAGGATTGCGCCGGAGTCGGGATCGACCGTGACGAGCCTGACCTCGGCCGTCCCGGGCAGCGGGCGGCCGCGCGCGCCCGGCTTTGTCGTCGAGAGGTTGGCCAGGACGACGTCCGCCTCGGTCCCGGCGTAGAACTCGAGGACCCGCGTCCCCGGGTAGCGGTCCGTGACGCGTCGCCACACCCCGCGGGGCATGCCGGATCCCATGAAGAGCGAGATCGTCGGGAGCGTCTCCCGCGGATTCGCCGGCCGGCTCACCAACTCGCGCATCATCGCCCAGGTGTAGGAGACGACGGTCACCCCGTAGCGGCGGATCTCCTCGTCGAAGGTCGCCGGATCGAAACCGTGTGACAGGGCGATCCTGGCCCCACCGGCCACGGCCCCGCCGACGGCGGTGAGCAGACCCGACGGGTGGTGGAGCGGACTGAGGCAGTACACGGTCGACGCGGAGGTCAGGCGTGCGGCGCTGGCGGTGCCGAACGCGGAGAGCGCCCACCGATGATTGGTCACGAGCTTGGACTGCCACGTGCCCGAGGAGCGGGTGAAGACGACAAAGGCGAGGTCGCCGGCGCGGCCGGGGTCCGGCCGGTACCAGCGGGGCAGCTCGACGTCCTCGGGGTCGATGCGTTCGAGGTCCACGACGCCCGGGCCGAGGTCGGCGTGGAGGTCGCGATCGGCGCCGCCGCCGCCGAGGACGAGCGCCCGCGCCCCGGCATCGGTGACCCTGGACGCGTGCTCCGGGTCGGCCACGACGTCCGTCACCGCGCCGAGCCGGAGTAGTTCGGGCAGCGAATGCGACGGGGGGAGCAGCACGGCCACGGCGCCGAGGCGCGACAGCGCGGCGATGGCGACCAACGCCGAGGGCCGCGTCTCCATGAGTACGCCGATGTGGTCGCCCTGGCGCACCCCGACCGCGATGAGTCCCTTGACCACGTTGGTGATCCGGGTATCGACGGCCGAATACGTGTGGACGCGGTCGGAGAACAGGAAGCACGCGTCACCCGGCTGGGTGCGGGCCCGCTCGGTCATGATCTTGGCAAAGGAGATGCGGGTTCTCGGCTGGATCTGTTCCAACCGGATGAGGCGCGGCGCCGCGTGCAGCGCCTCGTATCCGAGGGCCCGCGTGGTCTGCAGCGCGCTGACGGCGAGGTGACCGGCACCGCGCACGACGCCGACCCCGAGTCCGGCGACCTGAATCGCCCCGTCCGCGGCGAGCATCACCGCCGAGGTGGGGGACGAGTCGACGACGGCGTCGGGTGCGACTTCGGCGATGCCGTCGGGTCGCTGACCGGTGTTCTCGATCCACCCGATCCACCCGGCGACGGTGGGCCACGTCAGCGAGGCGGCGGTCGAGCCCACGACGAGCCCGAAATGCCCGGCGCGGACCGGGAACTCGTAGACCTCGGCCGCGGGGGCGACGGAGGCGATCTTGCGGACGCCGGCCGGGACGCCGATCTCGTCGACCTCGCCGAGCACGGCGAGGACGGGGCAGGTGATGTCGGCCAGGGAGACGACGTGGTCGCCGATCACGAATCCGCCGACCATCATCCGGTTTTGGATGATCACCTGCTGCATCATGTCGACGATCGCCGGGCCGGACCAGGCGACAAATCCCTCGCCACCGATGAAGCGGCGCTGCCGTTCGTGTCCGAGGAGCGCCTCGCGGTCATGGAGTTGGCGCAGGAAGTCCACCTGCGCACGGGCGGTCTTGATCGGATCGAGTAGGCGGAACCCCGTCGACGCCAACCACCCGGGCAGCGAGTGGTCGCTGAAGACGTAGTCGGCGACGAAGCGCGCGACGTTCACGATCACATCCTCGGGGACGCCGAGCGGGGCACTGCCGCGCCAGTCCACCGGGGAGCCGAACGTCACGATGCTCTCGAGGTCGCGCGAGCGCCGGAAGGCCGCGGCCTGGTAACAGAACATGCCGCCCTGGCTGTATCCACCGAGATGGACCGAGCGGCCGGTGGCGGCCGTGACGAGGTCGATCACGTCGTTCACCGCCACCACGTGGTCCGTGAGAGTGCGTTCGAGGCCGCCCGCCTCGAGATCCGGGGATCCGAAGTCGATCACCCACGGGTCCATGCCCGCCTCGTACAGTGCGGCCACCGCGCTCGTATCGGGGGACACGTCCCAGACGTCGGCGGAGATCATCATCGGCGGCACGAGCACGATCGGCGGGCGCGGCGGCTCGTCCTCATCGAGGCCGACATCCGCGAGACCGTCGGCCCCCGCGGTCGGCGCGTAGTAGCGGCGCAGCCGGAACATCGGGCGCCGTGCGACGATCTCGAACGGGGAGGGTTCTTCGTCCGTCTGGAGGCCGCCGAATCGCAGGACTTCGACCGCGTTGACGACGAACGACGTCGCCGCCTTGAGCGCGACTGAAACGGTGTCAGGGGTGGGAGGCATGGTGGTACTGAGACTAGAGGGTGCGTTCTGGGCATCGCGACGATCCAGCGAATAGACCCGCCTGGGGCTCCGCGAGGGGCTCCGCGAGGGGCGGCGACGCTGCGACCATCCCGACGGCCGTCAGTCGTGGTTCGGTCGTCTGCGGTTCGTCTTGACTTCGGAGCGTTGCCGTTTGGCCTCGAGCCGACGCCGGCGCGAACCGCGAGTGGGCCGGGTGGGTCTCCTGGGGACCGGTGGGGCCACCGCCTCGCGCAGGAGTTCCGCCAGACGCCGCCTTGCGGCCTCCCGGTTCCGCCGCTGCGACCGGTGCTCCTCGGCGCTGACGGTGAGGACGGTTCCGGAGAGCCTCGGTGCGAGGTTCCGCAGCACGCGCGCCCGCTGGTCGTCGTCCAGGGCGGAGGTGGTGCCCAGGTCGAGGCTGAGCTGGACCCGCGAATCCGCGGTGTTGACGTGCTGGCCTCCAGGGCCGGATGACCGGGAGAACTTCTCCACGAATTCGGCCGCCGGCACCGTCAGCCCACGGGGCGCGCCCGGTCCGGGGGCCACGCGCAGATCATCCACGGGGTTAGTGTCCCGCACCTACCGCCGATTGACCGTTTCCGTGTCTCCCGGTCACGGGTTCGTCGGCTCCTGCACGAGACGCGGCTCCACTCGCTTCTCGGGATGGAACCCCGCCTTGTCCGCGTAGAAGGACCGGATCCGGTCCATGTCGTGGGCCACGTCGCCCGTCAACTCGATGGTCGGTCCCAGTCCCGATGTCATGGTCGTGCGGTCGACATAGCCGAGGGTCACGGGCATTCCGGCCTCGCGGGCGATCCGATAGAAGCCGGACTTCCAGTACTCGTGCGCTCCGCGGGTGCCGTCGGGCGTGACGACGAGCCCGAACATCTCGCCCGCGTGAACGCGTCGGATCATGTCCTCGACGACCCCGGCAGGATTGGCACGATCAACGGCGATCCCGCCGAGGGCTCGCATCAGCGGTCCACGCCATCCCGCGAACAGGCTGGCCTTGCCGAGCCAGCGCACGTCGATGCCCAGCCGCCAGACGATGCCGATCATCAGGACGAAATCCCAGTTGGAGGTGTGCGGCGCACCGAGGAGTACCGCCGGGCGATCGGGGCCCGGCTGGGTCGCGAGTGTCCACCGGCTGAAGAACCAGAAGATGCGGGCAGCTAGGCGTCGGAGCACTCCGCAACCCTAGTTCACGCCCGGCCGCCGGATCAGGGTCCGCAGGATTATCCGCAGGGGCCGCAAGGGGTAGCCGGTCCGGGATGGCAGGTTCGAGTTCGTCGTCGGCGTCAAGGACGCCTTTCCGCGCGAAACGCCTGCGTATCTGCCTATGGTGCTGGCATGACACCGGGGAGGACGTCAGTGGGGAGACGGTCCGTCATCGGCAGGATCACGGCGGCGCTGGCGGTGGTGGCGCTCGTCGCGGTGCTGCCGCAGACGCCGCGCGCAACGGCGGAAGCCCCGCCCGCCGGCGCCGGCGCACCGGTCGCCCACGACTTCCACTGGGGCGTCGCCACGTCAGGCTTCCAGATCGAGGGCAGCAACCCGGACTCCAACTGGAAGCGCTACGTCGACGCCACCGCGCCGAGCGGCCGGGTGGATCCGGTGAACGACGCGGTGGACTTCTGGAACCGGTACCCCGAGGACATCGCGAACGCCGCGGCGATGGGCGTCAACACCTTCCGGTTGAGCGTGGAGTGGGCGCGGATCGAACCGGCGCCGGGAGAGTACGACGACGAGGCGCTCGCCCACTACGACCGGATCATCGACACTGTTCGCGGCCACGGCATGGTCCCGATGATCACCATGGTCCACTTCACCTATCCCGGCTGGCTGGCGGACCGGGGCGGCATGCTCTCGGGCGGCGCCGTGGAGGCCTTCGGTCGATTCTCCGAGTTGATCACGCAACGCTGGGCCGGCGACGGGACGCTGTGGGTGACCTTCAACGAACCGCTGGTGTTCTTCAAGCACGAGATGACCATCGGGCGCGTCGGGCCCCGGGACTTCTCGGTGTTCCTCGATCAGCTCGAGGCGGGGCACCGACTGGCCTACGCGGCCGCCCACCGCGCCGACCCGGACGCGATGGTCACCATGAACGAGGCGTACCTGCCGCTGGCCACCGAGTTCACCGACACGCTGATCGGGGACCGCGTGGCCGACGTGGTGGACTACGTGGGGATCGACTACTACTACGGCGTCGCCCTGATCAACCTCACCGCGATCAACGCGGCCTGGGACGATTTCGCCGCCGTGCGCCCGCAGCCGGAGGGGATCTACGAGGCGATCGCGCACTACGCGCGCTCGTACCCGGGCAAGCCGATCTACCTCGTCGAGAACGGCATGCCCACCCGCGACGGCGGACGGGCGGACGGTGTGAACCGCGGCGACTTCCTGCGCGACACCGCGTTCTGGCTGCAACGCGCCGTGGCCGACGGCTACCCGGTGATCGGCTACAACCACTGGTCGCTGGTGGACAACTATGAATGGGGTAGTTACTCGCCGCGCTTCGGGCTCTACCGGGTCGACGTGCTCACCGACCCCACGCTGGAGCGGCGGCCCACCTCGGGCGTGGACGCCTACCGCGAGATCATCGCCGCCGGCGGCGTCGGGCCGGACTACCGACCGGTGCTTCCGGCCGCTTGGTGCTCGCTGGCCACCATCCCCGACACCTGCCTGGACCCGGTGCTGGTGGACGGCCCGCGGGCCACACTCGTGGGCTGAGGGGCTCGGTGCTCACGTAACGTAAGCGTCCGCTGCCGGCGATAGGACTGGTAGAATAGGTTTTCCGAAGTAACGAGGAGTGATGTTGATGTTCGGTTCGACCCTGAACGCGCTGCGATTCCTGCTGGGGCCCAGCGGAAGCGAGGCCGCCTGCTTGGCGCTGACCCCCGAGTGCATGGGCTGGATCCCGTACCTGGCCCATCGGTTCGGGATGGCGTCCTGACCGACGGCGCACGCGCCGAGCACAGCAATCCCCCGGAACGAGAAGGTCTCTCGTCCCGGGGGATATCTGTGTCAGTAGTTAGCGTCAGGCCGGTAGCACCTCCTGCATCACCCGCAGCGTGTTACCGCCCATGATCGCGGTGATGTCCTCGTCGGAGTAGCCGCGGTCCAGCAGACCCTGGGTGATTGCGGCGAGCTCACTGGTGTCCCAGCCGACGGTGACGGAGCCGTCGTAGTCACTGCCGAGAGCGGCGGTCTGGATCCCACCGACCTCCACCACGTGATCGATCGCGTCGAGCACCGAGTCCAGTCCCAGCCCGCACACCGCGGTCTCGAAGTACCCGATCCCGATCACGCCGCCCGTCGCGGCGACCCCGCGGATCTCGTCGTCCGTGACGTTGCGGTTGGTCTCGCACGTGCCCTGGACCCCGCCGTGGCTCAGAACCACGGGATTGGTCGCGATGTCCAGCATCGTCGCCGACGGGCTCCACCTTGTTCCGAGAGCTCTCGATGTAGGCCTACCCGTCCGCCGACGGCGTGTATGGCAACCGCCTCGCGATCACGGAGATCGCCTGTGACGCAGGCCGGGTGAGGTCGCTGGCGCAGGAGTTGGCCGCGTGGCCGACGGTGGTGACCGCCGAGATCGCGGCCCGCGAGTACGGAGTCGTGGTGACCATCGCCGCGCTCACCCAGAGCGATCTCGCCGAGATCCTGCTCGATCGCCTGCCCCGGCTGGACGGCGTGACGGGGATGCGTTCCCATCTGGTGGGGCAGTTTCACCTCGGCGGCAACCAGTGGCGGATCGGCGGTCTCGACCCGCACGGCGGCGCCCGGAACGCCGACGTGCCGCGGGCCCGCCGCCAGCCCGGGAGCGCGAACGCCGCCAACCCGTGGGCGGACCCCCAACCGGAGTTGGTCGACGCGCTTACCGAGGACGGTCGTCGCAGCGCGGCGGATCTGGCGCGGATCACCGGCCGCCCCCTCTCGACCACCCGGCGGCAACTCGCGCACCTTCTCGGTTCGGGTGCCCTGACGTTCCGTTGTGATGTGGCCCAGGGCGCCACCGGGTTCCCGGTGATCGTGCAGTGGTGGTGCAAGGTCCCGGTCATGCAGATGGCCGCGAGTGTGGCTCGGCTCCGGGCCGAGTCGTCGGTACGCCAGGTGGTGAGCATGCCGGGATCGCCCAACCTGCTCGTCAGCACGTGGAACCGGTCGGTCGCCGAGGCGATGCGGATCCAGGAAACCCTCGAGCGTGAGCTCGCCCCTCTGGTCGTGGTGGATTCCGCCGTGATCCTGCACCAGGTCAAACGGCTCGGATGGCTGCTCGAGTCCGACGGCCGCAACACCGGGACGTTCGTCCGATACGAGACCTGACCCACTACCAGGGGGCAACTTCGGCGTGTTCATCGGACGGGCCCGAGACCACGTAAGTTGGCTCTTATGACGACTACGCTCCTGCACAACGCCCGGCTCATCGACGGAACCGGCGCAGCCCCGGTCGCCGACGCGGTCGTGGTGATCGAGGGCGGCAAGATCACCTACGCCGGCGCTGCCGCCGGTGCGCCGCAGGTCGATGACTCGGCCACCAAGGTTGATGTCGGCGGTAACACCGTCACCCCCGGATTCTTCGACTGCCACGTCCACCTCTCCCTGCCCGGCACCAAGGGCTCGCCGATCATGGCCGCCATGGTTCCGCCGTCCTACCGCTACTTCGAGTTGATCGAACGTCTCAAGGTCACGATCGAGTCCGGTGTCACCACGGTGCGTGACCTGATGGGTATCGACGTGGGCGTGCGCGAGGCCGTCGCCAACGGTCTGGTGGAGGGCCCGCGTCTGCTGGTGGCGGACAAGATGTTCTCCCAGACCGGTGGTCACGCAGACTTCCACATCCCCTCCGGTATCGACGGCTCCGGCCTGGTGGGTGGTCTGCTCGTGGACTCGGTCGACGAGGCCCGCAAGCAGGTCCGCGGCCTGCTTCGCGACGGGATCGACGTGGTCAAGGTCGCGTCCTCCGGCGGCGTCACCTCGCCGAGCGATGACCCGGACTGGCTCGGCGCGCGCGTCGACATCGTCTCCGCGCTGGTGGAGGAGGCGCACAACTACGGTGGCCGCAAGGTCGCCGCCCACGCCATCGGCTTCGCGGGCATCCAGGCCGCCGTGCAGGGCGGCGTACACAGCGTCGAGCACGGGTACGCCCTCAACGACGAGCTGCGGCAGGAGATGGTCGAGCGCGGCCAGTTCCTGGTCCCCACCCTCATCGAGACCCTCAAGCCGGACACCGCCACCCCGCAGGCCAAGGCCAAGAGCGACAAGTGGCACGCGCTGGCGCACGAGTCGCTGCAGGCCTCCGTCGAGGCGGGCATCAAGGTCGCCGTGGGTACCGACGCGGGCCTGGTCCCCGATCACGGTGCGACGCTCGGTGAGCTCAGCGCCCTGGTCAAGTTCGGTGGCATGACCCCGATGCAGGCCATCGTGGCCGGAACGCAGACCTCCGCGGAGCTGTGCGACCTGGGCGACAAGCTGGGCACGCTGGAAGCCGGGAAGCTGGCCGACGTCGTCGTCGTCAAGGGCGATCCCCTCGCGGACATCGACTCGCTGGCCGACCACAGCAACATCCTCCTCGTCCTCAAGGAGGGCCGCGCCGCCAGCAACCGCGGCCAGTACGCCCTCTGACCCGGGTCGGTCCGGCTCCCCGCCGGCACGGCCAGGCGCGCCGGACCCTGCCCGGCGCACCCGGGACGGTCAGGGGGGGTCTAGGACTCGGTCCTCTCGTTCACGGACTTTGCGCCCTCGGGCTCCTTCTGCCACGGCCAGCGGCCGGAGATCTCCAGCTCCAGCGACCAGCTGAGGAACGTACGGATGGCCACGATCGCGGCGAGCACCGCCACGTCGACGAGCGTCGGGGTGACGGCGACGGTCTTGATGATGTCCGCGGCGACCAGCAGTTCCAGGCCGAGCAGAATCGAGCGGCCGAGGAAACGCCGGAACTGGCGGTAGACGTCGGGTTCGCGGCGCGCCATCCGCCAGCCGGCCATCACCGTGGCGGCCACCGTGCCGATCACGATCGCCGCCACGCCCACGGCATCGATCGCCTCGCCGACCAGTTCCACTGATTCCTGGAAGTTCATTCCTGCGAGTATTCCGGCGTGACCAGCGGGAGACGCGCGATTGGCGGGAGATGTGCGATCGGCGCGAGTCGGGCGCGGCTCCGGCGGGCAGTTGGCGGAACCATCCCCGGCAAACAGGAACCCGTTCTACGCTGCCGGTATGAGTTTTGAGGGCAAATCCATCCTGGTCACGGGCGGGGGCAGCGGGATCGGCGCGGGAACGGCCGAGGAGCTGGTCCGACGGGGCGCCACGGTGACGATCATCGGCCGCGGCGCGGAACGGCTGGCCGAGACCGCCCGGCGGATCGCGCAGGCCACCGGCCGGGAGGGCGCCGTGCGCGCGCATGCCGCGGACGTGACCGACGAGGACCAGGTGTCGTCGGCGGTCGCGGCGGCGGTCGAGCACGGGGGAGGGCTCGACGGCGTGGTGGCCTGCGCCGGCGGGAGCGAGACCATCGGCCCGCTCACCCAGATGGACACCGAGGCGTGGAAGCGCACCGTCGACCTCAACGTCAACGGCATGATGTTCACGCTCAAGCACGCCGCACGCGAGTTGGTCGCCCGGGGCGGCGGATCGTTCGTCGCCATCTCGTCCATCGCCGCGAGCAACACGCATCGCTGGTTCGGTGCGTACGGCGTGACCAAATCGGCCGTCGACCACATGGTGGGACTGGCGGCGGACGAGCTCGGCGCGAGCCGGGTGCGCGTCAACGGCATCCGCCCGGGCCTGATCGAGACCGACCTGGTGGCGCCGATCCTGTCCGACCCCGTGATCGCCGAGGACTACCGCGCGAGCACCCCTATCCCGCGCATCGGCCAGGTCGGCGACATCGCCGAGGCCGCCGCGTTCCTGCTCAGCGACGCCTCGACCTGGATCACCGGGCAGGTCATCAACGTGGACGGCGGGCAGATGCTGCGCCGCGGCCCCGACTTCAGCTCCATGCTCGAGCCGCTGTTCGGCGCCGACGGGCTGCGCGGCGTCGTGGCGGACGAGGGGTAGGGACATGGCGAACATGTATCCGTGTGAACCGGTGGACGTCGCGTTCATCGACTCCGCCCGCTTCCGGTTCTCCAACACCGTCGACATCCCCGCGTCGCCGGAGCAGTTGTTCGAGCTGTTCGAGGAGGCGGACGCCTGGCCGCGCTGGGCAAAGGTGATCACCAAGGTCGTGTGGACCAGCGAACCGCCGTACGGCCTCGGCACCACGCGCACCGTCCACATGCTGGGCGGGCTGCGCGGCGACGAGGTGTTCCTCGCCTGGGAGCCCGGCCGGCACATGGCGTTCCGGTTCACCGCCTGCTCGACGCCGTTCGTCACCGCGTTCGCCGAGTCCTACGACGTCGTGCCCACCACCGGCGGATGCCGGCTCACGTGGACCGTCGCGCTGAAGGGCAAGGGGCCGACCACCGTCTCGCTCGCGGTGCTGCGGCCGGTGCTGAACGTCGGGTTCCGGCGGTTTCTGCGCGATCTGAGCGCTCTCGCCTCGGAGCGGTACGCCGTGTAGGTACGTTGCAGGTCAGGTCCTCCGCGTCGTTCGCGGCGGGCGACGCGTGAGGCTCGGAAAGGTCGACTATGGCGAACATCAGGGAACTGGCCGAATCCCACCTGGCCACCGCCCTCACCGAGAAGAACGGCCGCAGCTCCGCTCTCGTCGCGCACGACGGGCCCTTGCGCCAGGCGGTGATCGCGCTGCGGGACGGGGTGCGGATGGAGGCGCACAATTCGCCGCCGGCCGCGAGTCTGCAGGTGCTCAAGGGCAAGGTCCGCGTGGATCTCGAGGACGATGTCCAGGGCGAGTTCAGCGCGGACGAACTGTGGATCCTCACCCACGAGCGTCACTCGGTGCTCGCGCTGGAGGACAGCGTGTTCCTGCTGACCACCGTCACCGGTCAGCCGGGTCAGGATTCGCGGTCCTGACCCGGATGACGGTCCCGGAGTGGCTGGTCCCGTGGGTCATCCGTGCGACGGGCAGGAACCGGATCTTCCTCAGTGAGGAGGCTGCGCGTCGGCATGTCGAGCGGTCCGCGCGCAGCCCGAAGCCGTTCGGTCCTCCCCAGCGGCTCGCGCACGAGGTCGACATCTCGATGGTCGTGCGTGACGGGTGGCCCGTCTACACGGTCTCGCCGTCCGGGGGCTTCCGATCCCCACCCGCACCGACGGGCAGCGTCGTCTACGTCCACGGCGGCGGCTGGGTCAACGAGGTCGCGCGCCAGCACTGGCAGTTGATCGCCCGGATAGCGGTCGAGTCGCGCACGACGGTCGTGGTCCCGATCTACCCGCTGATTCCGGCCGGGACCGCGGGCCCCGTCGTCGCGGGGATCGTCGACATCATCCGGGAGTGCCGCGACGAGTACGGCGACCCCCGCCTGGTCGGCGACTCGGCGGGTGGGCAGATCGCACTCTCGGCCGCGCAGGTGCTGCGCGATGAGCACGGCATCACGCTCGGCCGCACCGTGCTCATCTCACCGGCGGTAGATCTGACCTGGTCCAACCCCGGGATCCCCGAGGTGCAGCCCGACGACCCGTGGCTCGCCGTCCCCGGCGGGCATCACCTGTCCGAGGTGTGGCGGGGAGACCTCGAGGTCACCGACCCGCGGGTGAGCCCGATCTTCGGCGACTTGGCCGGGCTCGGGCCCGTCACGATCTTCAGCGGCACCCACGACATCCTCTGCCCCGACGCCCGGCTCCTCGCCGCGAAGCTCGAGAATTCGGGCGTGGACGTGGAGTACCACGAGGTGCCCGCGCGCCTGCACGTCTACCCGATTCTGCCGACGGCCTCGGGCCGGGACGCGCGCACACTCATCACTGCGCAGTTGGCCGACCCGGGCTCCTGAGTTCAGACCAGGCGGGCAGGTCCGAGCCGGGACCACGAGCGACGACGAGCCAGCTCACCGATGAGCGGACCCGCTTGCGCTGGACCTTCGGCTTGCGCTGCCCCTATGGTCCCCAGCGGCAGCGCGACCCGGGTGGTTCTGTACCTTCGGCCAGCGCAAGTCGGAGGGGCAGCGCAGGCCGGAGGGGCAGCGCAAGTCGGAGGGGCAGCGCAAGTCGGAGGGGCAGCGCAAGTCGGAGGGGCAGCGCGGGCCGGTGGGCGAGATGCCCGGTGCCCAGGCGAGGTAACGCTGGTCACGCGAGCGTGGGTGGAGCCGCCGGTTCCGGTAGCTTCAGAAGGTTCCCGTGTGCGGCCCAGGGTCGCCCGGCTTTTCGCCTTCCCCCGCACCTCGCATTTCCCAAAGGACCCCCGTGACGACCGAGTCATCCGCCGCCCCCTCAGTTGCAGCCCAGCGCGACCCCGCCGCCGGCTCCCCGCCGCTGCCCGCCGCCACCAAGCGGCTGATCGCGCTGCTCGTCGCCGCCGCGTTCGTGGTGATCCTCAACGAGACCATCATGTCCGTCGCGCTTCCCGAGCTGATGCGGGAGTTCTCCGTCACCGCCGCCACCGCGCAGTGGCTCACCACCGGCTTCATGCTCACCATGGCCGTGGTGATCCCGTTCACCGGGTGGCTGCTGGTCCGGCTGCCGCTGCGGACGGTCTTCGTCGTCGCCATGACAACGTTCTCCCTCGGCACCCTGCTGGCCTCGCTGGCGCCGGTGTTCCCGGTGCTGGTCGCCGGCCGGGTGGTGCAGGCCGTGGGCACCGCGATCATGATCCCGCTGCTCATGACCACCGTCCTCAACGTGGTGCCCGCGGATCGTCGCGGGCGCACGATGGGCGTGATCTCCATCGTGATCGCCGTGGCGCCGGCCGTCGGCCCCACCGTCGGCGGCCTGGTGCTGGACGTGCTGAGCTGGCGCTGGATGTTCTGGGCGGTCCTGCCGATCGGCATCCTGGCGCTTGTCGCCGGCGGCGCGCTGATCCGCAACGTCACGGCCACCCGCCAGATCCCGCTGGACATCCTCTCGGGCGTGCTCTCGGCGATCGGCTTCGCGGGCCTGATCTACGGGCTCAGCTCCGTCGGCGAGGCCGCGAGCGGGAACGCGGTGATCTCGCCGTGGATCCCCGTGATCGTGGGCGTCGTGGCGCTGACTGTGTTCGTGTGGCGCCAGCTCTCGCTCAAGGACCTCGCGCTGCTCGACGTGCGCGCGTTCGTCTTCCCGACCTTCACCGTGAGCCTGTCGCTCATGCTCGTCTCCATGATGGCGCTGTTCGGCACCCTGATCCTGCTGCCGCTGTACATGCAGCAGGTCCTGGGGACCAGCACGCTCGAGTCCGGTCTGGTGCTCCTGCCCGGCGGGCTGCTCATGGGCGTCCTCGGTTGGTTCGTGGGCCGGATGTTCGACCGCATCGGCCCGCGGCCCCTGATCATCCCGGGCTCGATCCTCGCCTCCGCCGGGCTGTGGGGGATGACCACCTTCGGCGCCGACACCGCGCTCGGCCTGGTGGTGGTCTGGCACATGGTGCTCAGCGTGGGGCTGGCGCTGCTGTTCTCGCCGCTCATGACCTCGGCGCTCGGCTCGCTGCCGCCGCACCTGTACTCGCACGGCTCGGCTCTGCTCAACACGCTGCAGCAGGTCGCCGCGGCCGCCGGCACCGCCATGTTCATCACCGTGATGACGCTGGGCATCGTCGGCGGCGCCGAGTCCGGGGCCAGCGACGTGGCCGCGCAGATGAACGGCGTGCACAACGCGCTGCTGGTGGGCGCGATCATCTCCCTGATCACCGTGGTGGGCGTGTGGTTCGTCCGCAACTCCGCCCAGACCGAGGGGCCGGCGACGGCGTCGCTGTCGGCGGAGTCCGCAGCCGCGTAGGCGCACGACCGAGCGTCCGAGTGGCCTGCGCCATACCCTGGATGGCATGAAGGTTGATCTGACGGTCCTCGCCATCCCCGCGTTCATCGGGTCGATGGTCGGCGAGTACGCGTGGCAGAAGCGGCACCCGGCACAGGGGGAGCGGGCCGGCGACTACGAGCTGGCCGACACTCTGGCCAGCCTGTCGATGGGCGTCGGAAGTCTGATCGCCCCGTACGTCGCGGACCGGCTGCTCGCGCCCGTCACCCCGCGGACCGGCCGGTACGCCAAGGCTTTCATAGGCCTGGCGCTCGCGACCGCGGCGGTCGCCACCGTGGGAGACGTGGTGCAGCGCACCCGGTCCACCGGCCTGCTCGAGGCGGGCACCGTGCCGTCGTCGCATCCCCGCGCCACGGCGACGAACGACGACGACGAGGTCACCACCTCCCACCCCGCGCCCGTCGCCGAGGGCGCCGACTTGCCTCCCGCCCTGCGCCGCATCACCGGAGGGTCGGCGGTCACGGCGCTGGCCTCGGCGGTGGTGACGGTCTCGACGCTGTGGAGCGCGGAGACGGCGAGCAAGAAGCTGTTCCGCCTGACTCCGCTGGACCTGGGGACGGGGCCGTTGGCGTACGCGGTGGCGATCGGGGGTTGGGACTTCATCTACTACTGGAACCACCGCTTCGATCACGAGAGCCGCTGGCTGT
>NZ_CALMYY010000034.1 GCF_937873725.1 uncultured Dietzia sp.
AGGTCGGCGACCTCACCCGCAGTTTCAACGAGATGATCGACCGGATCCAGATCGCCTTCACCGAACGCGCCGCTTCCGAGGCGCGCTCCCGCCGCTTCGCCGCCGACGCCGGGCACGAACTCCGCACCCCGCTCACCTCGATCCGCGGCTTCGCCGAGCTGCACCGGATGGGCGCGATGGAAGACGCGGAGGAGGTGCTCGCCCGGATCGACGTCGAGTCGACCCGGATGGCGGACATCGTCGAGGACCTCCTCACCCTGGCCGGGCTCGATGAGCGACGCCCGATCGCGCGCACCCCGGTGGACGTGGCGGAGGTGGTCTCGGATGCGGTGGAGGGCGTCCGCGCGCTGGCCCCGGACCGGTCGGTGACGCTCGACGTGCGGGCGGTGCCCGTGATCTCCGGCGACGCCTCGCGGCTGGGGCAGGTGTTCTCCAACCTCGTCGTGAACGCCGTCCGGCACACCCCGGCGATCGCGCGGGTGTGGGTGGAGGTGGACGAGGAGGACGACGGCGGCGGCGCGGGGTTCGTCGCCGTGGTCCGCGTGCGGGACGACGGGCCGGGCATGGGCCCGGAGGATGCCGCGCGCGCCTTCGAGCGCTTCCACCGCGCCGACGATTCCCGGACCCGCGCCGACGGCGGGGGCAGCGGGCTCGGTCTGAGCATCGTCAGCGAGCTGGTGCACGCGCACGGCGGGACGGTCGAGCTCGACACCGCTCCCGGGGCGGGGGCGACGTTCACCGTCCGGTTTCCGCAGGAGGACGCCCCGACGCGCTGAGCAGACGGCCCCCGCCCGTACGCTCTACCGACATGACCGTCCGCCCGCCCGATCCGGTCCCCGCGGCTCGCGCCCCGGTTCCGGCCGCCACCGCGGTGCCCGGGTCGTCGCCCGTCACCTCCGGGCTCGCCCGCGTCCTGGACGACCTCGTCCGCATCCCGGGGACCCGCTACCGCGTGGGGGTGGACCCGGTGATCGGGTTCGTCCCCGTCGTCGGTGACGCGGTCGGGACCGTCGTGGCCGCGGCGGTCCTCATCGAGGCGATCCGCAACCGGGTGCCGGTCCGCATCCTGTTCCGGATGGGGTGGAACTACGTCGTCGACGCGGTCCTCGGGACGATCCCCTTCGTCGGCGACGTGGCCGACATCGCGCACAAGGCCACGTCCAAGAACCTGCGGCTGGTGGATCGGACGATCGCCGAGGGCAGGACCGTTGACACCGACGCCCGCGGCTACCTGCTCAGGGCGGTGGGGGCGGTCGGCCTCATGCTGCTCGTCCTGCTCGGGATGGCCGCCTTCGCGCTGTGGGTGCTGCTCAGGCTGATCGGGCTGTTCTGAGCCGGTCGGCCGGCCCGACCGGCCACCGGACGAGCCCCGCGACCTAGCGGGTGGCCGCCGGGAGGAGTCGCCGGACCACGTCGTCGAGGGTGAGGACCCCACGGACCTCGGAGGTGTGGGTGCCGGGGTGGTGTCCGGATAGTTCGACGACGACGAGGTGGGCCCGGGCCTCGCGCATCCTGCGGAAGGCCTCGGCCACCGAGAGGTCGTGTTCGAGGGAGACGCTGGGCCGCATGAGTTCACGGGCCGTGGCGGCCGTCCCGACGTCGATCGCGTCCCGCGCGTGCACCACGCCGACCGCCGTCTCGCCGTCGAGTACCAGGAGACGCAGGTGGCCGGTGCGGCGGGCCGTCTCCCGGATCTCCTCCGGGTTGGCGGCGATGTCGACCGAGGACATCTCCTGCGGGGTGGCGGGTGTGTCCACGCCCCGCTCGCCGAGCAGGTCACCCACGGTGAGCTCCTGCAGTTCCAGCGCGCTGAGCAGCTGGCGGTGGTGGGTGGCGTCGAGGGTCCCCGCCTCGCCGGAGTGGCGGACCAGCTCCCGCAACGAGTCGGCGTCCTGGCCGGCCGCCACCTCGTCCACGGCCTCGACCCCCAGCCGGTGGAGGATCGAGTTGGCGATGGAGTTGAGCAGGATCAGCAGCGGACGGGTGAGCCACAGGAAGCCGCGCATCGGCAGCGCGAGCAGGGTGGCCGAGTACTCCGGGTGGGTGATCGACCAGGACTTGGGCGCCATCTCGCCCACCACCAGGTGCAGGAACGTGACGATGATCAGCGCGAGGATGAACGCGATCACGTCGGCCGTCCACAGCGGCAGGCCCCAGCCGGTCAACACCGGGGTCAGCCAGTGGTGCACGGCCGGCTTGGTGATCGAGCCGAGCGCCAGGGTGCACAGCGTGATCCCGAGCTGGGACCCCGCCAGGAGCAGGGAGAGATCCGAGGCGTTGCGCAGCGCCGCGCGGGCGGAGGCGCTGTGTGCCGCCTCGTCCTCCAGCCGGTGACGCCGGGCCGAGATGAGGGAGAACTCGACGGCGACGAAGAACGCCGAGGCCGCGATGAGCAGGATCGTCGCGGGCACGATGACCAGCGGGTTGCTCATGAGGCCCGAGCCGGCCTCGGCCGCGAGCAGGGTGGTGGTGGGGGTCATCGCGCGTCCTCCTCGACAACGACGTGCAACTGGGAGGGGACGCGGCGCTCGATCTGGCGGACCTCGGTGCGCAGCACGCGGTTGGCCGAGATCTCCTCGAGAAGGTCCGTGTCCGGGAGGGGGATGTCGACGCGGTCGCCGACCTCTGGCAGATCGCCGGTGGTCTCGATCACGAGTCCGCCCAGGGTCTCGGCGTCCACCTCGGGCAGGGTGATGTCCAGCAGGCGCTCGACCTCGTCCAGGTGGGTGTCACCGGTGAGCAGCCAGCCCAGGCCCTCGCTGACCGGGGTGCCCACGGCGAGCTGCGGGTCGTGCTCGTCCGCGATCTCGCCGACGATCTCCTCCGCCATGTCCTCCATCGTCACCACGCCGGCGAATCCGCCGTACTCGTCCACCACCACCGCCATCTCCGCCTTCTCGGCGCCCAGGCGGGCGGCGACCTCCGGCAGGGGCAGGGAGGTCGGGACGACCACCGGCGCGCGCATCAGGGTGGACACCTGGACGAGGTCGGTGCCCTCGTCGTCACACACCGTGAGCAGGTCGTGCAGATCCACTATCCCGATCACGTCGTCGGAGTCCTCGCCGACGACCGGGTACCGGGTGTGGCCGGTGGCCATCTTGGACAGCACCTCGCACACGGTGTCCTCGGCACGGACCACGTCGGTGCGCGAGCGGGGGATCATGGCGTGCTCGGCGGGCTGGCCGGGGAAGTCGAGCATCCGGTCCAGCAGGCGACTGAGTTCGGGGGACAGCTCCCCGGTCTCACCGGACTCGGCCACGATGTGCTCGAGGTCGCGGGCGGTGGCGGAGTGTTCCTTGTCGTGCACCGGCTCGATGCCGACGAGCTTGAGCAGCGCCTCGGAGGCCTTGTCGAACAGGCCGATCAGCCACCCGAAGACCGCCAGGTAGATGGTGGTGGAGCGGGCCAGCCAGCGGGCGACGGGCTCCGGCCTGGCGATCGCCAGGTTCTTGGGGACTAGCTCGCCGAAGATCATCTGGACCACGGTGGAGAAGAGCAGCGCCAGGACGGTGCCGACGGCCACGCCGACGGCCCGCGGAACCGAGGCCAGGCCGAGGAGCTCGCCGAGCCCGCGCCCGATGAGAGGTTCGGCCACGAATCCGACCAGCAGGCCGGTGACGGTGATGCCGAGCTGCGCGCCCGACAGCATGAACGACGTGCGCCTGGTGACGCCGAGGACGCGCGCCGCGGCCGGGTCGCCCTTCTCGGCGGCGGCCCCCATGCGGGAGCGGTCGACCGCCATGAACGCGAATTCCTGGGCCACGAAGTACCCCGTGAGTGCGGTGATCGCCAGCACCACGACGATGCCGACCAGCAGCGAGATCGCGATGCTCATCCGGTGCTCCCCCTTCCGAGAAGGGGGTTGATAGATCGGGCCGGGGTATCGGCTCGGCTCACTGGAGATGCTCCTGCGCGTGCGTCGGGGATGTCGAGTCCGGGTCCTGTGCCCGGCGGCCCCCTGATTCTCCCGCCCGTGGCCCGGATTGTCGACTCTCACCCCGGTCCGGCGGCGCGGGTGAGATGAAGTTGTTTGACCGGAAGCACCGGAGTATCACTGTCTGACATGACAACTCGTGACTCCGAGGTCGCGCTCGCCGATACGGACCGCAGGTTCTTCGGCCACCCCCTCGGTCTGGCCAACCTGTCCGGCATCGAACTGTGGGAACGGTTCAGCTTCTACGGCATGCAGGGACTGCTGGCCTACTACATCTACTACGCGGTGGGGGAGGGTGGCCTCGGGTACTCCGAGCAGATCGCCACCTCGATCGTCGGCGCCTACGGAGGCCTCGTCTACGCCTCCGCCATCCTCGGCGGCTGGATCTCCGACCGGCTCTACGGTGCGGAACGCACGCTGTTCGGCGCGGCGGTGATGATCATGGTCGGCCACATCTCGCTGGCCCTCGTGCCGGGGGCGGTGGGGCTGGGCCTCGGCCTGGTGTTCGTCGGTGTCGGTGCCGGCACCCTCAAGGCCACCACCTCCACCGTGGTGGGCGACATGTACCGCCGGACGGACGACCGACGCGACGCCGCGTTCTCGATCTACTACATGGCGGTCAACATCGGCGGCCTGCTCGGGCCGCTGGTCACCGGCGCGCTCTGGAAGACGCACGGCTTCCACTGGGGCTTCGGCGCGGCCGCCGTCGGCATGGCCGTCGGCCTCGTCCAGTACGTCCTCATGCGCGGATCCACGCTCAAGGGCATCGGTGCGGCGGCACCGGATCCCCTGCCCCGGCGGCAGCGACTCCGTTACCTGGTCGGCGGAATCGTGGTGGTGGTCCTCATCGTGGTGGCGTTCGTCACCGGGCTGGTCCCGCTGGAGTCGTTGGCCAACATCGTCACGGGCGTCGCGGCGATCGGCGCGGTCGCCCTGTTCGCGATCCTCATCGGCAGCGCCAAGACCCGGCCCGACGAGCGCAGCCGCGTGATCTCGTTCATCCCGATGTTCGTCGCGTCGGTGGCGTTCTGGGCGCTGTTCCAGCAGCAGTTCACGGTGATCGCGATCTACTCGGACCAGCGCCTGGACCGCACCCTCGGCGGGTGGGAGATGCCCGCGAGCTGGGTCCAGTCCATCAACCCGCTGTTCATCATCGTCTTCGCGGCCGTCTTCGCCGCGATGTGGGTCCGGCTCGGCGACAGGCAACCCTCGACCCCGATGAAGTTCGCGTTGGCCAACCTCATCATGGGCGCGGCCTACCTCGTGTTCCTGCTGTTCGTGGGGAACACCGCCACGCCGCTGCTGGGGATCGTCGGCATCCTGTTCCTGTTCACGATGGCCGAACTCCTGCTGTCCCCGGTCGGGCAGTCCCTGGCGACCAAGCTGGCGCCGGAGGCGTTCAAGACGCAGATGGTGGCCCTGTTCTTCCTCACCGTCTCCATCGGCAGTGCGCTGTCCGGCGTACTCGCGGGCTACTACGACGCCGAGGACCCCGCCGCCGAGCGCTCCTACTTCCTCGTCCTGGGTGTCGCCTCGATCGCTGTGGCCGTGGTGATGGCGCTGCTCGCGCCGTGGATCAAGAAGAAGATGCTCGGCGTGCGCTGACCACCTCCCCGGTCGTCACGGCCGGGCGTCACGGCTGGTCGGCGGCGCCCGTCTGCCACGTCCGCCACGGCACGGACCAGTCCCCGTTCTGCCACACCTCGAGATCGGGTCCGCCGGTGCCCCGGACCTCCACCACGTCGCCGGCCACGGCCTGGTCGAAGTACCAGGAGGCGTCGGCGGGCGACAGGTTGAGGCAGCCGTGCGAGACGTTGGTGTTGCCCTGGGCCCACATCGAGTCGGCGAGCGCGTGGAAGTAGATCCCGTCGTTGGAGATGCGGACCCCGTCGGCGACCGTCACGCGGTAGCCGGCGGACAACGGCAGGCCGTAGGTCGAGGAGTCCATGAGCACCGATCCGGCCTTGTCGAGAACCGTGTAGGTGCCGGGCTGAGTCCAGAAGTGCATGGACACCCCGCCGTAGGTGGCGTACCCGCCCTTGCCCATCGACGTGGGCATGGTCTTGACCAGTTCCTGGTTGTGGAAGACCGACACGGTCTTGGTGGCGTCGTCGGCGATCGCGACCCGGCGGTCGCCGATCGTGAAGTCGACCTCGGCGCCCTCGCCGCCCCACTGGCCCCCGCCGAGGTTCCTGCCCTCGGTGTCCAGGTCCACCCTCACCCGGGTGCCCGTCTCGTAGTAGTCCCTCGGACGCCAGTGCGCCGTGGAGTCGTTGAGCCAGAACCAGTTGCCCTCCACGGCCGGCTCCGTGGTGACCCGCATGAACTCCTCGAGCCGGGTGCGGTCGGCGACGGGCTGGTCGAACCGGGCGGCCACGATGATCCCGACCCCGTACTCGCGGCCCGACTCCAGGGCGCCCCCGCCCGAGGAGACGAGGCTGGGGGTGACGATGGACTGGGGGGCGGCCATGGTGAACGTGCGCTCGTCGGTCTTCGGGCCGCCGGCCTCGCCGGTGTAGGTGACGGCGAGGGTGTACGTCCGCCCGTAGCCGAGCGTCACCGCCGGCGTCCACGAGTGGCCGTCCCGTGCGAGCTCCCCCTCGATCACCTTGCCCGCGTCGTTGGTGAGCACCGCCTCGGTGATGACGCCGTTCTCCACCGTCGCCCGCACCCCGTCGACCACGGCCACATCGGTGGCGCCGTCGGCCGGGGTGACCTCCAGGGCCGCCGGCGCCGGGGCCTCGGGGGTTGCCGATGCCGGGGTGGTCTCGCCCGCCGAGCCGGTGGGGGTGGGAATGGTGCAGCCGGCGGCGACGAGCAGGAGCGTCAGGAGTCCCGTGAGGAGGGCGAGAGGGATCAGCGCCGCCGTGCGCGGGCTGGTACCGGACCTGGACAGGGACATGCGTGACTCCGAGACAGAACGTGGGGCGTGCCGGCGAGTTCCGGCTGATGTCCACATGATGCCTGCGGGGTCCGACACGAGGCCAATCGAACCGCTGGCTCCCAGCGTGTCGTTGTGGAGTTGTGACCCGTGGCCCGGCGGCGGCGCTCGGCGCGGCCGCCGGGCGACGGGTACAACGGAGTTCATGAGTATCGATCGCCCAGTGACCATCATCGGCGGCCACGGAAAGGTCGCGCTCCGCGCCGCACGCATCCTCTCGGAGGCCGGTGCGACCGTGTTCTCGGTGATCCGCAACCCCGATCACGCCGGCGACATCCGGGACGCGGGCGCGAGCCCCGTGGTCGCCGACGTCGAGGCCCTCGACGTCGAGGGGCTCGGTGAGGTGCTGCGGGACAGTGGCACGGTGATCTGGTCCGCCGGTGCCGGCGGTGGGGACCCCGAGCGCACCTACGCGGTGGACCGGGACGCGGCGATCCGGTCCGTCGACGCCTGCGTGCGGGAGGGGATCGGGCGCTACGTCATGGTCTCCTACGACGGGGCGGGCCCCGACCACGGCGTCCCCGAGGACAACTCCTTCTTCGCCTACGCGGAGGCCAAGGCCGCGGCGGACGCCCACCTCCGCGACTCGGGGCTGGACTGGACGATCCTGGGCCCGGGCATGCTCACCGACGAGCCGGGAGGGGAGTCGATCGGGGTGGGTGAGGGCAGGCGGGAGGACCGGGCCACCAGCCGGGACGTGGTCGCCGCCGTCGTGGCCGCCGTGCTCCGTCGCCCGGACACGGTCGGACGGACCATCGAGTTCTCCGACGGGGACACCCCGATAGGCGAGGCCCTCACCAGGCGGTGAGCGGCGGGTGGGCCGACGTCCGGTCGCGGGCGTCTGGGCGAGCGCGGCCCCGGGGTCGGGCGACCGGGGTTATCCTTCCCCGATGAGGATCCTGGTCGGTGGCTCCTGGATCACCGTCCTCTGCGCGCTTCTCACCGCGTTCTGGAGCGTTCCGCAGTACCTGGCCACCGGGACGGTCACCCTCAGCTCGCATCCGCTGTTCGTGACGCTGTTCCTCTTCCCCGCGCAGATCGGGGTGCCGGTGAGCCTGCTCGTGGCGCTCAACTCGGTCCTGCTCCTGGTCCGGCATCAGCTCACCACCATCCCCCGCCGCGTCCTGGCCGGGGGGCAGATCCTCACCGTGACCTTCCTGGTGATCTGCGCTCTGCTCCTGGTGATGCCGAACGCGTTCGGCCGGGAGTTCATCGTGATGGCGCTGGCCTTCCAGATCGGACAGGTCGTGGTGGCCACCGGGCTGGCGCTCCACCTGTACCGGAGGCGGAGGTTCCGTACCCACTATCAGAGCGTCGGGTCGAACTGACGGCCCGTGCCCCTCCGCCCTGACACCGCCCCTCCCTGACACCGCCCCTCCCTGACACTATGGAGCCCATGCGAGCCATCCACATCTCCAGCCACGACGGACCCGGTGCCCTCGAGGTGGTCGACCTGCCCGAACCCGAGCCGGGGGCGGTCCTCATCGACGTCCACGCCTCGGGGGTCACGTTCCCGGAGGTGCTGCAGTCCCGCGGCAGGTACCAGATCTCGCCGCCGCTGCCGTTCGTCCCCGGGTCCGAGGTCGCGGGCGTCGTCCGTTCGGCACCCGAGGGGTCAGGCTTCACCGCGGGCGACAGGGTCTGCGCGTTCCCCGGGCTCGGCGGCTTCGCCGAGGTGGTCGCCACCGACCCCGCGCAGGTCTTCCACCTGCCGGACAACCTGAGCTTCGTCCAGGGCGCGTCCGTCCCCATGAACGTCCTCACCGTCCACTTCGCGCTGGCCCACCGGGGTCGGCTGCAGGCCGGCGAGACCGTCCTCGTGCACGGCGCGGGTGGGGGCATCGGGATCGCCGCCACCCAGTTCGCCGTCGCGATGGGGGCCCGCGTCATCGCGGTGGCCTCCACCGCGGAGAAGCGGGACCTGGCGCTGCGGGCCGGCGCGAGCGACGCGGTCGCGCCCGAGGGGTTCAAGGACGCCGCGAAGGAACTCACCGGCGGCAAGGGCGTCGACGTCGTCGTCGATCCCGTGGGCGGCGACCGGTTCACCGACTCCCTCCGCGCGCTCGGCCAGGAGGGCCGGATCCTCGTGATCGGCTTCACCGCCGGCGAGATCCCCACGGTCAAGGTCAACCGCCTGCTGCTCGGCAACAAGAGCGCCGTGGGCGTGGGCTGGGGCGAGTACTGGATGACCAACCCCGGGTACCTGCAGAAGCAGTGGGCCGAGGTCGAACCGCTGCTGGCCGCCGGCAGGCTCGACCCGCTCGTGGGCGCGGAGTTTCCCCTCGTCAGGGCCGCGGAGGCGCTCGAGCTGATGGACGGCCGCGGCGCCGTGGGCAAGATCGTCCTCACCCACGGACGCTGAGCGCCCCGCGCCCCGCGCCCGGCGGGCCGACCTAGAAGGCGCCCTCCGGCATCCGCATGACGTCGAGGTCCAGCGACTCGATCTGAGCGCGGGCCGCGGCGACCTGCGGCAGGTGGGTGCGCGCGAAGTGGCCGGCCACGGTGATCTTGCCGGTGTAGAAGTCGTGGTCCACGCCGGTGGCGCCGGGCAGCGCCGCGAGCGCCACGTCGGCCGACCGCAGCAGCATCCAGCCCACCATGAGGTCGCCGACGGCCATGAGCAGCGGGACCGCGCCGAGCCCGATCAGGTACAGCCTGTCCTTGTCCTCCTGCGCGCCCATGAGGTGCTCGGTGAGGGTGCCGATCATCGACTCGACGTCGCCCAGCGCGCGGGCCACCGCCACCCGCACACCCTCGAGCTCGGCGGGGCCGGCCTCGTCGACCGTCGCGTGGATCCGGCCCGCCACGTGACCGAGCGCCGTGCCGCCGTCGCGGATGATCTTGCGGAAGAAGAAGTCCTGGGCCTGGATGGCGGTGGTGCCCTCGTACAGCGAGTCGATCTTGGCGTCGCGGATGTACTGCTCGAGGGGGTAGTCCTTGAGGTATCCGGATCCGCCGAAGCACTGCAGCGACTCGGCCAGGCACTGGTAGGAGCGCTCCGAGCCGACCCCCTTGACGATCGGCAGCAGCAGGTCGTTGACCGCGTGCGCGAGCTCCGGTCCGGCGCCGGAGACCACCCGGGCGGACTCCACGTCCTGGTGGGCGGCAGCGTAGAGGTACACCGCGCGCAACCCCTCGGCGTAGGCCTTCTGCGTGAGGAGCGACCGGCGCACGTCGGGGTGGTGGATAACCGTGACCTTCTTCGCGTCCGGGTTCCCGGCGTCGGCCATGTCGTTGCCCTGGACGCGCTCCCTCGCGAACTCCAGCGCGTTGAGGTAGCCGGTCGACAGGGTGGAGATCGCCTTGGTGCCGACCATCATCCGCGCGGCCTCGATGGTCTTGAACATCTGCTTGATGCCCAGGTGGGCGTCGCCAGCGAGGAAGCCCACGGCCGGATGACCGTGCGCGCCGAACGACACCTCGCACGTCGCGGACGCCGCCAGCCCCATCTTCTTCTCGATCCCGGTGACGTACACGCCGTTGCGCTCCCCGGGGGCGGCGGTCTCGGGGTCGGGCATGTATTTGGGCACGAGGAAGTAGCTCAGCCCCTTGGTGCCGGGGCCGGCGCCCTCGGGCCGGGCGAGCACCTGGTGCCAGATGTTCTCGAACAACTCGCCCGAGTCGGCGCCGGTGATGAAGCGCTTGGACCCCTCGATGTGCCAGGTGCCGTCGGGCTGTTCGACCGCCCTGGCCCGCACGGCGCCGACGTCGGAGCCGACCTCGGCCTCGGTGAGCATCATCGACGAGCCGTGGTTGCGGTCGATGATCCGCCTGGCCCACCCCTTCTGCTGCTCGTTGCCGATCGTGTACATGATCTCGGCGAACAGCGGCCCGGACAGGTACATTGAAGATCGACGGGTTGGCGCCCACGAGGAACTCGCTGATCGCCCACGTCACCAGCCGCGGCGCGGCCACGCCGCCGACCTCGGGGTCCACCCCCACCAGGCCCCAGCCGGCCTCCTGCCACGCGCGGACGGACGCGACGTACTCCGGCGGCAACGTGACCTCGTGCGTGGCGGGGTCGAACGTCGGCGGGTTCCGGTCGGCCACGGAGAACGACGCCGCGACGGGCCCCTCCGCCAGCGCCGCGGCCTCGCGCAGCATCGTGCGGACGGTCTCGCCGTCGAGTTCGGTGCGCTCGTCGGCCTCGAGGATCTCGTCCAGGCCGAACAGGTCGAACAGGACGAACTCCAGGTCACGCGGATTGCTGCGGTAGTGGTTCACTCGCCGGGTCCCTCGTCGATGGTCCGGCGCGCCGACGGGCGCGCCACTGGCCCACCGTAGGCCCTCCGCCGCGCTCCGGGGCGCGGTTGCGGACCGTGCTCCGGAATTCTCAGCCGACGAGCGCCCGCAGCCGCCGCCCGGCCTCGTCGAGCACCTCGGGCCGCTTGCAGAACGCGAACCGGACCAGGTGCGACCAGTCGCCCGAGTAGACGTCCGTGAACGGCGCGAACGGGACCGCGGCCACCCCGATGCGTTCGGGGAGCCCGAGGCACCACGCCGCCGCGTCGGTCACCCCGAGCGGGCGCGGGTCGGCCGTGAGGAAGTAGGTGCCCTCGGTCACGACGACGAGGTCGAGCCCGACGCCCGAGAGGATCTCCGCCAGCTGGTCCCGCCGAGCCTGCAGGGAGTGCCGCAGGGTGTCGATCCACTCCTGCTCGTGGCGCAGGGCGTGGGCGACCCCCAGTTGCAGGGGCGTGCCGCCGGCGTAGCTCATGTACTGCTTGGCGGTCCGCACCCCCGCGACGAGGTCGGCCGGGCCGGTGACCCACCCGACCTTCCACCCGGTGCAGCTGAGCATCTTGCCGGCGCTCGAGATCCGCAGCGTCCGCTCGGCCATCCCCGGCAGGGTGGCGATCGAGACGTGCTCCACCCCGTCGAAGGTGAGGTGCTCGTACACCTCGTCGGAGATCGCGATGGCATCGAACTCGTGGCACAGCGCCGCGATCTCCGCCAGGTCCTCCCGCGGCAGGACGGCCCCGGTGGGGTTGTGCGGGGTGTTGACCAGCACCGCCCGCGTCCGCGGGGAGAACGCCGCCCGCAGCGAGTCCACGTCGAGTCGGTGACGATCGCCCGAGCGGACCATCCGCGCCGCGCGCCGGGTGGCCCCGGCCATCGCCACGGTGGCGGCGTAGGAGTCGTAATACGGCTCGATCACCACCACCTCGTCGTCGGGCTCCACCAGGCCCACCACCGCGCCGGCGATCGCCTCGGTCGCGCCGACGGTCACCAGCACCTCGGTGTCCGGGTCGCGCACCAGGCCGGTCTGCGCGGCGGTGAGGTCGGCGATCGCGTGGCGCAGCTCCGGCACCCCCGTCCCCGGCGGGTACTGGTTGTGGCCCTGACGCATCGCCCGCGCCGCGGCCTCGATCATCGACGCCGGCCCGTCGGTGTCCGGGAAGCCCTGGCCGAGGTTGACGGCCCCGTGCCTGGTCGCACGCTGCGAGACCTCGGAGAAGATGGTGGTGGCGTGGTCCCTCAGTCTGCGGACGGTCATGCGGGCAGCCTAGGGCCGCCGCGGTCGAGGGATACGATGGATGCATGACCGAGCACCTCGCCGCCGCCCCGTCCACCGCCGGTTCAGGCGCCACCGTCGCCACCGTCGCCACCGGCGGCACGGTCGGGCCGGTCGGGCCGGTCGGTAGGGTCGGCCCGTGCACCCAGCGCCGCACGGTCCTGGCCGCCCTGCCCGGGATCGTCCTGCTGCCGGGGATCGCCTCGGCCTGCGGCATGACCGAGCCGGCCCAGCCGCCGTCGACCGTGCAGCAGACCACCGAGGTCCGGGCCACCACGATCCCCGCCGCCGACGTACCGGTGGGTACGGCCCGGCAGGTCAAGACCGGCGACGCCACGGTGATCGTCGCGCAGCCCACCGAGGGGGAGTTCGTGGCCTACTCGGCGCGGTGCACCCACCAGGGCGGGGTGGTCCAGGTGGTCCAGGGCATGACGCTGCGGTGCCCGCTCCACGGCGCCGAGTACGACGCCACCGACGGGCGCAACACCCTCCCGCCGGCCCCGCGCCCGCTCGACGTGGTGCCCGTGACCGTGGCGGGCGGCCAGCTCACCCTCGGCTGACCGCGCCCCCGCGCCCTGCATCCCCCCGGCCCCC
>NZ_CALMYY010000035.1 GCF_937873725.1 uncultured Dietzia sp.
GGACCCGGGGTGGACCCGGGGTGGACCCGGGGTGGACCCGGGGTGGGCGGGCGGGCGGGCGTGGGGCGGGGCCGGGGCGGGACGCAGGAGCGCGAGGGGCGCATGATGGATCCATGACCGACTGGATCGCCCTGCAGTCCCTCGCCGCCGACCTCTACGACCGGGTTCTCCCCGCCGTCACCGACTGGGACGCGCCCACCCCGTGCAGCGCCTGGACCGCGCGCGAGGTGCTGGCCCACGTGGTGGACGAGCAACTGTGGGTGCCGGGCCTGCTGGCCGGCGGCACCGTCGAGGAGGTGGCCGACGACCTCGAGGACCGCTTGCGCCGCCTGCGCGACGCCACCGGTCCGGAGCTGGTCGACCAGTGGCACTCCGTCCGGGCGCCCGTCGCCGCGTCCTGGCGTGGAACCCCCGACGACGACGAGGTCCACCTGTCGTACGGGCCGGCGCCCGCCGGGCACTACCTGGCGCAGCAGACCTTCGACCTGGCCGTCCACGCGTGGGACCTGGCGGCCTCCCAGCGGATCGACCTGCGGTGGGGCGACGAGCTCGAGCGGGCCGTGGTGGAGTTCGTCCGGGCCGACCTCGCCGACGACCCGGCGCCCGGACTGTTCGACCCGCCGGTGCCCGGCTACGACCAACCGGACGTCCCGGCGCGTGACACGGCGCTGGCGTTGACCGGTCGCGATCCGGGGGCCTGGCCGGTCGGTCCTCGCTGAGCCCCGCCCCGGCGGGCAGCCGATCCGGGGTGCGATCGACTGGGCGGACCGCAGCGCCCACCTGGACAGATGTCGGCCCTTTGTCCACGCCCGCGCGGGCGACGCCGGGGGTGCCGGGCCGAACCCGGAGTAGGATGATCCGGTCCCTCTGCCGTCCCCGGAAAGGAACCCCGCGTTGGGTGCCACCCCGCTCGCCTGGTCGTTGTCAGTCGGTCTGATCGTCGCGCTGCTGCTGTTCGACTACTTCTTCCACGTCCGCAAGGAGCACATCCCGACGCTCAAGGAGTCGGCGGTCTGGTCGGCCCTCTACGTGGGGATCGCGATCGTCTTCGGCTTTGCCGTGTGGTTCTTCGGCGGCACCGACATGGGCGTGGAGTACTTCGCGGGGTACATCACCGAGAAGGCGCTCTCGGTGGACAACCTGTTCGTGTTCCTCCTGCTGCTGACCAGCTTCAAGGTCCCCCGGGCGGGCCAGCAGAAGGCGCTGCTCTTCGGCATCATCTTCTCGATCTTCGCGCGGACCGCGTTCATCTTCGTCGGCGCCGCCCTGCTCAACCAGTTCGCCGCGCTGTTCTACGTGTTCGGCCTCTTCCTCATCGTCACCGCGGGCCGACTCCTGGCGGAGGACGACGAGGACGACGACGCGGACAACGTCGTGGTCCGGCTGGCCAAGAAGTTCATCCCGGCCACCGACCACTACGACCACGACAAGCTGCTCACCGTGGAGAACGGCAAGAAGGTCATGACGCCGATGATGATCGTCATGGTGGCGATCGGCGGCACCGACATCATGTTCGCGCTGGACTCGATCCCCGCGATCTTCGGCCTCACCCAGAACGTCTTCATCGTCTTCACCGCCACCACGTTCTCGCTGCTCGGCCTGCGCCAGCTCTACTTCCTCCTCGACGGGCTGCTCGACCGGCTGGTCTACCTCAAGTACGGCCTCGCCGCGATCCTCGGGTTCATCGGTGTCAAACTCATCCTCCACGCCCTGCACGAGAACAACCTGCCGTTCATCAACGGCGGTGAGCACGTCGACGTGGTGGAGGTGCCCACCTTCCTCTCGCTCGGGATCATCGTGGGCGTGCTCGTGGTGACCATCGTCGCCTCGCTGGTGAGCCCGGCCGGCAAGGCCCTCACCGTGCTCGGCAACCTCAAGCGGCACTCCCACGAGTACCTCAACAAGGATTTCACCGACGACCCGGTCGAGCGGGCCAAGCTCTGGGCCAAGATCGTCGCCAACGAGGACAGGCTCCAGCACATCGACCGCAAGTACTTCGGCACCGAGGGCGACGTCTGGGAGCTCGAGCAGCTACTCCGCCGGGTCTGGGACGAGCAGGCCCGCTACGGACGCGCGACCGACCTGACGAGCTGACCGGACCCCTCCCGCGCGTCACCCCCGCCGGCCCGCCCACATCCCGTGCGGGTCGGCGGCGGGGGCGTCCCGCGGCGGGACCCGGATCTCGCTGGAGGGCCACCGCGTCCACAGCACCGCCGCCGCGCGGTGGCCGACGTCGCCCACACCCGGCGGGACCGGAGTCCCGCGCGGGACGGGGGCGGCGGGGCCCCGGACGACTATCACCGTCCAGCCCGCCGCCAGCAGCTGAGCGCGGTACCACTCGGGGATCGCCCCACACGCCGGCGCGGTCCCGCCGGCGGTGGACACCACGCACCGGGCGACGGGGTCCGCCAGCGGCAGCTCCAGGGTCCGGTGCGCCAGCCGCACGGTGTGCCCGTGCCCGAAGTCCCCGCACCCGGCGGCCGCGAGCGCGAGGCGGGCGCGCGTCGAGTCGCTCGATCGCGAAAGCGGATCCGCCGCCCGGACGACCTCACCGAACATCCGGCCCCCGCGCCCGGCCGGGTGCACGACCGCGCTCGCCAACTGGCCCGCGAGTTCCGGCACCGCCGCGCACAGGCGCTCCACCGCCACCACGGCGTCCTCGAAGTCCAGATCGGCGGCCAGATCGCGGCAGGTGCGCAGCGGAGTGGTGACCCGGAGACCGCCGAGGTCGGTGACCGCCGCCGCGGGCAGCGCGCCGTAGCGGTACACCCGACCCTGGGGGGACCGTCGCGTGGACGGCAGCCAGATCTCCGGGAGCGCGTCGGCGGCGACCGAGTCATCCCCCCACAGCAGGGCCGCACTGCGGCCGCGGAGCACCCCCTCGGGCCAGGTCTTGGCCAGCGCGAGGCTGCGCAGGCGGAGGTCGTCCACCTGATCCTGGCGACGGTAGACCCCGTGCCAGATCCGGCGGTACGTCCTGCGGGCCCGCGGATCGGGCACGGCCACGGCGAGCTCGGCGGCGGTCAACGGGCCCGGCGGTCGGTTCTGAAGCGAGATGTCCATGCCGGACACTGTGCGCCACCGCCCCGCCGGATCCGGGCCGTGAGCGCTCCGCCGGGCGGGGACCTGTGGATGAACCGGGCCTGTGGAATGGAGGGGTCAGGGTCGGCCCAGTCGGGTGAGGCGGACCGGCTGCCCGTCCCGGGGGTAGGGCAGCGACTTCATGTCCATCGGCGCGCGGTAGTCCGCGTCGACGTGCCACTCGAAGTTGCGGAGGAGATGGTGGAGCACGATCGAGACCTCCGCGCCGGCGAAGTGCATGCCGATGCACTTGTGCACGCCGCCGCCGAACGGCTGCCACGCCAGGCGGTGCACCTTGTCCTCCCGGCGCTCCTCGGAGAACCGGCCGGGGTCGAACGCCTCCGGATCCGGCCAGAACTCGGCGAGGTGGTGGGTGAAATACGGGGCGATCGCGACCATGGTCCCTGCCGGGATGAAGTGCCCCAGCACCTCGGTGTCCTTGACCGCCGTGCGCGCGATGGTGGGCACCGGCGAGACCAGCCGCAGCGACTCCTTCATCACCAGGTCGAGCGAGGTCAACCCGGAGAGCTGCTCGTAGCTGATCGAGTCGCCCGGGATCGCCAGGGACTCCTCCCGGCACCGTTGCTGCCACTCCGGGTGCTGGCCCAGGTACTGCATCATCGTCGAGATGGTGATGGTGGAGGTGTCGTGCGCGGCCATGAGCAGGAAGATCATGTGGTTGATCACGTCGTCGTCACTGAACCGCTCGCCGTCGACCTCCACCCGGCACAGCACCGAGAACAGGTCGTCGCCGTCGCCCGCCCGCCTGGCCGGGAGGTACTCGCGGAGGAACTCCTCCACCCGTCGCCGACCCACCAGGCCGCGGTGCCAGCGCCCGCCGGGGATCGGGTACCGCACCAGCGCGGTGGCCGCCTGGACGCAGTCGATGAACGCGGCGTTCACCTGATCGAGACGCGCCTGGTCGGCACCCGGGGCGCCCCCCATGAAGACGTCCACCGCGAGGTTCAGGGTCAACTGCTTCAGCCGGGGATAGACCTCCACGGACTCCCCCGGCTGCCACCGTTCGACCGCGGTACGGACCGCCGGATCGAGCGCCGCCGCGTACCGCGCGAGGCGATCGTTCGTGAACGCCTCCTGCATCAGGCGGCGGTGGGACATGTGCTCGTCGAAGTCCAGGAGCATCAACCCGCGGTCGAAGAACGGTCCGATGAGGTACTGCCACGCGTCGCCGTTGGCGAACGCCTTGTCCCGGTTCCGGAGCACCACGTCCGACGCCTCGGGCCCCAGCAGCGCCACGATCCTCGTGCCGAACGCCCGGAACCACGAGACCCGGCCGTAGCGCTGGTAGCGCGTCTGCCACAGGCGCATCGGATCCCGGAGGTAGTCCAGGCCGTGCCCCAGGAGCGGGAGGCCGCCGTCCCCCGGAACCGGCGCCAGCCCGCTGCCCGCCGGTGCATCCGCAAGTGTTCGTGTCACGAGCAACTCCTGACCTCCGCGCGGGTCCGTCCGCCTGGGAGGGCACCCGTCCGACCGTCTGACAGGGACCCCTGTCAGTTTGATCGAGTTTGAATCAGACAGGACGTCCTGTCAAGATCTGATGATGACCCCGACCCCGCGCCGTTACCGCGGAATCAGCGCCGAGGAGCGCCGGGCGGCGCGCCGCCGCCAGCTCCTGGACGCCGCGCTGGAGATCGCCGGCACCCGCGGCGTCGAGCGGACCACGATGACGGCGATCTGCTCGGAGGCGGGCCTGACCGAACGCTATTTCTACGAGAGCTTCGACGCCCGGGACCAGCTGCTCCTCGCGCTGGTCGACGAGATCGCCGAGCAGGTCCGCACCGCCGTGCTGACCGCGCTCTCGGACACCGAGGGCGACACCGCGGCCAGGGCGCACGCCGCGCTCGCCGCGTTCGCCGCGGTCCTCACCGACGACCCCCGCAAGGGCCGGGTGGCGATCATCGAGTCCGCCTCCGTGCCCGCGTTGAGGACGCGCCGCCACGAGCTGTTCCGCGACTTCGCCGCACTGGTCGTGTCACAGGCGCACGTGATGTTCGGGAGTCAGGCACTGCCCGCCCCCCGGGACGAGATCAGCGCGCGGCTGCTCGTCGGGGGACTGGGCGAGCTCATCACCGCGTGGCTGCAGGCCGAGACCGGTGCGGACGTGGAGGAGATCGTCGACGAGGCCACGCGCTGGTTCACCGCCGGCATGCACACCTGACTCCCCCGGGTGCGCCCCGGCCGGGCCAGGCGCTACCCGCCGTAGAGCCGCGCCCAGTTCTCCCGGGTCGTGAGCGGGGCCTGCGCGTCGCGCCACCGGGCCTGCGCCGCCGGAGCCTCGCGGACGAACCGCGACAGGAGCGCCACCAGCCGTCTCTGCAGATCGGCGGCGCGCTGCGGGTCCACCTTGCGGTGGTGCACCCCGGTCTGGGAGGCGTCGGTCACGTACACCTCGTCGAACAGCGAGACGTGCCACCAGGCGGCGTCCTCGTACGGGATCGCCACCACGCCACGGCGCTGCCGGCCCAGCCTCTGCGCGAGGAGACGCTTGGCCAGCACCTGGTCCTCGCGGTCCTCGCGGGGGATGCCGACCTTGCGCTCGACCCGGATCCCGGCGGGCAGGGTCTCCACCCCCAGCTTCGCGGTCTCGGGGTACCCGGCCCGCTCGGCGCGGATCGCGGCCAGCGCGTCCTGCCCGCCGTCGCCCACCCCGTGGGCGCCGTCGGGCCCGTCGAGGAACGCCTCGATCCCGCGCATCCGCGTGGCGGCCAGCCCGTACTGCATACCCACCATCGCGCGCAGGACGCTCCGGCCGAGGTTCACCGCCATCGCGCGCGGGTCGATCCCCTGCCGGATCGACGCGGTGACCAGGGAGTTGCGCTGGGAGAAGAACTGGCCGAAGTCGTCGCCGTCCTTCCAGTAGAAGTCGGCGTGCCACACGGCCGCGCCCTGCAGGGTGCAGGTGGGCATCCCGGCCTGCCTGCAACGCAGGCCGTACTCGATGTCGTCCCACTGGAAGAAGTACGGCATGGGCAGGCCGACCGCGTCAACGGCCTCCCCCGGCACCAGGCAGGACCACCACGCGTTGTACTCGGCGTCGATTCGCCGCTCCTGCCGGTTGTCCACCACCGACTCGTCGCGCAGCGCCCACTCGTCGGCGTCGAGCCCTCCCTTGAGCTGGTCGAGCCGCGTGCGTTCGGCGGAGACCAGCAGGTAGTCGGGGTTGAACAGGTAGAGCATCTGCGCACCCACGAGCATCGGCTCGCGCGTCACGGCGGCAAAGGCGAACAGGCGGAGCACGGTCTCGGGCTCCACCCGGACGTCGTCGTCCATGAGCAGCACGTCCACCGGGCCGGGGGCGCCCGGCGCCGTGGCCTCGAACAGCCCGCGGCTGAAGCCGCCCGCCCCGCCGAGGTTGGGCTGGCGCAGGTAGTGCAGGCGGTCGCCGAACTCCGCCGCGGCGTGCCGGTACGCCTCGCGGGTCTCCACCAGGTCGGTGCCCTGGTCGGTGACGTAGAGATCGTCGATCAGGTCGGCCACCAGGGCGTCGGCCACCAGCGAGTCGATCGTGGCCGCGCAGTCGTCCGCCCTGTTAAACGTGCAGATGGCCACCGCGGCGCGGCGGGCCGGCCTCGTCGTGGTGGTGCTCCAGGTGACCTCGGAGACGGTCGCCGGGGCGTCCACGGCGTGGAACTCCAGCCACATCGCACCCCCGTCGGTGAACGAGTCGACCGGGACCTGGAGCACCGCCATCCCGTCGTCGTGGTGGTGGACCACGTCGACGGTCCGCACGTGGGAGCCGATGTCGGACGCGCGGACCAGGACGTCCAGCTGCCCCGAGGTCTCCACCGCGACACGCACCGTCAGCTCGGAGACCGAGGTCCAGCGCTGCCAGTACGAGGCCTCGAAGCGGCCGAAGTAGGTGTTGGTGTCGACGACCGACCCCGCCTCCAGGTGCAGTTCCGAGCGGGTGCGACGGACCACGCCGCGCAGGATCCGCGAGTACAGGTCGTCGTTGACCCACTTGCGCGGACCCGAGAACAGCGTGCGCTGGAGCAGCAGGTCGCGATCGGTGGGCGCGGAGGCGGCGTCGGCGCCTGCGGCGGTCGCGGTGGTGGCGTCCATGTGGCGGGTGCTCCTGGGTGGGTCGGTACTGGGTGGGTCGGTGCCGGGTGGGTCGGTGCGGGCGTCGGAGGTCGTCCGGGGAACCGGGCCGCTCAGGGCCCGCTCGCGCCGTCCAGGCTAGCCCCCGACCCGACGGGGGCCGAGTCGACCGGCGGCGAGTCGACCACGGGTGAGTCGGTGTTCGGCGGCTGCTCCGCCGGGGTGACCGGGGGGATGCCGGGCGGCGGGAACAGCGGCGGATGGTCCGCGGGTACCGGGAGGACCTCGTAGAGCCGGGCGTCGGACGTCTCCTCGACCAGCCGCAGATGGGGGTTGAACCGCAGCCCGATGAACCCGCCCGGCCGACCCGGGCCGCCGACCGACCCCGTGCCGACGACCACCCAGCGCACGTCCAGGTCCTGCACCACCCGGGTCACGGCCGGGTCGAACCCGTACCTGTTGACCGAGGTGTAGAGGACCATCCGGTCCGCGCCGACCTGCGCCACCGGGTCGTCGGCCAGCGGGGCGCCGAACACCACCGGCACCCCGTGCAGCGCGTACACCCAGGCGGATCCGTCGAAGGGGTCCCCCAGGACCAGGCCGCCGTCGTACCGCTCGGCCAGCGCGTCGAGCACGATCCGTTCCCTGTCGGTGACCGCCGGCCCGTCGCCGTAGCCCCACACCCGCAGGTCCCGCGCCAGGACCGCGTGACCGGACGCCGCGAGGAGGCCGAGCACCGCCACCACCGCCACGCCGGCCCGCGCCGCGGGCCGGCGGTGGGAGCCGCGCGGCACCACCGCCCGGACGCCCGCGCCGGCCAGCACCGCCGACGGCAGGACGAGCAGGGAGGCGAAGCGGTGGGAATCGTCCCACCAGAAGCCCGTGATCGTGCGCACCCAGTCGCCCTCCACCGCCGCGGCCAGCACGTACAGCACCCCGTAGACCGCCAGCGCGGCGACGGGCGCGGCCAGCGGGCGGCGCAGTCGCGGCTCGAGCACCGCGGCGACGAGCCCCACCAGCACGGCCACGGCGATCCCCACCGACGCCGCCGGGGTCGGGCCGAGGTCGAGCACCGCGGCCACCGCCCGCGGCACGCTCACCTCGCGCGGCCAGGAGAACCCCGCGAGCGCATCGGTGGTCCCGGACGAGACCCTGGACACCGACCAGCCGGCGTAGGCACCGGCGGGCACCGCCGCCAGCGCGAACCCGCCCGTCACCGCCAGGCGGGGCCCGGTCCCCGGGGCGGCCACCACCCCGGCGACCGCCTGCGCCGCCAGCGGGATCGCCGCCGCCAGCGCCACCGACGGGTGCACCGACCACGCGCCGGCCAGCCCCGCCCCGAGCAGCAGCGCGTGGGCGGGCAGCCGGGGCGCCCGGGCCGCCACCGCCTCACCCAGCAACAGCAGCCCGGGGATCATCGCCACCCCGAGCGCGAACGGCAGCACCGGGCCCCGCCCCAGGGCGAGGTACGGGAACGTCCACGCCGACGCCGCCACGACGGCCGCGCCGACCGCCGCCAGCCGCGAGCCGCCGCACAGCCGCCCCGTCAGGGCCGCGACGCCCAGGACGAACACCACGCCGGTCACCGCGGAGAGCGCATCGAGCACCGCCGGGAGCGCGCCGCCGGGCAGGCCCAGCAGCAGCGCGGCGAGGGCGTGATAGGTGTCCGGGTAGAAGAAGTGCGGGTTGGCGGGCTGACCCACCGGGGCGAGGTCGGTGACGCCGGCCCGCCCGGTCTCGGCGATGAACCGCGTGGCGCCGCCGTGGAAGATCGCGTCCCACCCCTGGGGGATCGCCGTGAGCCCGCGGGTCGCCACGAGCACCTGGACGGCGGGGACCGCGGCCAGGACGACGACGACGAGGTCGCCCACCCCCGGGCCCGGCCGGCGACCGCCGGGCTCGTCGTCGTGGCCCTCTCCCCCGGCCCGCCGGCGCGCCACCCGGGCACCCACCCGTCCCGCGACGCCGACGGCGGCCGCGCAGGCGAGCGCGACGAGCGCCGTCACCCCGGCCGAGACCGGGCCCCAGCGGACGTCGGCGGCCGAGGTGACCGCGGCGCCCACCGCCACCACCGCCAGGGTGAGGGCGGGCCCGGCCGCCACCGCCTCCCGCCATCGGGCGCCCGCCGCCAGGCAGATCGCCGCGCCCGGCAGGACGAGCAGCGCGAGCGCGGCCGTGAGCAGCAGGGCGGGCATCGAGCTCAGCGGACCCGGAAGATCACGGTCCGCTGGACGATGAAGTTGGTGACCGTCGCGACGCCCTGGGCGATGACGTAGGCGACGGTGGTGGCCCAGAACTCGGTCCAGTCCATGCCGACGAACCACGGGGTCAGCACCATGAACAGGCCCCACTGCACGCCGAACATCAGCGCGTACAGCCCCATCGTGGCGATGAACCGTGCGCGCGACGGCTCGGCCCGGAACGTCCACCGGCGGTTGACGGAGTAGGCGGTGAGCGTGCCGGCGACGAAGGACAGCGCCTTGGCGGTGCCGTAGTCCAGGCCGACGAGCCTGAGCAGCTGGAGGAGGCCGTAGTCGACGATCGCCGACAGGACGCCGGTGAGGAAGAACCGGATGACCTGCGTCTTGAGGTCCGTCGGGTGGGCCGGGTCGGACTCGTGGCGGGGCTCGAGGGGGTCGACCGCCCCGCGCAGGGAGTCGAGGACGGAATCCTCCGGGAGGTCCGCCCCGGGTCCGTCGGATGCCGAGCCGCTGGGTGAGGTCACTCGACCAGGGTAGTTCCACGCCGATCCCGCCCGCGCCACGCACCGCCGGGGGGGACACTGGGCGGGTGACCACTGCCGACCCCGCCGCCCCCCGCCGCGTCCTGGTGGTGGACGACGAACCCCACATCCGCCGCGTCCTGCGCGGATACCTCGAGGCGGACGGGTTCGTGGTCGACGAAGCCGGGACCGCGGCCCAGGCCCGGGAACGGGTCGGCTCCGTCGACCTGGTCCTGCTGGACATCGGGCTGCCCGACGGCAACGGGCTGGACCTGCTGCGCGACCTGCGGTCGGTCTCCCCGGTGTACGTGATCCTGGTGACCGCCCGCGCCGAGGAGGTCGATCGGTTGATCGGCCTCGAGGCCGGGGCGGACGACTACGTGGTCAAGCCCTTCAGCCCCCGCGAGGTCACCGCCCGCGTCCGCGCCGTCCTGCGCCGCGCGCGTGAGGCGGGGCCGGTCGGCGCGCCGCCGCTCACGCTCGACGGACTCACCGTGGACGTCGGGGCCCGGGAGGTCGCCGTCGACGGGGCGGCGGTCCCGCTCACCCCGATCGAGTTCGACCTGCTGGCCACCATGGCGGCCGCCCCGGGGCAGGTGTTCACCCGGCGGCAACTGCTCGACGCGGTGTGGGAGGACGGGCACTTCGGGGACGAACGGGTGGTCGACGTCCACATCCGGGGGCTGCGGCGGGCCCTGGCGGACGATCCGGCGGCGCCCCGGTTCGTCGCCACGGTCCGGGGCGCGGGCTACAAGGTCCTCCGGCCCGCGGGCCACGGGGGCGCGCGATGATCCGCACCCTGCGGGCCCGCCTGTTCCTCTCGCACCTCGCGGTGGCGGTGACCGGTGTCGTGGTGGTGCTCGTGGTGGTCCGGCTGACGGCGCCGATGCTCTTCGACGACTCCCTCCGGCCCGGCGGACCGGGCGGGCGCGGGGCCGGGGCCGGGGCGGGCCTGCGCTCGGTCGTCGCCGACGCCGTCACGACCGCCACCGTGTGGGGCGCGCTCGCCGGCGTGGCGGTCGCCCTCCTCGCGGCCCGGGTGGTGGGCCGCCGCCTGCTCCGCTCCCTCGCCGAGGTCGGCGCCGCCACCACGGCGATCGCCGCCGGCGACTACACCCGTCGGATCAGCCGGCCCCCCGAGCGCGAGATCGCGGCCCTGGCCGACGACGTGAGCACCCTGGCCCGGGCCATCGCCGAGACCGAGGAGCGCCGGATGCGCCTCATCGCCGAGGTCGCCCACGAGATGCGCACGCCGCTGACCGTGATCGACGGGTACGTGGAGGGCATCTCCGACGGCGTGTTCGGTGTGGAGGAGCTCGGGCACGTCCGCGCCGAGAGCTCCCGGCTCCGGCGACTGTCCGAGGACCTGTCCACGCTGTCGCGGGCCAGCGAGGGGCGGCTCGAGCTGGCCCCGACGGAGACCGACCTGAACGAGCTGGTCGGCGGCACCGTCGAGCGCCTGCGCCCCCGGTTCAGCGGGACGGGGGTCGAGCTGCGGCTGGACCCGCCGAGCGGAGCGGTGAACGTCGTCGCGGACCCCGACCGCGTCGCGCAGGTGGTGGAGAACCTCGTGGTCAACGCGCTGGCCGCCACGGAGCGTGGCGAGGTCACGGTGTCGGTCCGGGCCACCCCGGGCGGGGCGGAGATCACCGTCGCCGACACCGGCCTGGGCCTGGAACCGGAGTCCGCCGACCGGGTTTTCGAGCGGTTCCACCGCGGCCCCGGCGGTCACGCCGGGGGCTCCGGCCTCGGGCTCACAATCGGACGGCAACTGGCCCGGGCCCACGGGGGCGACCTCACGGTCAGCTCCCGGGGCCCGGGCCACGGATCCACCTTCGTGTTCAGCCTCGCTCGAACGCCCGGAGGTGATTCTCCGACCCTGCCCTGAGGTGGTCGTAGACGGCGTCCAGATCGGGCTGGTCGGTGGCCGCCATCGCGGCCCCGAGGTCGGCGACGTCGCGCCGCTCGAGCTCCGCGCCCACGGCCAGCGCCTCGGACTTGGAGGTCAGGCCCCGCTCCAGCCAGCCGTCGTAGAGCGCCTGGAGCTCCGGGTAGGCGTACACGCCCGGGGTGGACCCGGCGGTCGGATCGGGCAGGCCGTGGTTGGCGAGCAGGGTGGCCACCGCGTCGCCGTGCTTGGTCTCGGCGGCGGAGATGTTGTCGAAGCGGCGGTCCGGCCACGCCTCACCCAACGCCACGTAGAGGTCGTGGGCGAGCCGCTCCTCCTCGCGCATCATCGACAGCGTCTCGGCCTCCTCCGCCGACAACGTGCCGACGGGCGCGGGGACCGCGAGCGCCTGGCCCTGCTGGCCCTGGCCCTGGCCCTGGCCCTGGCCCTGATGACCGTGGCCGTTGCCTCGACCCTGCAGGCCCCCGTTCGGCCCCTGGTCGGCGACTGTCGCGATGCGGGCCTCCTGGGCGGGCCAGTCGGTCCCGGCCAGCGCGTATCCCCCGGCACCGGCGAATGCCAACGCTCCCGCTGCCGCGACCGCCGTCACCGAGCGCCGGATGGTCTTCCTCGAGTCAGTCCTCATCGTTCCCACCTCGTTCCGGCCCCGTCATGGGGCCTCGTGTGCTGCTTTTCCCGACACCTCGATTCCACCGCGCGGGTGTGAAGCATCGGCGGGCGCTGTATGTGGATCGCGTGAAGATCGCCTCCCGGCCGACTTGCCCCGCGGCCCGTGACGTGGCATTCTTCTTCCATCGCGCGCACACCAGCGCGCTTCTGGTCGAACAGTCAACGGCGTATCCGCCGAGTGCGTTCGATTCCGCGGGAGCGATCCGTTCCGGCCACCCCATCTCCACACGGCGTCCACAACACCACGTTCGCGCCGATCCCCGGGTGAGTCGCCGTCGCCTCCACCAACGCATCAGAGTCGAGATCGTCGTCCCCACCGTGGGTGGGCCCTCGTCGATTCCTCTCTATCCGACCAGGAGGAACCCCCATGTCCCAGTACCGCAACTCCGCCCTGAACAACGCGCCGACCGCCTACTCGTACACGCCGACCGGCCGGGCCATCCCGCAGTCGTCGCCGCTGCGTACGCCCAGCCGCCGCCCGGCCGCGCCGTCCTGCACCCCGACCGGCCGCGTGGTCCTCTCCGCACCCACCACCCGCGTTTCCGCGTAGTCCGGCCCGTCCCTCCCGGCCGCCGACCCCCGGCAGTCACAGGCGGTCGGCGGCCACCAGCACGGTGGTCACCACCAGCGCGATCGCGCCGCAGGCCAGGATCCCGGTCGAGACGAACAGCTGCATCACGCCCGCCTCCCACGGCGCCGCGCCGCCGAGAACCATTCCCACGAACGCGCCGGGGATGGTCACCAGTCCGATGGTCCGCGTCTGGTCCAGCGACGGGGAGAGCGCGGTCGCGGCGGCCTCGCGGCACACCATGAGCCGCGCGGGCTGCCGCGTGAAGCCGAGGGAGAGCGCGGCCTCCACCTCCCCGCGGCGACTGTCCAGCTCGTCGTGCGCGCGCCGTCCGGCCAACCCCACGATCGCCATCGAGTTCCCCAGGAAGATCCCCACCACGGGGATGATCGACAGGCCGTTGGGCCGCACCACGCCCGCCGCCATGAGCCCGGCCACCAGGAGCACCGGCGGCAGGGCGACGGGGACCGCGCACCAGAGCGCGTCGCGCACCGTGGCCCGGGCCCGCCGCGCCTGCGGGTCGCTGCGCTGCGCCAGTCGCCCGGCGGCCGCCCACGACGCGGTGATCACCATGACCACCGCGAAGAGCGCGACCAGCCACAGTCGGTCCGCCACGTAGCCGATCACGAGCGCCAGGAGGACCAGTTGCACCGCCGCACGGATCGAGGTCCACGGGATCTCGCGTTCCAGCCCGGTCCTGCCCACCCACGCGGCCACAGAGCCGATCACCACGAACAGGACGACGGCCACCGCGAGGGCCGGCCCGATCTCGATCATCGTCGATCCCACGCGGGGAACCCTACGTAGTCGCGGGCCCCGGGAGGGCGAACCCGTGCCATCGGATCTCCCGAGCCGGCCCCGAAGTCGCGATACCGTTCACCCATGTGGTCGCGACGCCCCCTCCGTCCCGGCACCGCGATCGCGGCGGCAGCCCTCGCCGCGGCCTGCGTGCTCGGCGGCCTCCCCGCCGCCGTCCCGGCGCTTGCCCACCCCCTGGCCGCGCTACAGCCGGTCCCGCCCCACGAACGCACGCCGGCGCGGTACCTGCCCAGCCCGTCGCCGGACCCGTGGTACTCCTCGCCGCCCGGTGTCGATCCCGCCACGCCGCACGGGACCGTCCTCGCCTCCCGTCCGGTGACCATCCCGACCCACAACGTCCGCAACTTCGGCCGCGGCTGGCAGGTCCTCGTCCAGAGCACCGACTCCCACGACCGCCCCCAGCAGATCGTCTCCACGATCATCGAGCCGGCCACCCCGTGGTCCGGACCGGGCCCGCGTCCGCTGGTCGCGTTCAACGCGACGATCGACTCGCTCGGGCTGACCTGCATGCCGTCGTACGCGCTGCTCCACGAGTTCAATCTGGAGATGCCCCCGTACCTGCAGATCCTGGCCGAACGCGGGTACGGGCTGGTGGTGACGGACTTCGAGGGCCCCCGGGCCGCGTACGCGGCGGGGCGGGCCAACGGTCGGGCCGTCCTGGACGGGATCCGGGCCGCGCGCGGGTTCGTCCCGCCCGGGCACGCCGGGCCCCTGTTCGCGGACTCCCGGGTCGTGCAGGTGGGGTACTCGGGTGGGGGGATCGCCACGGGCTGGGCGGCCCAGCTTCAGCCGGTCTACGCCCCCGAACTGACCGGGGTCCTGGTCGGCTCGTCGCTCGGCGGGGTCCCCGCAGACTACGCCGAGCTGTTCGACACGATGGACGGGACCGTGGCGGCCGGCCTCTACCGGGCCGCGGTCCTGGGGCTGGCCCGTGAGCACCCCGAGCTGTACCCCCTGCTCTCCGACACCGGCGACGTGGTGGCCCACGGCCTCCGTGACTCGTGCGCGGCCGCCAACACCGCCGGGGGCCTGGTCCCGGCACCGCTGTCGGCGCTCACCCACGTCGACCCGCGCACCGACCCCACCGTCCTGAGGATCATGGCCCGCAATCGGCTCGGCCGCCCCGATCCGGCCCACGGTGCCGACCCACGCGAGGTCCCCACCGGTCCGGTGCAGGTCTGGAACGGCGACGCGGTGGTCCCGATCGGGCCGGCCCCCGGCTCCGAGCAGGGGCCCGGCGATCGCCACATCCCCGCGTGGACGGCCCGCCGACTGGCCGCCGAGTGGTGCGCTGCGGGGGCCGACGTCGAGTACACGCCCGTGGCGGGCGAACACGTCACCGCCGCGTACACCGCCGTCGGCCCGGCCCTCGACTGGGTCGACGACCGGGCCCGCGGGCGGGCGTTCACCTCGGGGTGCCGCTCGTGACCGCGAATGTCGACGTGCGCCCCACCGCCGTGCACCCAGTCGACTCGTGTCACTTCGACTTGCGCTGGCCGAGTGCGCGGAAATCCGGCACCCGCGCTGGGCGAACGGACCAGAGAGGCAGCGCACCCCGGGGGTGCGGCGCGGGTGACGCGGGGGATCGTCGGCCGGCGGGCCCGGGGCGGTAACCTCGACTGCGTGAGCACCGCCCAGAACTCCGCCCCGGCCCCGTCCTCGCTGGACACCGAACTCAAGCGCCTCACCGGCTGGGGACGCACCTCGCCGGCCATGAGCCACGTGCTCACCCCACGCTCGGTGGAGGAGATCGCCGCCGCCGTCGCCGCGGTGAACGACGCCAACGCCTCCAGCCCCGCGCACCTGCGGCGCGGCGTGGTGGCCCGGGGGCTCGGTCGCTCGTACGGCGACAGCGCCCAGAACTCCGGCGGGCTCGTCGTGGACATGAGTCGCTTCAACCGCATCCACGAGCTCAGTGCGGAGAAGGCGCTCGCGGTGGTCGACGCCGGCGTCAACCTCGACCAGCTCATGCGGGCCGCGCTGCCGTTCGGGCTGTGGGTGCCGGTGCTGCCGGGCACGCGTCAGGTGACCGTCGGCGGCGCGATCGGCCACGACATCCACGGCAAGAACCACCACTCGGCCGGGTCCTTCGGCAACCACGTCTCCCGGATGGAACTGCTCGTCGCGGACGGCCGGGTCCTCACCCTGGAGCCCGGCGGGACGTCCGACGACCCGGAGGGCACCCTGTTCTGGGCCACCGTGGGCGGCAACGGCCTCACCGGCATCATCCTCAAGGTGTGGATCGCCATGACCCGCACCGAGACGGCCTTCTTCCTCGCGGACTCCGATCAGACGGCCTCCCTCGACGAGACCATCGCCCTGCACACCGACGGCTCCGAGTCGAAGTACACCTACTCCTCCGCGTGGTTCGACGCGATCAGCGCGCCGCCGAAGCTCGGCCGGGCCGCGGTCTCCCGCGGGTCCCTCGCCACGCTGGCGCAGCTCGAGGAGTACGCCCCCAAGCTCGCCAGGGACCCGCTGGCGATGAACGCCAAGCCCCTGGTCACGTTCCCGGACGTGTTCCCCAACGGGTTGGCCAACAAGTACACCTTCGGCCCCATCGGCGAGGTCTACTACCGCCTGGGCGGCACCTCGAGGAACCAGATCAAGACGCTGCCGGCCTTCTATCACATGCTCGATCTCTTCGGCGAGTGGAACCGGGCGTACGGATCGCACGGTTTCCTGCAGTACCAGTTCATCGTCCCGCCCGGCGCGGTCGACGGGTTCAAGGAGATCATCGGCGACATCCAGCGCTCGGGCCACTACTCGTTCCTCAACGTGTTCAAGCTCTTCGGCCCCGGCAACCAGGCCCCGCTGTCCTTCCCGCTGGAGGGCTGGAACGTGTGCGTCGACTTCCCCATCAACGACCGGCTCAACGCGTTCGTCAACGAGCTCGACGCCAAGGTCATGTCGATGGGCGGCCGGCTCTACACGGCCAAGGACTCGCGGGTCCCGGCCGAGCGTTTCCACGCGATGTACCCGGAGATCGACTCGTGGATCTCGACCCGCCGGGGAATCGACCCCAACGGGGTGTTCGTCTCCGACATGGGCCGCCGCCTCGAGCTGCTCTGACCCGCCGCGATCCCGCCTCCCGCCCATCTAACGGCACGGATAAGCGTCTTTACATCGTTGGTGGACCGGCGCACAATGGGACCACCTCCGGGCGGCGCGGGTCGCCCGATCTGCCCTCGGAGAACGCCATGATCCGTCGCACCACGTCCGCTCTCGCTGTGGCCGCCGCAGCCGCCGTCACGCTCGCCTGCGCGGGGGCGGGCGTGGCGGGCGCCGACCCGATCACCGACAGCCTGGAGGCCCTGCCCTCCGCCGTCATCGGCGGGCCCTCGACCCTCACCTGGGTGCCGAGCGGCAAGGCGATGCCGGTCACGTACACCAACCGGACCAGGTCGGGCCAACACTGCGAGTTCAAGCATGCGGACCCCGGGGCCGTCCAGTTGATGCAGCAGGCTGCCACCGCGGCGGCGGGCATCCCGCCCCTGGCCAGGTTCGTCGTGGACGTCGCCGACTCGCAGATCGGGGCCGTGAAGGAGGTCGATGCGCCGGTCCACGTCGCCGCCGGGACCGGCTTCACCTGGATGAAGTCGTTGATCCCCGGGCGCGCCTACGGCATCTACTCCCGCTGCACGTTCGACGACGATCCGTCGACGATCGAGGTCGCCTTCACCTACTACCCGCCGCTCGGGTGACCACCGCGACCCGAGAAGCACCACCACGAGAGGCAGGACCATGTCCGACCACGACGTCCGGATGATCATGCTCAGCACCGAGGATCTGGACGCCTCGATCGCGTTCTACGAGTCGCTGGGGATGACGGTGAAGTTCCGGGACGGCACCCACTTCGCCGCGCTCGACGGCGGGTCCGTGACCCTGGCGCTGGCGACCGCGGTCGACCATCCCATCCCCGGCCAGGTGGTGGTGGGCATCAAGACAGCGGACGTCGACGCGGCGGCCGCCGCGGTCGAGGCGGCCGGCGGGGCGATCCTCCGGCCCCCGTCCGACGACGCGCACGAGCGCAGGGCGGTGGTGTACGACGTCTCCGGGAACGGACTGGTCTTCTACAGCCCGCTGAAGGGTTGACCGTCGGACCCCCTCGGTAGACTCCTGCCCATGATCAACGCCGTCGGAGTCCCACAGACCCTGCTACTGCTCGGAGGCACCTCCGAGATCGGCCTGGCCATCTGCGGGGAGTACCTCCAGCAGGGCCCGATGCGCGTGGTGCTGGCCTGCCTGCCCGGCGACCCGGGGGTCGAGGACGCGCGCGCCGAGATGACGGCCGCCGGGGCGACCGCCGTCGAGGTGGTCGACTTCGACGCCGCCGCCACCGACACCCACCCGGCCGCCTTCGAGCAGATCTTCTCCGGCGGTGACGTGGACGTGGCGATCGTGGCGTTCGGCCTGCTCGGGGAGAACGAGGAACTCTGGTCCGACCAGCGCAAGGCCGTGCAGATCGCGCAGATCAACTACACCGGCGCCGTCTCGGTGGGCGTCCTGCTCGCGGAGCGGATGAAGGCGCAGGGCTACGGCCGGATCATCGCCATGAGCTCGGCCGCCGGGCTGCGTGCCCGCCGCTCCAACTTCGTCTACGGCTCCACCAAGGCCGGCCTCGACTCCTTCTACACGGGTCTGGGCTACGCGCTCGACGAGCACGGTGTCGACGTCCTGGTGATCCGCCCCGGGCAGGTCCGCACCCGCATGTCGGCGCACGTCAAGGAGGCGCCGCTGACCATCAACAAGGACGAGGTGGCTCGCATCGCGGTGAAGTACTCGGGTGCGGGCAGGGGCGCGGTCTTCGCCCCGGCCGCGTTCGGCGGGGTCATGGCCGTGCTCACCCTCGTGCCGCGCCCGATCTTCCGCAAGCTCCCCTTCTGAGCATGCCGGTGGCGCTCCGGGGGCTCGGCCTGGCGGGCGCGGCGGCGCTGCTCGCCGCGGCGGTGCCCGCGGTCGTGCTGGTGGGGTTCTCCCTCGTCTCCTTCCCCGCCTACGGCAACTCCAACGTCCTCCGGGCGCTCACCGTGGTGGGCCAGAGCGCGGCGTTCGCCCTGGTCGTCGCCGGGGTGCTCGGCACCCGGGCCGGCGAGCGTCCCGGCGGCCGGCCCGCGCTGGTCCGGCTGGGCAAGCTCGCCGCCCCCACCGGGTCGGCGCTGCTGGTGGCCTCCACGCTGGGGATCCCGCTCGCCGCCTCGCGCCTGTACCTGCACGGGGTGAGCGTGGACCAGGAGTTCCGCACCCAGTTCCTCGGCCGCTCGGCCACCTCGCTCGGCCTGCCGGACATGGCCTACGCGGACCTGCCGTCGTTCTACCCGTCGGCGTGGTTCTGGCTGGGCGGGCGGTTCGCCAACGCGACGGGGCTCGAGGGGTGGGCGGCGTTCAAGCCGTGGTCGATCCTCTCGCTGGCCGTCGCCGCCGCTCTCGTGACCGTGCTGTGGACCCGCCTGCTGCGCACCGACCTCGGAGCGGTCGTCGGCGTCGTCTCGACCTCCCTCATGTTGGCCTACGCCAGCCCGGAGCCCTACGGCGCGGTGGTGGCGCTGTTCCTCCCGCCCGTCCTGATCCTCGCCTGGCACGCGGTGGCCCCGACCACCCGCCACGGAGGCCGCGGCGCGACCGTGGCCACGACCCTCTTCCTCGGGGCCTCCGCCAGCACGTACACGCTGTACACGGGCCTCGCGGCGGGGACGGTGGTGCTCATGGCGGCGGTCGCCACCGTCGGCGCGCTGCTCCGCCGACGGGGCGGGAGCGCCGGTCCGGGCCCGTTCCCGCGGTCGTCGTTACCACTGTGGCTTCCCGCCGCCCGGCTCGCGGCGATCGGGGTCGGCTCGAGCGCCATCGCACTGATCGTGTGGGCGCCCTATCTGATCGCCTCGCTCCGGGGCGCCCCGGCCGACTCCGGCACCGCGCTGCACTACCTCCCCGACTCCGGCGCCCGCCTCCCGCTGCCCATGGCGGCCGGCGGCCTCACCGGCTGGGTGTGCCTGGCGGGCCTGGTGTGGATCGTCGCCCGCGCGCGGACCTCCCGTCGGGCCCAGGCCCTGGGCCTGGGCGTGGTGGCCGTCTACCTGTGGTGCCTGGCCTCCATGGCCGTGACCGTGCTCGGCACCACCATGCTGGGATTCCGGCTCGAGCCGGTGCTCATCCTGCTGCTCGCGGTGGCCGGGGTGTTCGCGCTCGCGGACCTGGCCGGGCTCGCCGTCCGCGCCGCCGGGCGCCAGGCCGGGACGGAGCGACCGGTCGCCGAGGCCCTCGACCGCCGCCGCCGGGCCGCCGCGGTGGTGGGCGTCCTGGCGACGATCGCCGGCCTGGCCCACGCCCAGTCCATCCCCGATCACCTGCACGAGGAGATCCGGCTGGCCTACACTGACACCGACGGCGACGGGATGCGCGCGGACCGCTACCCGCCCGGGCCGGAGTCCCACTACGCGGAGGTCGACCGGGTCATCCTGGAGGCGTTCCCGGGCCGCGACCGGACCGACCTCGTCGTCGTCAGCACCGCCGACGCGTTCCTGGCCTACCACCCCTACCTGGCCTACCAGGCCGTCACCAGCCACTACGCCAACCCCCTCGGGCGGTACGCCGAGCGCAACGAGGCCATGCTCGGCTGGGAGGACGCCTCCAGCGGCGACGAGCTCTTCGCCCTGATGTCCGAGACCCCGTGGCGCCGCCCGGACGCGATCCTCGCCCGCCCCTCCGGTTCCGGGTACGCGCTGCGCCTGGCCGAGGACACCTACCCCAACGACCCCAACGTCCGGCGCTTCGGCGTCACCATCCCCGCCGGGGCCGTGGACGGCCCCCACTTCGAGGTCCACGACGTGGGCCCGTTTGCCGTGATCGTGGTGCGGGGATGAGGCGGTGACGACGCGGGGGGCGGGAACCGCGACCGGCGACGACGACGAGGCGGGCTCGCGCCCGGGCGGTGAGCGACCTCTCGGGCTGCACCCCTACCCGGGGATGGACCGGGACCGCCGGCTGGCGGTGATCACCGGGTTCCTCGGCGCGTTCCTGGCGGTCCTCGCGGGGTTCCTGCCCGTCCACCAGGACACGACCGAGGTGCGGTGGTCCGCGGGACCGGACTTCACCTCCGTCACGGCACCGCTCGTCTCCGGCCGCCCGCTAGACCTCACGATCACCGCCCCCTGCGCCCCGCTCGCGGAGGTTCCCCCGAACACCGTCGTGTTCTCGACGCTGCCCGAGGGGGCGCCGGGGCGGATATCCGACGGGCTCGTGGTGCAGCGGTCCACGGGTGCCGCCGCCGAGCCCGCGATCGAGGTGGTGGTCCGCAACCTCACCCTGCTCTCGGTGCCGCTGTCCACGCTGCGCGACCCGGACTGCGAGTCGCTGCACGTGCGCGCCGAGACCGGGATCCTGCTGGCCGAGCTGACCGGGCTCGCTGACCCCGACACCGCGGACCCCGACACCGTGGACACCGACTCCGCGGACTCGGAGGACCCGGTCCGCGCCGCCCTCCCCGGCACCATGCGACCGCAGGTCACGGGCGTGTTCACCGACCTCACCCCGGCCACCGCGCCGGACGGGCTGGGCGCGGCGACGGTGGAGGTCACCGTCGACTCCCGCTACTCCTCCAGCCCCACGGCCCTCAAGCTGGTCCTCATGGTGCTGGGCGTCCTGGCGACCATCGCCTCGGTCCTCCTCCTGCACCGGCTCGACGGGATCGACGGCCGCTCCGACCGCCGGTTCGTGCCCCGCTCGTGGACCCGGTTGTCGGGTGTCGACGGGGTGGTGATCGGGGTCCTGGGCTTCTGGCACCTGGTGGGTGCCAACACCTCGGACGACGGCTACCTGCTCACCATGGCCCGGTCCGCCGGACCCAGCGGGTACATGTCCAACTACTTCCGCTGGCTGGGTTCCCCCGAGTCGCCGGTGGGGTGGTACTACGAGATCCTGCGGGTGTTCGCCGAGGTGTCCACCGCGAGCCCGTGGATGCGTCTGCCGACCCTGCTGTGCGGGATCCTGTCGTGGCTCATCATCAGCCGGGAGGTGGTCCCGCGGCTGGGTCGGCTCGCCCGGACCTGGCGCCGGCCGCGCTGGACCGGCGCCGCCGTGTTCCTGGCCTTCTGGATGGCGTTCAACAACGGGCTGCGGCCCGAGCCGATCATCGCGCTCGGCGCCCTGCTCACGTGGTCGCTGGTCGAGAGATCGATCGCCACCCGCCGGCTCGTGCCGGGCGTCGCCGCGATCGGGGTGGCCGCGTTCTCCCTCGGCGCCGGGCCCACCGGCCTCATGTGCGTGGCGGCGCTGGCCGCCGGTGCCCGCGAGTTCATTCGCATGGTCCGCAGGCGGGCGCTGGTGATCGGCTGGGCGCCGATCCTCGGCCCGGTGCTGGCGGTCGGGCTCGCCCTGCTGTACACGGTGTTCGCCGACCAGACGCTGGCCACGGTCCTCGAGGCCACCCGCATCCGCACCGAGCTCGGCCCCAGCCTGCCCTGGTACGGGGAGAAGGACCGCTGGGAGGCGTTGTTCGGGGTGTCCGCCGACGGCGGGGTGGCGCGGCGGTTCCCGGTGCTGCTCATGCTCATGTGCCTCGCGCTGGTCACGGCCGTGATGTTGCGCCGGGGCCGCATCCCCGGTGCGGCCGCCGGCCCGTCCCGCCGGCTGATCGGCGTGATCGCCGGCTCGCTGCTGTTCCTGGTGTTCACCCCGACCAAATGGACCCACCACTTCGGGGTCTTCGCCGGGCTGGCCGGGGCGCTGGCGGTCCTCGCCGTGATCGCCCTCCGGTCCTCGACCGTCTCGCTCCGGCGGAGTCGCTGGCTGGTCGGGGCCGCGCTGTGCCTCGTCGTGGGCCTGTCCACCGCCACCGACAACACCTGGTGGTACGTCTCCGACTACGGCATCCCCTTCTCCGACTCGTTCCCCGAGGTGCTGGGCGTCCAGGTCCAGTACCTCGCGTTCATCGGCGGCTTCGGGTGCCTGCTGATCGCCGGGCTCATCCACGCCGGGATCCTCCCCGACTCGCCCGACGGTGCGGCATCGCGCCGACTCTCCCGCCTCCTGCCCTTCCGCCGCACGGACACCGACACCCCCGCCGCGCGCACGCGCGACCGGCGCCGGGCCGATTCGGGTCGCGGCCCGGGCATCGACGGTGCCCCGCTGACGGTGGTGGCGTTCTCGGTGGTGATCTTCGAGCTCGTCTCCGCCGTCACCGCGGTGTTCGTCCAGACCCCCGCCTACACGGTCGGACGCGCCAACATGCGGGCCCTCGCGGGGGAGCCGTGCTCGCTGGCCGACTCGGTCCTGGTCGAGGAGGACTCCAACGACGGCCTGCTCAGCGCCATCGGCGCCGGGCCGGAGATCTCCCTCGGCGCCGGGGCGGTCAACGGCTTCGCCCCCAACGGCCTGCCCGACTCGATCACCGTCGACAGCGCGGAGCCCTCCGGCTCCCTCGCCCAGTCGGAGACCGGCGAACGCGACCCCGAGGACGGGGTCGACGCGGGCACCACCGGCGGCCGGGGCGCCGTCACCGTCAACGGCTCCACCGTCGCCCTCCCCTTCGGCCTCGACCCCGACACCACCCCGGTCCTCGGGTCCTACCGGCGCGGGCCGCAGGTGGCCGCCGAGCTCACCTCCGCCTGGTACCGCCTCCCCGCCCGCAGCCCCAACCGCCCGCTGCTGGTCATGGCCGCCGCCGGCCGCATCGGCCCGGGCGACCTCCGGATCGAGTACGGGCGCCCCGGACGGGTCGGGGCCTCGGGCCCCACCGACCTCGAGGTCATGGGATCCATGACCCCCCTCGACATCGGCCCGGCCCCCGCGTGGCGCAACCTCCGGATCCCCCTCGAGAACATCCCGGAGGACGCCGAGGTCGTGCGCGTGGTGGCCGGCGACGCCAATCTCGACCCCGACTGGTGGCTGGCCGTGACCCCGCCGCGGAACCCGCGGCTGCGGACCCTGGACGAGGTCGTGGGCCACACCAACCCGGTGCTGATCGACTGGGTGGTCGCCCTGGCCTTCCCCTGTCAGCGCCCGTTCGTGCACAACGGTGGTGTCGCCGAGATCCCCGCGTACCGGATCCTGGCCGACCGCGAATCCTCGGCCGCCGCCAACTGGTGGCAGAGCGCGGCGGGCGGGGGCCCGCTCCTGTGGACCACCCAGACGCTGGAGGCCGTGACCGTCCCGACCTACCTCGATCACGACTGGTCCCGGGACTGGGGTTCGCTCCAGCGATTCGAGCCACTCGACCCCGGGGCGGTCCCCGCGGACCTCGTCCGAGGCAGTTCCGTGAGGTGGGGCTGGACCACACCGGGTCCGATCGACTGATCGTCGCCTAGAATCGGGCGTCGTGTCAGACTCCACCGCAGCCTCCGGCCCGGTCGCCGCCGACGCCCGTGTCGCGAGGCTCCGCCTCGTCGCCATCGTCAGCGGCCTCCTGGGCACCCTGTGCTTCCTCTCCCTGCCGTTCCTGCCGGTCTCCCAGACCACCTCCACGGTCCAGTGGCCGCAGAACGGGTCGGTCAACTCGGTGACCGCGCCGTTGATGGCGCACTCCCCGCAGCGGTTCACCGCCACCGTCCCGTGCCGCCTGGTCGGGGACCTGCCGGCCGACGGCGGGATCCTGCTGTCCACCGCCCCGGCCGGCGGCGAGGAGGCCGGCGACCGGGCGCTGTTCGTCCGCGCCTCCGAGGACACCGTGGACGTGGTCTCCCGCAACCGGGTGATCGTCTCCGCCCCTCGGGACGCCGTGGCGGCCGGCGACTGCACGCAGCTCCGCGTGGTCGCAGCCCCCACCTACGTCGAGGCGGACTTCGAGGGCATCGACGGCGCGGCTCGTCGCGTCGACGCCGAGGACCTGCGGCCCATGGTGGTGGGCGTCTACACCGACCTGCCCTCCGACACGGTCGCGCCCGAGGGGCTCGACGTGGTGGTCGAGGTCGACTCCCGTTTCACCACCGAGCCCACCGCCCTGAAGTGGGCGGCGATCGTGGTCGGCCTGCTCGCCACCGCGGTGGCCCTGTGGGCCCTGCACGGGCTCGACCAGACCGACGGCAGGCGCTCCCGCCGCTTCCTGCCCCGGGGCTGGTTCAGGATCCGGCTGCCCGACGTGGCCGTGATCGGCACGCTCGGGGTGTGGCACTTCGTCGGTGGCAACACCTCCGACGACGGCTACATCCTCTCCATGGCCCGGGCCGCCGATCCCGCCGGGTACATGGCCAACTACTACCGCTGGTACGGGGTGCCCGAGTCCCCGTTCGGCTCCCCCTACTACGACCTGCTGACGCTGTTCTCGCACGTGTCCACCGCGAGCCCGTGGATGCGCCTGCCCGCCCTCATCGCCGCGATCCTGTGCTGGCTGGTCATCAGCCGGGAGGTCCTGCCCCGCCTCGGCCGCGCCGCGCGCACCACCCCGGTGGTGGTGTGGAGCGCCGCCGCCGTGTTCCTGGCGTTCTGGATGGCCTTCAACAACGGGTTGCGGCCCGAGCCCGTGATCGCGCTCGGCGCGCTGCTCACCTGGACCTCGGTGGAGCGGGCGATCGCCACCCGGCGGATGTTGCCGTTCGCGGTCGCGGTGATCATCGCCTCGTTCTCCCTGGCCACCGGCCCCACCGGCCTGATGGCCGTGGCCGCGCTCATCATGGGACTGCGGCCGGTCCTGCGCACGGTGGTGGTGCGCGGGCGCGAGGTCGGGTCCCGCCTCGCGCTCGTCGCGCCCGTGCTGGCGTCCGGGACGATGGTGCTCATCAGCGTCTTCGGCATCCAGTCCCTGGCCTCGGTGCTCGAGGCGATCCGGGTCCGGGGCGCGATCGGACCCAACCTCAACTGGTTCGAGGAGTTCGTCCGCTACTACTACCTCATGATCCCGACGGTCGACGGGTCGCTGTCGCGCCGCCTGCCGGTCCTCCTGGTCATGCTGTGCCTCATCATGGTCATCGGCACCCTGCTGCGCCGGGGCAAGGTCCCGGGTGCGGCCTCGGGCCCCGTCTGGCGACTGGTCGGCGTGGTGGTGGGCACCGCGTTCTTCATGATGTTCTCCCCTACCAAGTGGACCCACCACTTCGGTGTCTACGCGGGGATCGGCGCCGCCATCGCCGCGCTCGGCGCGATGGCGATCTCCGCCTCCGCCGTCCGCTCGGCGCGCAACCGCACGGTGTTCCTCGGCGTGATCCTCGTGGTGCTCGCCCTGGCCTTCGCCGGACCCAACGGCTGGTGGTACGTGTCGAGCTACGGCATCCCCTGGTGGGACAAGGCGCCCAGCGTCCGCGGGATCGATGCCGCCACCGTGCTGCTGGCGCTCGCGGTGCTGACGTTCGCGTACGCCGCCTGGCAGCACCTCCGGCAGGACTACACCGGGACCCAGGCCCCCAGGACGTCAGAGGGGCGCCGGCGCATGCGCACCGTCGCCGCGGCTCCGATCGCCGTGGTCGCGGGCCTGCTCGTCGTGTTCTCCCTGGCCTCCTTCGCCAAGGGCGTCCTCAAGCAGTACCCCGCCTACACGGTGAGTGCGGGCAACCTCTCCGCCCTCGCCGGGAACCCCTGCATGCTCGCCGACCGCGTCCTGGTGGAGCCGGACGCCAATGACGGCATGCTCACCCCGCTCGCCGCCACCCCGAGGCCGGACGGGTCGATCGACCCCGCCGCCAGGGCGGCCGCGCTCGACGCCGGCGAGAACACCGGGTTCTCCCCGAACGGCGTCGCGCCCGACCTGTCCGCGGACGCGGTCGTCGGCGACCCGGGTGCCGCCAACACCACGCAGGAACCCGGCGGCGGCCCCTCGGTCAACACTGGCGAGAGCGCGGGCACCGGCGGCGGCCGCGGCACGGAAGGTGTCAACTCCTCGACGGTCGCCCTGCCCTTCGGGCTCGATCCGGCCACCACCCCGGTGCTCGGGTCGTTCTTCGTGGGCCCGCAGCGCGAGGCCAACCTGGAGACCGGCTGGTACCGGCTGCCCGAGAACCGCGAGACGCACCCGCTCCTGGTGATCTCCGCCGCGGGCCGGATCGGCCGGTACGACGCCGACGGCCTGTACAAATACGGGCAGGAGGTCGTCGTGGAGTTCGGTCGCGCGACCGGCGGCCCGAACGCGGACCCGGTCGGCGCCCCCGTCACCCCGTTCGACATCGGCCCCGCCCCGACGTGGCGGAACCTCCGGGTCGACATGAAGGATGTGCCCGCCGACGCGGACGTCATGCGGATCCGGGTCGACGACGGCGACCTGACCCCCGACCAGTGGGCCGCCATCACCCCGCCGCGCGCGCCCGAGCTCGTCACGCTCCAGGAGCTGGTCGGTTCGGAGGCGCCCGTCCTGCTGGACTGGGCGGTGAGCCTGCAGTTCCCGTGCCAGCGGCCGTTCTCCCACTACGCGGGCGTCGCCGAGCTCCCGGAGTTCCGGATCCTCCCGGATCGCCCGCTGGCCGTCAGCGCGACGAGCACCTGGCAGTCCTACGAGTCCGGTGGTCCGCTCGGGTGGATCGAGACCGCGCAGCGTGCGCGGACGATCCCCTCGTACCTGCGCCACGACTGGAACCGCGACTGGGGCTCGATCGAGGCGTACACCCCGCTCGGGACCTACCAGGTCGATCCGCCCACGCCGGCGCAGGTGACGACCGCGACCGCGACCCGCTGGGGGTGGTGGAAGCCCGAGGGGCCGATCCTGGTGACCGACCCGGAGGCCTAGGACGCCGCCGCCCCGCCGGCGTGCGCCGCCCTCCAGCGTGCGCTGGCCCTCCGGCGTGCGCTGGCCCTCCGGGGTGCGCTGGCCCTCCGGGGTGCGCTGGGGGAATGGTCCATTCGCCCAGCACGACCCCGGGTTTTCCGAGCATTCAGCCAGCGCAAGCCGGGGGAGGCGCAAGCCGGGGGAGGCGCAAGCCGGGGGTGGCGCA